>DHHS01000130.1 GCA_002403415.1 Sphingomonas sp. UBA4766 | reverse complement strand
CCTTGCTGGAGCGGTTACTGGGCCCCGCCCTTGCGGCAGGCGAAGTGGTGGACGCGGTGATCGCCGCGAGCGAGGCGCAGGCGGACGCCTTTTGGCGGCTGCGCGACTCGATATCGTCGGCGGAAAAAGCGCACGGACCCGCAGTGCAGCACGACATATCGGTGCCGGTTGACACCATGCCGAACTTCATGGTCGAGGCGGCTGCTGCCTGCGAAGCGCGCTTCCCCGGCACCAGCGCCAGCGGCTTTGGCCATTTGGGCGACGGCAATGTCCATTTCCATGTCCGTGCGCCAGCAGGCGTCGATGCAGACGATTGGTATGCGCGCGAAGCCCCGCGAATTACGCCGTTCGTCAATGATTTGGTGATCGCTGCGGGCGGATCGATCTCCGCCGAACACGGCATTGGCCAGATGAAGCTGGACGAGCTCGAACGCCTGTCGAGTCCCGCCCGGCTGACGGCGTTGCGTGCGATCAAGGTCGCGTTCGACCCTGACCGCTTGATGAACCCCGGTAAGCTGGTGGCGCTTGCACCGCGCGCGGTGGCACCATAAGGCCTGTCGCCTGTGAGGTTCGACAGTCGCGGGCCTTGTTGTTTTGATGGAGATTAGCAATGGCCAGCGCGCCCAACCAACTGCCGCTCTTCTACAAGGGGCTTGAACCGCTTTCGAGCCAGATGCATGCCGATTTCCGTGCCAAGCCGCAGGACAAGGCCCCGTTTCTGGTCGGCCAGCATGCGATTCCGGTGACGGTTGACGAATTTGCGCTGGCGCAACGCTTCATGCCGATCGTGTTCTCCAGCGGTGAAGACCCGATCCCGCTTGCGCTGATGGGTCTGAACGAGGGTGTGAACGTGTTCATCGATGATGAGGGCGCGTTGCTCGACAACGCGGTCTACATCCCCGCCTATATCCGGCGCTATCCCTATATGCTCGCGCGGTTGACGCCCGATGCACAGGAATTGTCGCTGTGTTTCGACCCGACCTATGACGCGATCGGCAAGCTCGACGATGGCGAGGCGCTGTTTGCTGACGGCCAGCCGACCGAGTTCACCAAGAATGTGCTCCAGTTCAACGAAATGTTCGAACAGGCCGGCGCGCGCACGCAGGCCTTTATGAAGGAACTGAAGGAAAGCGGCCTGTTGATCGAAGGCGAAGTTTCCATTCAGCCACAGGGCAGCGACAAGCCGTTCGTCTATCGTGGTTTCCAGATGGTCGACGAAGCCAAGCTTGCCGACGTGCGTGGCGATCAACTGCGCAAGATGAGCCAGTCGGGCATGTTGCCGCTGCTTTATGCGCATCTGTTCTCGCTCGCGCTGATGCGGGAGATTTTTGAACGGCAAGTGACGCAGGGCAAGATGCCGATGCCGGAGTTGACGCTGCAATAATCAAGTTTTTTCGGGTGCCGACGGGCACGGGTTGAAACGCGGGCATCGTGGACCTATCTATTAACAGCGCCGCCTGTGTTCCCCCCTTTCGCAGGCCGCGCGGTGAAGCTTCGGCTTCGCCCTCCCTGAACCTTGGCCACCTCGTGCATTTGCGCGAGGTGGTTTTTTATGCGGCCGTGCCTGCGTCATTCGGCGGCGATGGCGCTTCGCCCGGCCAGCGCTTCATCGGCAAGCGCAGCAAACATGCGGCGCAGCAGCGCGGCGGTGGCCGCCAATCCTGCGCCGGGCTGGTCGAATGCATCGTCAAGATAGAGCCGCCGGTCGATTTCGATCTGCACCGCGTGCAACCCGCGCGCGGGCGCGCCGTGCGCGTCCAGTATATGCCCGCCCGCATAGGGTGTGTTGAGCGCGTGGCCGATGCCAGCGGCGGTCGCCTCTGCCTCGATCCGCGCGACGAAGCGGGCGGCGGCACTGCGTCCGAACCGGTCACCAAACACGATCTGCGCAGCCTCTCCGGGAACCCCGAGCGGCGGCATCGAGTGGAGATCGACCAGCACCGCGCAGCCGAATCGTGCTCGGGCAGCGCGCAGGGCTGCGGCGACGGCCGCGTGATATGGCCGGTAATCATTAATGATCCGCGCGGTGACGTCCGTTGCGCGCAATCGCCCGCGCCAGATCTCATCCACCGCGCCCACTCGGCGCGGCACCAGGCCCAGCCCGCTGCGCAATTTGAGCGACGGTGCTGATTGATGCTTGGGATTGACGCCGTCATCGAGCAGCGGGTCGCGCTCCTGCTCGCTGCGGTTCAGGTCGATCCAGGCGCGCGGCACGCGTTGAATAAGCATCGCCTCGTCATGATGCGCAGCCCGCGCCAATGTATCGACGTGCCGGTCCTCCAGCGGCCGCAACGCCAGCACTGGTGCCCGGATCGCGGCAAGCATCGCGGCGGGATAGTCGCGCCCGCCATGCGGCACCGACACGACGACCGGGCAGGACGGCACCGTCGCCCCCAATCGATCGAACGAAGCAGCCGAATCAGCCATCACCGTCCTGCGTAGCCGTGTGGCCCCGGGGTCGCAATTCGTTGCTGATGGCTGGAAAATATTAAGGGCTTGGCGCATAAGATGGGGCACATGAGAAGGGCGACGCGATGATCCGAATCCTGCTGGCCGAAGATGACCGCGTGATGCGTGAATATCTTACCCGCGCGCTTGAGCGGTCGGGCTATGCCGTCAGCGCGGTCGACCGGGGGACGGCGGCGATCCCGCTGCTCGAAACCGAACCATTTGATTTGTTGCTGACCGACATTGTGATGCCCGAAATGGATGGCATCGAACTCGCGCAAAAAGCGGGCGAGATGTGCCCGGACTTGCGGGTGATGTTCATTACCGGTTTTGCCGCCGTAACGCTAAAGGCGGGCAAGACTATGCCGCAGGCGCGCGTCCTGTCGAAACCGTTTCACCTGCGCGACCTGGTGCTGGAAGTGGACCGGCTGTTCGAGGCGGAAAGCATCACTGGGCGGCATTGAGGGTTGCCAGCGATCAGCGCGCCGGTTATTGGGCGCGCTCCGTGGGCGTGTAGCTCAGTGGTAGAGCACTGTGTTGACATCGCAGGGGTCGCAAGTTCAATCCTTGCCACGCCCACCATTGAAAACCCCGCAATCTGAACAGGTTGCGGGGTTTTTGTTTGTCCGGCGATGGTGATTTGACGGATCGTGTCCGGTGCAACTCCGGTGTGTTGCCAAAACGAACCCGGAACAAATCATGTCTGCGATGCGGAATCCGAGCTGAATTCAAGCGGTGCCGCTGTGGCGTGCGCAATCCGCTTCGGCGCTGGGGCATGCATGCGGTTCGGTTGCGCCGCGAGATCCGTAGGGCGCGTGCGCGAACGGCGCGACGGTCGACTTGTCTGATCTCGTCCCGCACCTGCTCGCGTATCACGGCGCCGTCCCACCAATGCCGAAATGATAGTTTGGTCGGCGTGTCGTCAGGTATTCAATCATCTAACAGATAGAGCCGCTGAAGCTCCGGATGCCGAAATTGGAGTGGCCGATCCTGCTTCGGTAACTCCATGTAATCTGGATGGTCTCTGTATGCGCGACTGCGTGTGGCATCGCCTCGCTCGATCCTAGACAGCTGTGCAACTGATATGTCGCACCTGTGAGCTATCTGTCGAAGCGTAAGGCCTTCGCGCTTTCGCCCCTCCCTCAGTCCTCGCCCCAACTCAAGCCGGTAGTATGCCCGCCGAGAGTGACCGCTTGACCTTGCTTTTCGATCTTTATCGCCGCGCAAGAATATCATGTCCTGGGTAAGTTCCAATTCCCTTGCTAGTGCTTCCAGTGTGTCCAGCAGTGGCCATGCATGTCCGTTCTCGATCGCCGAAAGGCTCGGTCGCGCGATGCCGATCGCATCTGCGAGCGTCTGTTGCTTCCACTTTTCCTTCTTTCGGCGAGCCTTCAGGAACGCGCCCAGGTCGGGTCTGAACCCCACGAAACCATCAGGAAGCCTTGATCTGCTCAGCGGTGCCACGGGACTCGTCACTAAAATGTCAGGTTGTTGCATATCAGAGAATTGCCCCTCCTAACACCCGTCGCATGAAGACGAATTCCTCCCCATCGACGCCCTCCACAAGCCAACCAACGTCGACGCAAGCGGGCAATGTTTGGTCCCCGGGACTGGGCCGACAGGCTTCCCAATGACCGAGGATATCGCCGACCTCGCGCGACGCTGGTCGCGGGCAATCCAACGCGGACGAGGGATCCGCATCGAGGCCGCCGACCTCGATCTCCTTACCGACATCGGCGTCAACGACATCATCCAGGCCGCTGCGGCCGAGAAACTGAAGGAGCGTGCGAAATGGCGCGCAGACCAAAGAAGCGCGGACTCTATGACCGCGATGCCTACTGGCTCGATTGGGACCGGCGGTCCGATGGAAGCCTCCGATCCCCGTATCTCGCAATCTTCTGGTATGACGCAGAACGAGGACGCAATCGCTCTGTTAGCACACGCACAGCAGATCTCGCAGCCGCCCGGGCGGCGCTAGATCGCCACTATCTTCAGCACACTGAGGGTGAACTCATTTGTCCAACGTGCGGGCAGCGCCGAACCGGGGCTGCCGACATGTTGGTGCTACGCGCGATAACGGACTATCTTACGACCCACGAAGAACTTCCGTCGTTCGGCGCGGTGCGAGCCCGATTGAATCACGTCGTGCGGTACATCGCGACACTTGAGACGCCAGATGTCCGGTGCTCGAAGGTTGACGAGTCATGGATTGCGCGTTTTCGAACTTGGTTGGGCAATCAGCCCGTCATCACAAGCTCGGGAGGGGTCCGCTCGGCTCCGAGGTCTCTTTCTTCAATCGAGAATTCAGTGCTCCAGCTAGCCGCGGCTATCAATGCGGCAGCCAAGCGCGGCGATATATCAAGGCCCGCGCAGTTCAAGCCGATCCCAACAAAGGAATTGAACCGCACGCCGCAGCGGCGCCTTTCGGTGGCGGACCTTGCCGATGCATTTCGCTACGCGACCGATCCAAAGTATCCGACGAAACGATTTGGACTTCACCGGTTCCTGATGTTGAGCGTCGGAACAGCCGCGCGTCCAGATGCCGTTCATGACTTCTCGACCAAGCCAGAACGGCGACAGTGGAACCCCCAGCGGCGCGTCATCGCGTTGAATCCCGCCGGACGCCGCCAAACTCGTAAGCGGCGGGCTATTGTTATTGTGCCGCCTCAACTCGGTGAGCGCATCGACGAGGTTGATGGCTTTTTTGTGCCCTTCGTGTCCGTGAAATCAGCTTGGGAGACGATGGTGAGGTCGCTCAACTGGCCGGCGGATGGCGAGGGCGGGATGAAGCTGATCCGTCGATCCATTGGCCAACTGCTTCGCGACGCAGGGACACCCCGGGCATGGTCGGAGGAGTGGCGTGACCCGGCGCTAAAGGTCCCTGGTGACCAAATTGAGGTCCAGCTCGGCCACCGCGTGATCGACAGCGTCACCGATTTGTATGCTGCTTTTGACCCCGATTATCAACACGCTGCCACTAAGGCCCTTGGCGCGATCATCGACGCGATAAGCGAGCTTTGCCCCGCGGCCTTCGCCCCGAAAGAAGGCAAAGCCAGTTGATACCGTCGATCCGCCGACGCCGTGACCGATCTCAACTCTACCGGTCCCTAATCACATGTTGGATCACGCGAACCACAGTGATTTCATCGGAGAACTGCCCTCCACCATTTGCGAGGCCTGCGGCTCCGTCCGAATGACCGAATTCACGGCCGTCGTGAGGTCCGATGGAGCATCATGCGCCGCAAATCTCGACATTGCCGGGCGATCACGATCCGCTATGCATCGTGCCGGGGAGAATGGCGCGCGTGCTGCAGGGTGGTCTATTTACCAGGGACTGGTTGACGCAAGGCATCCTCGAGAGTGCCCAGTGGCGCAACCTGACAGATGATGCCGTCGATCAAGCCCGCGAGCAGATTGGCGAGCTGCTCACGGCGCTTACTAGGCGCAAAGCTCCCGTTGAAGCCGAGACCGAGGAAAAGCTCGTCTATCCTGCGCTGCGCTTGCTCGGCTGGGATCACATTTCGGTGCAGCAACGGATGGACGCGCGCGGTCGTAACGACGTACCGGACGCTTTGCTGTTTCCCGACGCCGATGCCGACGCGGCGGCCGCCGGGCTCGATCCGTGGCAGCGTTTTCGCCACGGCGCGGCCCTTGTCGAAGCCAAACGCTGGAACCGCCCGCTCGATCGTGCCGCGCAAGGCGATCAAGGCGTGCCCGCCGCCCAGCTGATGCATTATCTAAGCCGTGCCGATGTCATCACACAGGGCAAGATGCGCTGGGGCATCCTCACCAACGGACGGCATTGGCGGCTCTATTGGCAAGGCGCGCTTTCGGTCGCGGACGACTATCTCGAGATAGATCTCGGCAAGGTGTTCGGCCTCCCCGGTTGCACGCCTGATCTGCTCGATACTGACGTCACCGCCGACCACGCGCTGCGGCTTTTCTTGCTGCTCTTCGGCCGAGCTGCCTTTCTGCCTGAGGATCAGGGTCGTTCATTCCATGATCAGGCGCTGGTCGATGCTCGCCAATGGGAAGAGCGCGTTGCGCGCGATCTGTCCGATGTCGTGTTCGATCGGGTCTTCCCACTGCTCGTTCGCGCGTTGCCGCAGCATGACCGGGCTCGTCCGGAAAGCACCGATGATGCCTATCTCGAAGAGGTGCGATCAGGCGCGCTCGTGACGCTCTACCGGCTGCTGTTCATCCTCTACGCCGAGGACCGCAATCTGCTGCCGGACGAGCGCGGACCCTATGCCCGCTACAGCCTGACCCGGATGCGCCTTGAAATCGCGGACGCGCGCGAGCAGGGCATCGCGCCCGCTGCGCGCAGCACGGAATATTGGGCGCGGCTCGAGACGATCTTCGGCGCCATCGCCGAGGGTGACGACGAGCTTGGTATACCGCCCTACAACGGGGGCCTGTTCGATCCGACGAACGCACCCCTGCTTGCTCGTGTACGGCTGCCGGATGCCGTGACCGGCGAGGTGATTTTCCTGTTGTCGCACCGGCCCGCCGCACCGCCGGCCCATCCACGCCCACGCTACATTAACTACCGCGATCTGTCGGTGCAGCAGCTCGGCTCGATCTACGAATCGATCCTCGAATATGCTGTCGAGGCGGACGGTTTAGGGGGTGTCAGGCCTCGCGCGGACAATAGTGCCCGGCACCGGTCGGGCTCATATTATACGCCGGAAGATCTCGTCGGGCTTATCATCGAGCGCGCGGTTGGTCCGCTCGTTGATGAGGTGACCGCCGCCTTCGCCAACGCCGTTGCCGCTGGCACCACCGGCGATGCGCTTGCCGCGCTCGACCCCGCCACGCGCATGCTCGACCTGAAGATCGTTGATCCGGCGATGGGTTCCGGTCACTTTCTCGTCAGCCTGGTCGACTGGCTGTCTGACAAGGTCTTCAAGGCAACCGAAGACGCGGCCGTTGCCGCTGGCGGCGGATATGTGTCGCCGTTGGTTGAACGCATCGCCGGACTGCGCGGCGACATCCTAGCGCGGGCAAGCGAGCATGGCTGGCCGATCGTCGCCGAACAGCTCGACGATCCGCACATCGTCCGCCGAATGGTGCTGAAGCGCTGCATCTACGGCGTCGACCTCAACCCCATGGCTGTCGAGCTCGCCAAGGTCGCGCTCTGGTTGCACAGCTTCACTGTCGGGGCACCGCTGTCGTTCCTTGATCACCATCTACGCTGCGGCAACAGCGTGCTCGGCGCTTGGGTGCGGCCGACCAGCCTGTGGCTCGCCAATCGCGGGTCGCTGATGGTCAACCGGCATCTCGCTATGATCGACAATGTTGCCGCAGCGATGGCGCAGATCGAAACGATCCCTGACAATGACATTGCCGAGGTCGAACAGTCCAAGGCGCTGTTCGGCACGGTGGCCGAAGCCAGCGCGCCGATCGACGCCCTGCTGAGCATGGTAGAGGCGGACACGTTGATGGGCGTGTTCGACGACGCCCCGGCGCGCATCCGCGAATCGGCCGAGCAGATTGCAACCGTCGGGCGCGCCACTGTTGCGCAGATGGCCGAGGGCGATGACAAAGAGCGCGCCGTGAAGGCCAAGGCGCTGGCCAAGGTCGAGAAGGCGCTGGCCAAGGCAGCAGAGGCCGAACGCCGTTATGCGCGAGCCGAAGCCTTCAAGATGGTCCTGGAGGGGAGCTTCGGTGACCCTGCGATGATCGCAACCGGTGCTATCGAGATTGCCGACCCGGCTCTGCGCGACGGGGCTATCGAGCCTTCGGCGCAAGCCAGCCTGCTGCCCTCGGCCCGTCCTGACGATCGTCGTCGATTGATGGCGGATGCTTTGGTGCGCGAGGCGCGCGCGTTGGCGGACGAGCACCGGTTCCTGAATTGGGAGATCGCCTTTCCCGGCGTCTGGCGCGACCTCGCGTCGCAGGGGCGCAGCGGCGGGTTCGATGCCGTGATCGGCAACCCGCCTTATGTGCGGCAGGAGATGATCAGCTCGATCAAGCCCTCGCTGGAACGCGCCTATGGCAGCTTCGCCGGCACGGCTGACCTCTATGTGTATTTCTATGAGCAGGGGCTGAAGCTGCTGCGGCCGGGCGGACGCATGGCCTATGTTGTCACCAACAAGTGGTTGAAGGCGGGCTATGCCGAAGGGCTGCGGCGGCTGTTCGCCGAGGACGCCTGGGTCGAGTTCATGGCCGATTTCGGCCACGCTAAGCGCTTCTTTCCTGACGCCGATGTGTTCCCGTGCATCATCGCCGTGCGCAAACCCGACGCCGGACCCGCGCCTGAAACGTTCGAGTTGGCCGTCATCCCGCGCGATGACGTCCCGCGCAGCGGGCTGGCCGATGCGGTGCAGGCGGCGACCTACTTGTCGCGTCGCGACACGCTGACCGCCGAGCCATGGTCGCTGGAGCCGCCAGACGTTGCCGAACTGCTCGCGAAGATCAGGACGAACGGCGTGCCGCTGGTCGATTATGCAGGCATGAAGCCGCTATATGGCATCAAGACCGGCTTCAACGAAGCTTTCCTCATCGACACGGCAACCAAGGAACGCTTGATCGCCGAGGATGGCCGCGCGGCCGAGGTGATCAAGCCCTATTTGCGCGGGCAGGACATCGATCGCTGGCTGCCGGACTGGGCAGGGCTGTGGATGATCGTGATGAAGTCGAGCAGCGATTTTGCCTGGCCATGGGCGGGCGCGGCGACCGAACAGGCTGCTGAAGCGATCTTCGCCGATGCGTTTCCCAGCCTGTATCGACACTTCAAACTGTTCGAAAGTTTGCCGGACCCCAAGACCGGCAAGCGCAAGGGGTTACGCCATCGCGAGGACCACGGCCGCTTCTGGTGGGAGTTGCGACCGTGCGCATATTACGGCGCCTTCGCCGCTCAAAAGGTCGTGTTCACTGAGATAACCTGGACGCCGTCTTTCGCGATCGACCGCGACGACCATCTCATCAACAACACCGGCTACATGCTGACATTGAAGCGGCCCCCGAATTC
>DHHS01000128.1 GCA_002403415.1 Sphingomonas sp. UBA4766 | reverse complement strand
TCTGCGGCCCGCCCACCGATCACCTTTAGCGCCCCCAAGCCGCCAAGCACAACACTTCCGGCTATGGTAATGCCGTTGGCACCATCGCTGGCTTGCCCTGAGCTATATTCGGCTGCTGTGAAGGCGTTGGCTATGCGATCGGTTATTTGCCCTTTGACGCTTTCGTAAGCTTTGCCCGCAAAATAGCGAATTGGTCCGCCCCACACGGTCGTGGCGATGTCGGCAACACAGCGCGCCCCCTCACGCCGCTTGGCGGTCGCTTTCCAGTCCGACCGGCGCCAGCGCATCGAGGAATTGCCGGGCGCTCGCCTCCCAAGTGAAGCTTTGACCATAGGCGGCGCACGCCGCGCGGTCGAGCTTCAGCGCCTCGGCAATCGCAGCATCCAGATCGTTGTGCATCACCCCGACGCCCGGTTTCAACACGTCCACCGGCCCGGTTACGGGGAAGGCAGCAACCGGCACGCCCGATGCCAGCGCCTCGATCATCACCAGCCCGAAAGTATCGGTTTTACTAGGAAATACAAATACATCAGCGGCAGCATAGGCAGCGGCCAGATCCGCGCCGAATTTGGGGCCCAGGAAATGCGCTTGCGGATATTTCTGCTCCAGCGCGGCGCGCGCGGGGCCATCGCCGACAATCACCTTTGACCCAGGCTGCGCGCTGTCCAGAAACGCTTCGATATTCTTCTCGATCGCGACGCGCCCGACATAAAGCTGCACCGGCCCGCCATCCGCCGTCGCCAGCGCGCGGATCGCGGGGTCCGGCGTCACACCGGGCCCAAAAATCGACAGGTCGACCCCGCGCCCCCAAAAGCGGATCTTGTTCAACCCGTGCGCGCGCAGGGCGTCGGCGATCGACGGGGTGGAGGCCAGCACCGCTTGGGCGGGCCAATGAAACCAGGTGATGTAGCGCCAGATCCATTCGGGATCGATGCCGATCCGCGCCGATACATAATCGGGAAACTGCGTATGATAGGCGGTTGTGAAGGGAAAGCCCCGCGCGAGGCACCAGCGCCGCGCGGCCAGGCACACCGGTCCCTCGGTCGCCAGATGGATCGCATTGGGACGGAAATCGGCCAGCATTTTCCCCACCGCCGCCGTGCGCGCAAAGGCCAGACGGATTTCGGGATAGGTCGGACACGGCATCGAATAAAAAAGCTCGGGCGAAATGACGAGCACTTCATGCCCCTGCCGCTCCAGCTCGGCGCGCACCGATTGCAGCGTGCGCACGACCCCGTTCACCTGGGGACTCCAAGCGTCGGTGACGATCGCGATCCGCACTATGCCGCCAGTGCGGGGATATCGGAGCGGGACGCGGCGGCTTCGCGCTCGGCGCGCGCGCGCGCTGCCATTTCGTCGGCCCAGTGCAAAATCTCCATCCGGCCATCAAAATGTTCGACGAGCGCGGTGCAGCCTTCCACCCAATCGCCATCGTTATAATAATCAACGCCACCAATGCGGCGCATTTCGGCGGTATGGATATGGCCGCAAATCACCCCGTCCACGCCGCGCGCTTCCGCTGCCTGAGCCACCACCTCCTCATAATTGGAGATGAATTCGACCGCATTCTTCACCTTGGCCTTGGCATGCTTCGACAAGGACCAATAGGGCATGTTGAACGCGCGCCGGACGGTGTTGACCCAGACATTGGCCGCCATAAGCGTGTTATACGCGAAATCGCCGACATGCGCGAGCCACTTGTGCGCTAGCGTAATCGCATCAAACTCATCGCCGTGCAGCACCAGCAGGCGGCGACCGTCGGCGGTCTCATGTATCGCTTTGCGCCGGATCGCGACGCCGCCGAAATCAAGGCCCGAGAACTGGCGAAAAATCTCGTCATGATTGCCGGGAATATAGATCATCCGGGTGCCACGCTTGGCGCGTTTCAGCAGCCGCCAGACAATGTCGTTATGCGCGGCGGGCCAGTAAAATTTCTTTTTCAGCCGCCAGCCGTCGATAATGTCGCCGACCAGATACATGGTCTCGCTATCGACATGGTCGAGAAAGTCGATGAGCATATCGGCATTGCACCCGCGCGTGCCCAGGTGAATGTCCGAAATCCAGATGGTGCGGTATCGACGCCGCGTGGTCGTTTCACGTTCGGGAATATGGGGCGCGGACTGCGCGAAATCGGCCAGATCGCCGAACCCTGCCTCAACGATATGAGCAACCTTCATGCAATTTCCCTTGCACGCCGAACCGAGTTGATCGGTCCGCTATGGCCGCTTTATGTTACAGTTTGAATCGTGCCCCTGACAACATTGTTCAAAACGCCGAGGCGACAAATGCGGCAAAGGCACGCGCGCGGTGATTGTTCGCCTGTTTTTCCTCAAACGTCATTTCGGCAAAGGTGCGCGTCTCGCCCAGCGGCACAAACATCGGATCATAGCCAAAGCCCGCGTCGCCGCGCGGCGGCCAGACGAGCGTGCCATCGATCCGCCCTTCAAAAAACCGGATATCGCCGTCCGGCCACGCCAACGCGAGCGTGGACACGAACGTCGCCGCCCGGCTCACCTCCGGCCCCAGCGCCGCCAGTCGGTCGTGCACGCGCGTCATCGCCTGGGTCCAGTCGCGCGTGCCATCCGCCGTTTCGGCCCAATTGGCGGTGTAAACGCCGGGCTCCCCGCCGAGTGCCGCGACACACAGCCCGCTGTCATCGGCAAGTGCTGGCAGGCCCGAGAGGCTCGCGGCCGAATGCGCCTTGATCGCCGCATTTTCGGCAAACTGCGTGCCGGTTTCGTCCGGTTCCGGAAGCCCAAGCACGCCCACCGACACGGTTTCCATGCCATAAGGCGCGAGCAACGCCGTCATCTCGCGCAGCTTGCCCGCATTATGCGTGGCAATCACCAACCGACCGGGGGCGAGTTTGCGGATCCCCGCCGTCATCACGCAACCGCGCGCGCTTGTGCGGTGAAGATATCGGCGCACCCGATGCGAGCGAGGCGGAGCATGCGGAGCAGCCCCTCCTCGTCATAGGTAGCACCTTCCGCCGTTGCCTGCGCCTCGGCAATGTTGCCGTTCTCGAGCAGGACGAAATTGGCATCCGCGTCGGCGCTAGAATCCTCGTCATAATCAAGGTCGAGCACCGGCGTCCCCTGCCAGATACCGCAACTGATCGCCGCGACTTTTTGAGTGAGCGGATCGGCCGTCAGCTTGCCCTCGCGTAACAACCCGTCAATGGCGAGGCGCAGCGCCACCCACGCGCCCGAAATCGACGCGGTGCGCGTGCCGCCATCGGCCTGGATCACGTCACAGTCGAGCGTAATCTGCCGCTCGCCGAGCAACTTCAAGTCAGTAACCGCGCGCAGCGATCGGCCGATCAGCCGCTGAATCTCCTGCGTACGGCCCGATTGTTTGCCCTTGGCTGCCTCACGATTGCCGCGGGTGTGGGTCGCACGGGGCAACATGCCATATTCCGCCGTCACCCAGCCCTCGCCCTTGCCGCGAAGGAACGGGGGCACGCGCTCCTCGATCGAGGCGGTAACAAGCACTTTGGTATCGCCGAAACCGATCAGCACCGAACCTTCGGCGTGTTTGGTAAAGCGCGGCTCGATGGTGATGGGGCGCATTTGGTCGGGGGCGCGGCCGGATGGGCGCATGGCAAGACTCCTTGGGTTCAGGCCGCCGCCCATAGCCCGCACATCGGCCGCCGTCACGCATTGCTTGCCGCTGGGGTACGCCCACCCTATTTTGAGGCTTATGACCGCGCCCATCCTCGAGCTAACCGATCGCGCGCGCGACGTGTTTCGCATGGTGGTAGAGGCCTATCTCGATACCGGTGCACCCATTGGATCGCGCACGATTGCCAAGCTGTCGGGGCTAAACCTCTCCCCCGCGTCGATCCGCAATGTGATGCAGGATCTGGAGGAGCTGGGCCTGCTGGCGGCGCCCCATACCAGCGCGGGACGGATGCCGACCGACACGGGCTTGCGGTTGTTTGTCGACGGGATGATGCACGCGCTCGAGCCCTCGGTTGAAGAACGCGCCGCAATCGCTGCCCGCGTCGAACAGGCCGGGCCGGTTGAAGAAGCGATTGCCGCCACCACCGCTGCGCTGTCGGGCCTGTCGGCGTGTGCGGGGCTGGTGTTTGTGCCCAAGCGCGAAGTGGTAGTGCGCCAGCTTGCCTTTGTGCCGCTGTCGGCGGGGCAAGCGCTCGCAGTGCTGGTGGCAGACGATGGATCGGTCGAAAACCGCGTCATCGATCTGCCGTCCGGCACCAGCGGCACAGCCCTTGCCGAAGCGGCCAATTATGTCAGCGCGATGCTGTCCGGCCTGACACTTGCAGAGGCGCGCGCTCGGCTCGACCGCCAGATTGCCGAGGAACGCGCCGCCCTTGACGGCGCAGCCCGCGCGCTGATCGAGGCGGGGCTTGCGGTATGGAGCGAGGATGGCGATCGTCGCCCAGTGCTGATCGTGCGTGGTCAGGGTCGGCTGATCGACGCCGCCGCCGCCGCCAATCTCGATCGGGTGCGCGATTTGCTTGACGATCTGGAGGGCAAGCAGGAAATCGCCCGCCTGCTCGACCGCGCGCGCGAAGCGGATGCGACGCGCATTTTCATCGGTGCTGAAAATAATCTGTTCGCGCTGTCGGGTTCGTCGGTGATTGCCCGCCCCTTTCACAATGCCGATGGGCATGTGATCGGGGTCGTCGGTGTCATCGGGCCGACCCGGTTGAACTATGCGCGCATTGTGCCAATGGTGGATTTCACTGCCGCGACACTGGCGCGGCTCATGCAATGAGTGGGGACTGAACCAAAGCTATGACTGACGACGAAAATCTGGCCGCCGCCGAAACCGCTGGCAGCCCCTTTGCCGCGCAGGACAGCGGGGATGAAGCGCGGATCGCAACACTCGAGGCAGAGCTAGCGGCCGCGAAGCAGGACGTGCTCTATGCTGCCGCCGAAGCGCAGAATGTGCGCCGCCGCGCCGAAAAAGAGGCCGCCGATGCGCGCGCCTATGCCGTTACCAGCTTTGCGCGCGATCTGCTCTCAGTTGCCGACAATCTGGAGCGGGGCCTGGCCGCGATCCCGGCGGAGCTGCGCGCCGATGACAAGCTGCGCGGTCTTGTCGCCGGGCTGGAGGCAACGGGCCGCGAGCTGGAAGCGGTGTTCCAGCGCCACGGCATCACCAAGGTGAGGGCGATGGGCGAAAAGCTCGACCCCAATTGGCATCAGGCGATGCTGGAAATGCCAAGCGATGCCGAACCCGGCACCATCGTGCAGGAAATGCAGGCCGGATACGCGCTGAAGGACCGGCTGCTGCGTCCGGCACTGGTCGCGGTGGCGAAAGCGGGGTGACCCTGAACCCCAACCTCACTGAATCCCGCGCGTCGTTCGTCAGCCATCTCGAATGTTCGATGACGGGCGAGCTTTATGACGCGGATCAGCTCCACGGGCTCAGCCGCGTCGGGCGCCCGCTGCTCGTGCGCTATGATCTCGACGGCATCCGCGGCACCCTCCCCCGCACCACAGTGTCCGCCCGGCCGACCGATTTGTGGCGCTGGCGCGAATTGCTGCCGGTGCGCTCCCCCGCCAACATCGTCAGCCTGGGCGAGATCGAGACACCGCTGGTGCCGATTCCCGCCGCCGGCGGAGCACAGGTGGTCGTGAAGGATGAGGGGCGGCTGCCGACCGGATCGTTCAAAGCGCGCGGGCTGGTGATGGCGGTCAGCATGGCCAAGGCGCTCGGCGTCACCAAGATCGCGATGCCGACCAACGGCAATGCGGGTGCCGCCCTTGCCGCCTATGCCACGCGCTGCGGGATCGAGACGGTAGTGCTGTGCCCCGATGATACGCCCGACATCAATGTGCGCGAAATCGCGTTACAGGGCGCGCGCGTTTACCGGGTCAACGGACTGATCGACGATTGCGGGGCGATTGTCGCGCGCGGCGCTGCCGAGGGGCTGTGGTTTGATTTCTCAACCCTCAAAGAACCCTATCGGATCGAGGGCAAGAAGACGATGGGGCTGGAACTGGCCGCGCAATATGGCTGGGAATTGCCCGACGCGATTTTCTATCCGACGGGCGGCGGCACGGGCCTGATCGGGATGTGGAAAGCCTTTGCCGAGCTGGAGGCGCTGGGCTGGATCGGCCCCAAACGGCCCAAAATGTTCGCGGTGCAGGCCAGCGGCTGCGCGCCGATCGTGAAGGCATTTGACAACGGTGCCGAGCATGCCGATCGCTGGGAAGGCGCGCACACTATCGCCAGTGGCATTCGCGTGCCGCGCGCGGTCGGCGATTTCCTGATCCTGCGTGCGGTGCGCGAGAGCGGCGGCATCGCGATGGCGGTCGACGATGATGCGATCGAGGCAGCGGTGGTCGAATGCGCGGCCAAGGACGGGTTGCTGCTCTGCCCCGAAGGGGGCGCGACTCTGGCTGCCTATCACGCGGCGCTGAACCGCGGGCTGGTCAGCGACAGCGATCGGGTGGTGCTATTCAATTGCGCGACCGGGCTGAAATATCCGATGGCGGACCGGGCAAAGACGCTCGACCGGCACGGCACGATTGATCTGGCCACGCTTTAGCGCGCGCCTACCCCAACACCTCGGCCACCAGATCCTTGCGGCTGAGCTTCCCGATCATCGTTTTTGGCATAGTCGCGCGGATGACGACATCGTCGACCCGCTCATGCTTGCCAAGCTGCGGGTTGAGCCACGCGGTGAGCGCCGCGCCGGTCGCCTCTGCCGCGTCGTTCAGCGTTACATAGGCGCGGGGGAATTCGCCGCGATACGTATCGGGAATACCGATCACCAGCGCCTCTTTCACGGCCGGGTGAGTATAGAGAACAGCCTCGATCTGGCTGGGGAAGACTTTGAACCCGCCGACCGCAATCATATCCTTCAGCCGGTCGACGATCCGCACAAAGCCGTCCTCGTCGATCACACCGACATCGCCGGTGCGCAGCCAGCGCACGCCCGCGGCATCGGTGATAAACACCTCCGCATCCGCGTCTGGCCGCTGCCAATAGCCCTTCATGATTTGCGGGCCCGCGATGATGATCTCGCCCGGCTCGCCCGGTGCCGGGGGCTTGGACGGGTCTTCCTTGTCCACCAGCGCGACGCGGGTGGCGGGCACCGGCTGGCCAATGGTGCCCGGCTTGCCCGCACCTTCATAGGGATTGGCGGAGACGACGCCTGAACTTTCGGACAGGCCATAACCCTCGATCAGCGTCGCGCCCGTTGCGGCCTCAAACCGCGCCTTCAGCTCGGCGGCAAGCGGCGCACCGCCCGAAATACATGCGCGCAGGTGCGAAAAATCGGTCTTGGCCAGCGCCGGATTGTCGAGCAACGCCTGATACATGGTAGGCACCCCCGGCACCGCCGTCACGCGCGAGCGGTTGATCGCGCCCAGCGCTTGCGCCGCGTTGAAACGCGGCAACATGATGATGCACCCGCCGTTCAGCACCGTGCGGTTGAGCACACAGGTGTTGGCAAAGACATGGAACAGCGGCAGCGCGCCCAGAATGCGATCCTCCATACCAGGCTGCGGATCAATCGCGTTCACTTGCCGCGCGTTTGCGGACAGATTCTGGTGGGTCAGCATCGCGCCCTTCGGTGTGCCCGTGGTGCCGCCGGTGTATTGAATCAGCGCTACATCCTCGACCGGGTCGATTGTCGCTGCAACGTGTGCGCCGTCATTGGCGATGAGCCGGGAGAAAGCGATGATGCGCGGATCATTGGGCTTATCGGCAATGTCCTTGCGGCTGAACCAGCGGTAGAGCACCGACTTGGCGCCAGGCAAGGCACCCGCCACCGAGCCGACGATCAGCCGTTCAAGCGGGCTGTCGTTCAGCACCTTGATCGCGGTGGGCAGCAATGCGGTCGCCGAAATGGTGAACAGCAATCGCGTGCCCGAATCCGCCACCTGATGCGCGAGTTCGGCGGGCGTATAGAGCGGCGAGAAATTCACCACCGCCGCGCCCAGCTTCAATATCCCGTAATAGGCCGCCAAATAATGCGGCACGTTGGGCAGGAACAAGCCAATCCGATCCCCCGCACCATAGCCAAGCAGTGCCAGCCCCGCCGCGACCCGGTTCGCACCATCGCGCACTTCATTATAGCTGTAATTACGGCCCAGAAATTCGATCAGCGGTTTGCCAGCATGGGCGGCGGCGGCGCGGTCGAACATGTCGACCATCGACAGCGGTGACAGGGGCAAATCCCACGCGCAAGGGTGGCGATAGGCGCAGCGCCAAACGGCTTCAACATCAGTCATCGGCTAGGGTGTTACGCAGCCGCCCGACCGTGCGCAAGCGCGCTCACGTGAAACGCTGTGTGCTCCACGTGATGAGCAGCGAAAACGCAACGAGGCCAAAATCCACCGCTGCGCTGATTTGACGCGGAGCAGGATCATTCATCTGATGCATCATCAGCCGCACATCCGCCGATGCGGGGCGCGCCACCAGTACCGCCATAGCAGTCAACGCTAAACCAACCATTCCCCATTTGCGATGCCGCATTATATGCTCCGATCCGTGCCGCAATTTAGCAACCCATCCGATGGAATGCAAGATTAAGCGGCGCGCAACGCCCCGGTCCTGACGCGATCGCGCCCCTGCGCCTTGGCCTCATACAGCGCGCGATCGGCGCGGCGATAAAGCTGCTTCCAGTCGCCTTCGCTCGCCAGCGGCCCACTACACACGCCGATACTCGACGTGACGGTGAGGTCAAAGGGCATGCGCTCCGCGCGGAGCCGCGCCAACAGCGCTTCGGGGTCAATAGCGCGCTCGTGGGGCATCACGATCACGAACTCCTCCCCGCCAAAGCGCGCGACCAGCCCGCCATCCGCAACCGCTGCGCGAAGGCCGCGGGCGAACACGCGCAGTACTTCGTCGCCACCATCATGACCGATGGTTTCGTTCACTGCCTTGAAATGATCGAGATCGATGACGAACAACGTTTGCGTCCCCTCGCGCCCGATTGCCTGTCGCAAGAACGCACGCCGGTTGAGCAAGCCGGTCAGCGGGTCAAGGTCGGCCAGCGCCCGCGCGGCCAGTTCCTGCGCCCGGGCTTCATCGCGCTCGCGACTGATCAGGCGGATGCGATAAGTAATGCCAACCGACGACAGCAAGGCTTCGGCGCACATCGACAGCATCGTCGAATGGTCGATCCAAAAACTCCACCCAATCAATCCCAGATTATTGCCAATCCGCAGCGCCGCAAACAGCACCGGCGCGCCCCAGGCCAGCATGAATACCCACAGATAGTTGCTGCGCTCACGCCACGCCTTCCACAAAAGCAGCGGCACAAAGCTGATCATCAACAAGAAAGACAGCACGAACAGTTTGTCGAGCAAATGAATCTGCCAGGGCGCCAGCAACGCATAGGCAACAGCACTCATCAGTGCGGCAATGGTTGCCGCCCAAGACGCCGCGCCCAGCCACCCGCGAAACACCCTGGGCTCAAAAAAAGAGCGCGCGAACAACATCGCCGCCGCCACTGCAAGGCCCAACCCGAGATAATTCAGCCTCAGCCGATCATTATTCTCGATCCCCGGAAACACCCATGCCAACGCCCCCGACGAGGAAAAAGCATAGCCGAGCAACACTGCCACCATCGCGCAATATGCAAGCTGAAACCGGTGACGCATCGCGGTCCACAGCGCGAGGTGATGGATGAGGAGCGCCACGCACATGCCCGCAAACGCCGCATAGATTGCCGCGACGAACAAGTTCGACCAACCGCTTTCACGGATCGTCGCCAACCGCGGGCCGTTCACAATGCCGCGCAGATTGGCGGACCCTTCGACTTTCCAGGCCACCCGCACCAGCGGTGCCCCCCGCGCGGGCAAACGATCAAGGAACAACGCGCCAAGCTGAAGACTGCGGGTCGCGGCGCGGCCATCGCTGACCTTGCTGACGATCACACCATCAGCGTAAAGCGCATAGACAGTGCGGCGTTCCTGCCACACGCTGCCCGACCGCAGCGCAATCTCCCCCGTTCGACGCACCGGGGAGGAGATCAGCCAGAAATCACCGGGGCCAAAGTCGCGCTGCGGCTTATGGCAATCAACGGGAATCCGCCCGGCGAAAAGGTCCGCTGCGCGCTCACCCGGTGCCGCGCGCGCAATGCACAGCGACACCGGCTCGCCGACCATCCCCACGTCCGCGCGCACGGGCGCAAACGCGCCAAACACCCCAAGGCCAAGCGCAAACAGCGTCCAGCGCGCCAAAAAGCAGACGACCGACATCGCCCTGAAATAGCGGCAATATGGCGAAGATTGCGTAAACACGGCGGGGGACGGAAAGGATCCCGCCCGACCCCCCTCCAACGGAGCGCCGCATCGCCCGCTCTCGGCGTTCAGCCAACGCCGGAGGATACGCGGGTCATTCCGCCTCGACCG
>DHHS01000020.1:3733-11370 GCA_002403415.1 Sphingomonas sp. UBA4766 | reverse complement strand
GGCGCCAACACCCACCCCAACCCCCGCCCCGATCAGCGCTGCGCAAGCGAGCCGGTTCCTGCAACAAGCCACCTTCGGCGCGACCCGCGCCGACATCACACAGGTGCAGTCACTGGGGTTTGATGGCTGGATTACCGACCAGATGGTCCGCCCCCGCACCAGCCATTGGGACTGGCTGGTCAGCAATGGCTTTGCCATATCGGCAAACGTCAACAACACCAATGGGTTCGACAACACCGTTTGGCGGCAAATCATTTCAGAGCCCGGCCAACTGCGCCAGCGGGTGGGGATGGCGCTGTCTGAAATGCTGGTGGTCAGCATCAACGGCCTGAACGTGTCGTGGCGGCAATTCACGGCGGCGGCCTGGCTCGACACACTGCTGGATAATGCCTTTGGAAATTTTCGCACGCTGCTCGAACGGATTACGTTCAATCCGGGCATGGCGTCGTTCCTGACCTTTTTGAACAATCGACGCGCGAATCCGGCGACGGGGTCGATGCCCGACGAAAATTACGCGCGCGAGCTGATGCAATTGTTTACCATCGGGCTGAACCGGCTGAACATGGATGGAACGCTCCAGCTTTCGGGCGGTCAGCCGATCGACACCTATACCCCGCAGGACGTGTCGCAGCTGGCCCGCGTGTTCACCGGTCTGTCGCTCGATTCGAACGATAACAGCACGCCCGATCGCTATCGCCGCCCACTTATCGTCAATGCATCAAACCATGAAAGCGGCGCCTCGACCTTTTTGGGAGCGACCGTGCCAGCGGGCACCGACGGCGTCGCCGCCGTCGGCATTGCGCTCGACACGATCTTTGCCCACCCCAACGTCCCGCCCTTTGTCTCGCGCCAGTTGATTCAACGGCTGGTGACGAGCAACCCGTCCGCCGCCTATGTCGGGCGCGTCGCGGCGATTTTCGCGAATAACGGCGCGGGCGTGCGGGGGGATTTGCGCGCGGTGGTTCGCGCGATCCTGCTCGATCCCGAAGCGCGTGCTGACACCGCGAACGGCAGCGCATCGGGCAAACTGCGCGAACCCGTGGTGAGGCTAGCCAATTGGGCGCGAGCCTTTGGCGCGACATCGAGCGGCGGGCTATGGCCGATCGGCGACACGTCGAGCTCGACCAACCGGCTGGCGCAATCATTTGGCCGCGCACCGTCAGTGTTCAACTTTTTCCGCCCCGGCTATACCCCGCCCAACACCGCAATCGCCAATGCATCGCTGGTCGCACCAGAGTTTCAGATTACCAACGAGCCCTCGGTCGTTGCCTATGTCAATTATATGCAGGGCGTGATCCAGAACGGCATCGGCAATGACGTCCGGGCCGATTACGCGCCCCTCATCGCGCTGGCGGCGGATAGCGGCGCGCTGGTCGACGAAGTCAACCTGCTGCTCGCCGCCGGGCAGTTAAGCGCTGCCACCGTGGCCGCCATCCGCGCGGCGGTGGACAGTATTTCCGCCACCGCAACCAACGGGCCGACCAACCGCGTCTACACCGCCATTTTGCTGACAATGGCATCCCCCGAATACATTACTCAGCGCTGAGCAGGAGGACGGTTTCATGTTCACATCCGATCAATCGCGCCGCGCCTTTTTGAAACGATCCGCTGCCCTTGGCCTGGTCGGCGGCGCGGCCCCCTTTGTCACCAATCTTGCGGCCATTGGCGAGGCAGCGGCTGCCACCGCCAGCGATTACCGCGCGCTGGTGTGCGTGTTCCTGTTCGGCGGCAATGATTATGCCAACACGCTGACCCCCTATGACCAGCCAAGCTACAACCAATATGCAGCAGCGCGACAGAATCTGGCGCACCCGCGCGATACGCTGGCGGCAACGTTGCTGAACCCGACCACGGGGCTTCCCGGCGGGCGGCAATATGCGCTGGGGCCAACCATGGCGCCGCTGATCCCGATTTTCGACGCCGGGCGGATGGCCGTAGTGCTGAACGTTGGCACGCTGGTCCAACCGACGACAAAGGCGCAATACACCGCCAATTCGGTGCGCCTGCCGCCCAAATTGTTCAGCCATAATGACCAGCAAAGCTATTGGCAGGCCAGCAACCCGGAGGGGGCGACATCGGGCTGGGGCGGACGCATTGGCGATCTGTTCCAGAGCGGCAATGGCACATCGACACTAACCTGCATCAACGCGGCGGGCAATGCGGTGTTCCTGAGCGGTCGGTCGGCAATTCAGTATTCGATCGGCACGAACGGCCCGATTGCGCTGCTCAACAACAGCTCAACGCTGTTCGGTTCAGCGGCCGCCGCCAGCACGCTGCGCAGCCTGATGACCGGCACCAATGCGAATTTGTTCGCCAATGAACATGCCACGATCAGCCGCCGCGCGCTCGACACCTTTACGCAGGTCAATGCCGCACTGGCGAGCGCGCCGGTCGGCAATTTCCCCCTGTTCCCCAGCGGCAACAATCTGGCCGCGCAATTGCAGATCGTCGCGCGGATGATTTCGGTCAGCCAGGAACTCGGCGCGCGGCGGCAAGTATTTTTCGTTTCGCAAGGCGGGTTTGACCTGCACGACAATCTGCTTGCCCAACAACCGGGATTGCTGGCGACGGTATCAAACGCCATCCGCGCCTTTTACGATACCACGGTCGCGCTGGGCGTGGCGGACCGGGTGACGACGTTTACGGGGTCGGATTTTGGCCGCACGCTGCAATCGAACGACGATGGTTCGGACCATGGCTGGGGCGGGATGCACTTTGTTGTCGGCGGCGCGGTCAATGGTCGGCGTTTTTACGGGACGCCGCCCGCCATCGGCAACAATACGCCCGACGACGTTGGCCAGGGGCGGTTGCTGCCGACCATCTCGGTCGACCAATATGCCTCGACGCTCGCCAGCTGGTTCGGGGTGAGCAACGGCAATATGAGCACGGTGCTGCCCAATATCGGCAATTACAATCCGTCGACATGGAATTTGGGGTTCGTGTGATCGAAGGCGTGGCGAGGGCAAGACGCCCCCTGCTTTAGCAGTTTGCCGTGCCGTTGTGTATTGCATCAGTCACACACATGCCATATGCTGCACGGGAGGAGGCGCTCGTGCGGCAAGGTTTTCTTGGGGTATCAATCGCGTCGATCGGCGCGGCGCTATTGGTCGCAGGGGTTCCAGGGCTTGCGTGGAGCCAGGATTATCGGCCCTCATTTCACCCAGAGGCGCTGAAGGGTCCACCCGCCGGAAAGCTTAACGAAGTGCTGGTGCTGGGGACCCCCCATCTTTCTGGACTGCCCGACAGCTTCAAGCCTGCGCTGCTGGCCCCCCTGCTCACGCGGCTCGCCGCGTGGCGCCCAACAGAAATCGCAACCGAGGACCTTTCGGGCCTGCAATGCGACAGCCTGCGCCGCTATCCGACGCGCTATGCCGTAACGGTCAAGGACTATTGCCCTGATCCATCGCTCGCGGGTCTGGCCATCGGGCTTGATGTGCCTGCCGCCAATGCCGAAGCAGAGCGGTTGCTTGCCGCGTGGCCGACCGATCCTACGCCCGGCCAACGACGGCATCTGGCCGCCATATTCCTTGCAGCGGGAGAGCCCGGATCGGCGCTGGTACAATGGCTTAGGCTGGCACCCAGTGACCGGCTCGCAAGCGATGGACTGACTCCCGATCTGGTCGCCAAACTCGAAAAGGCGAAAGGCCGTGGCAACGAAACCAACCTGATCGCCGCCGTGCTGGCGGCTCAGCTCGGGCTGGAACGCCTTTGGAGCGTTGACGATCATTCCGCCGACAATCCTGGCCCTGCAGATCAGGAAGCTTATGCAGCGGCGATCCAGCGTGCCTGGGACAACCCGGCAACAACGAAGCGGCGAGCGGAGGAAGAACGACTAAGCGCAGGATTGGCCGAGCCGGACGGGCTGATGGCGATGTATCGGGCCTATAATGATCCGACGGAGCCGATGCTGGCGTATCAATCCGATTTCGGCGCAGCTTTTGTGGAGACATCGCCGCAGGGGTTCGGGCGAAGTTATCTGGCTTATTGGGAGACACGCAACCTGCGCATGGTGGCCAATATCCGCGATGTGATTGGCCGTCGCCCCGGCGGGCGCCTACTGGCGATCGTCGGTGCCTCGCACAAGGGTTACTATGAAGCCTATCTCGATAAAATGCATGACGTGCGACTGGTCGATACTTCGAAACTGCTCCGATAAGCGGCGTTGAAACCGCCAGCGCGTCATAGTGCCAGCGTCAAATTCGGAATCATCTCGCCCATAAAAAAGGGGCCCGGATCGCGTCTGCGCCGGGCCCGTTTTTGTTTGAGCGAGCCGGCGTTTAGTCGCGGTCGCCCGTCAGAAAGGCTGGCGCAAAATCGGGCGCGGGGCCGTCATCATTGCCGCCGCCATTCCCGCCGCCATCACGGCGCGGGCCACGACCCTCGCCGCGCGGACCGCGAGCGCCATCACCGTCACGGCGCGGACCACGCCCACCGCGCCCCCCATCGCCATCGCGGCGCGGACCCCGGCCTTCGCCGCGCGGCCCACGATCTTCGCCCCGCTCGCCTCTTGGTTCACGCGCCGGGCGCGTGTCTTCAAGCTCGGCACCCGTTTCCTGATCGACGACGCGCATCGACAGGCGCACTTTGCCGCGCGCGTCGATTTCCAGCACCTTGACCTTGACTTCCTGACCTTCGCTCAGGACGTCGCTGACCTTTTCGGTGCGTTCGTTGCGGATTTCGCTGACATGGACGAGCCCGTCCTTGCCGCCCATGAAATTCACAAACGCGCCGAAATCGACAAGGTTGACGACCTTGCCATTATAGATTTTGCCGACTTCGGCTTCCTCGACAATGCCCTTGATCCAGGCGATTGCCGCCTCGATCTGCGCATGATCCGACGACGAGACCTTGATCACGCCCTCATCATCAATGTCGACCTTGGCGCCGGTCGTCGCCACAATCTCGCGGATCACCTTGCCGCCGGTGCCGATGACATCGCGGATCTTCGACTTGTCGATCGTGATCGTCTCAATGCGCGGGGCATGGGCCGACAATTCGGTGCGCGTGCTCGACAGCGCTTTCGCCATTTCGCCCAGGATATGCGCGCGGCCCTCATGCGCCTGCGCAAGCGCCGCTTTCATGATCTCTTCGGTGATACCGGCGATCTTGATGTCCATTTGCAGCGAGGTAATGCCCTCGCTCGTCCCGGCGACCTTGAAATCCATGTCGCCCAGATGATCCTCGTCACCCAGAATGTCGGACAGGACGGCAAACTCCTTGCCCTCCAGGATCAGGCCCATCGCGATGCCGCTGACCGGCCGCTTGATCGGCACGCCCGCGTCCATAAGGCTGAGCGAGCCACCGCACACCGTCGCCATCGACGACGAGCCGTTCGACTCCGTAATGTCGCTGGTGACGCGGATGGTGTAGGGAAATTCTTCCTTCGACGGCAGCACTGCGTGCAGCGCGCGCCAGGCGAGCTTGCCGTGGCCGATATCGCGGCGGCTCGGCGCGCCAAAGCGGCCAACCTCGCCCACCGAATAGGGTGGGAAGTTATAGTGCAGCATGAAATGCTGATAGCTGAGCCCTGTCAGCCCATCGATCATCTGCTCGGCATCCTTGGTGCCCAGCGTCGTGGTCGCGATGGTCTGCGTCTCGCCGCGGGTGAACAGCGCCGAACCATGCGCGCGGGGCAGGAAATGGACCTCGGCTTCGATCGGGCGGATCTGCGTCGTGGTGCGCCCGTCGATGCGAGTGCCATCGCGCAGGATCGCGCCGCGCACGATTTCGGCCTCCAGCTTCTTGACCAGCTTTTGTGCGGCCATCTGTTCTTGCGGGGTGCGGTCGGCCATTGCCGCCTTGGCCTTGCTGCGAGCTGTGTTCAGCATGTCGGCGCGGTCGGACTTGAGTGTGGTCTTGTAAGCGGCGGCAATATCGTCGCCGATCAGCGCCTTCAGCTCGGCCTTCACCGCAGCCGTGTCATCGGCAACCGCAAGTTCCCACGGCTCCTTCGCTGCTTGCTCCGCCAGCGCGATGATCGCGCCGATCACTTGTTGCGACGCCTTGTGCGCAAACATCACCGCGCCGAGCATGACATCCTCTGACAGCTCTTTCGCTTCGGATTCGACCATCATCACGGCGTCATTCGTGGCCGCAACCACCAGGTCGAGCAACCCGGACTCAACCTGCGCATCGCTGGGGTTTAAGATATACTCGCCGTCATAGCCGACGCGCGCTGCGCCAATTGGGCCCATGAACGGCACGCCCGACAGGGTGAGCGCCGCCGACGCCGCGATCATCGCAAGGATGTCGGGCTCATTTTCGCCGTCATAGCTCAACACCTGAGCGATAACGTTGATTTCATTATAAAACCCTTCGGGGAACAGTGGACGGAGCGGGCGGTCGATCAGCCGCGAAATCAACGTCTCGCGCTCGGTCGCGCCGCGCTCGCGCTTGAAAAAGCCGCCCGGAATACGCCCGGCGGCCGAGTATTTTTCCTGATAATGAACGGTGAGCGGGAAGAAATCCTGCCCCTCCTTCACCGATTTGGCGGCCGTGACGGCGCACAGCACCACCGTTTCGCCCAGCGTCGCGATCACCGCGCCGTCAGCCTGACGGGCAACCTTGCCCGTTTCGAGGGTCAGGGTCTTGCCCCCCCACTCGATTGAAACTTGTCTGATATCGAACATCTGTTTTCCTTCAACGCCACGCGCCCTATGCGCGTGGGGCCTTTCGCGAGCGCCTTGCGAAACGGATTTCCGCAAGGGTCTCTGATCGGGCCATGGCGGCCCATGCCGACTCCCCCTTTCGGGCCAAGTCGTGCGGCGGACACCGTGCCGGATTGCCCGGTGATCCGCAAACAAAACGGCCCCCGAAACGGGGGCCGCGATGGTTATTTCCGAAGCCCGAGCTTCGCAATAAGATCGGTGTAGCGCGCGCCGTCGCGGTGACGCAGATAATCGAGCAGCGAGCGACGCTTGTTCACCAGCATCAACAGCCCGCGCCGCGAATGATTATCCTTGGCGTGCGTCTTGAAATGTTCGGTCAGGTTGCGGATGCGCTCGGTCAGGATCGCGACTTGCACTTCCGGGCTGCCGGTGTCGCCTTCGACGCGGCCATGTTCCTTGACCAGCGCGTCCTTGCGCTCTTGCGTAATCGACATTCATTCGTTCCTTCGACACCGTGTTACAAATTAAATCCGCGCACGACCCGGACCTGTCGGTCCAAAACTTCAACCAGCGCGACCGGCACATCGTGCGCGATCGCCAAGTAAAGGCCATCATGAGCGGCGATCCCGACCAGTTTTTGCCCCTGACGGAGCAACCCTGCCTGATCGGGGTCGAGGGAAAGAGCCGGGATGTCGTCCAGCCCCTCCCTCAACGGCAGGAGACTTTGTTCAAGATCGCGCACTTTACCGAGTTCGGTCAGTTTGTCCAGTGATATTGCGTGGCCAAGCGTGAACGGCCCCGCCCTGGTCCGCCGCAGCATCGTGACATGCCCGACCGTCCCCAGCGCCAGGGCGATGTCGCGCGCCAGGCTGCGGATATAGGTGCCTTTGGAAACATGGGCGCTGAGCGTCACGTCCGCCACCCCTTCCCCGCCCGCGCTAAAGCCAGTCACCGACACCGCATGGATGGTGACCGCGCGCGTCGCCAGCGCAAACTCAGCGCCTTTTCGCGCCAGATCATAGGCACGCT
>DHHS01000020.1:0-3448 GCA_002403415.1 Sphingomonas sp. UBA4766 | reverse complement strand
CGCCCCAGATCATAGGCACGCTCGCCATCCACCTTCAGCGCGGAATAGGCGGGCGGCACTTGCGTGATCGGCCCGGTGAAGCGAGGCACCGCCGCCGCAATTGCCGCGCGGGTCGGCCGCGCGTCGCTGGTCGCAACCACTGCGCCCTCGCAGTCGAGCGTATCGGTCTGCGTTCCGAAGCGAACCGTGAATTCATAGATCTTGTCGCTGTCGAGCATCCGCCCGGCAAGTTTGGTCGCCTCGCCCAGCGCGATCGGCAGCACGCCGGTGGCCAGTGGATCAAGCGTCCCGCCATGCCCGACTTTGACCTTTGGATAGCCGCCGTCGCGCAGCGCCCGCTTAACTGCGCTCACCGCCTGCGTCGACCCCAGCCCCAGCGGCTTGTCGAGGATGATCCAGCCATGCACCGGAGTCAGCCCGCCGCGGCGGCGAGCCGTTCCATGAAGTGTCGCCGACACAACGCAATATAGCGGTCATTACCGCCAATCTCAGTCTGCGCCCCCGCCGCAACCGCCCGGCCCGCCGCATCGACGCGCAGGTTCATGGTCGCCTTCGCCCCGCAATCGCACACTGACTTGAGTTCGATCATATGATCCGCCAGCGCGAGCAATTCGGCGCTGCCTGGAAAGAGCGCCCCGCGAAAGTCGGTGCGCAGGCCATAACACAGCACCGGAATCCGATGGTCATCGGCGAGCGATGCAAGCTGACGCACCTGAACCGGGGTCAGGAATTGCGCCTCATCCACCAGCACACAGGCAACCGGCGCGTCGCCATGCGCCGCCGCCGCGATCGCCGCGAGATCGGTCGCGGTGTCAAACGGAATCGCCGCGCGCTCCAGCCCGATCCGCGACGTGATGACACCCGACGCGGTCCGTGTGTCGATCGCCGCCGTAAACAACATCGTGCGCATCCCGCGCTCGCGGTAATTGAAATCGGCCTGGAGCAAATTGGTCGATTTGCCCGCATTCATCGACGCATAATAGAAATAAAGCTTGGCCATCAGCGCGTGGCGTCGCCGTGTTTGTCGTCCAAATCCTGCACCACCTTGGGATCGCGGAGCAATTGTTCGATCCGCGTGCCCTCATCAAAGCTTTCGTCGGGCAGAAATTTGAGCTTGGCGGCATATTTGGTGTTCACACGCCGCGCAACCTCGCTTTGCAGATAGGCGGTGTTAGTGCGCAGCGCCTTGAGCACTACCTCCTCATCCTTGCCGAGCAACGGCTTCACAAACGCAGTTGCGTGGCGCAGGTCCGGCGACATGCGGACTTCGGTGACAGTAACCAGGTGGTTGGCGAGCGTTTCGTCATGCACATCGCCGCGTGCTAGAATGTCCGACAACGCATGGCGCACCTGCTCGCCCACGCGCAGCAGGCGGACGGAGCGGTCTTGGGCAGTATCAGCCTTCATCGCCATGCTGCTCCCGGCCGGGCGCGCGACAGTCCCGCATCACAACGACCGTTCGCGCAGTTCGACCTCGAACGTCTCCAGGAAGTCGCCCGGCTTGATGTCGGTGTGGCTGAGGAAGGTGACGCCACATTCCAGCCCCGCGCGCACTTCCGCCACATCGTCCTTGAACCGGCGCAGCGACGCGATTTCACCGTTATAGATGATGACGTCGTTGCGGGTGATGCGCGCCTTCAATGCCTTGCGGATAAAGCCATCGACCACCAGCAGACCCGCCGCGCGGCCATGCTTGCCCGCGGGGAACACTTCGCGGATTTCGGCGCGGCCGACCACGGTTTCGAACGCTTCGGGCCCCAGTTCGCCCGCCATCCCGGCGCGGATTTCGTCGATCAGGTCATAGATCACGTCATAATATTTGAGTGCGACCTTCTGCCGCTCGGCGATTTCGCGCGCCTTGGCGTTCGCGCGCACGTTGAAACCAATGATCGGCGCGCCGCTCGCCCCGGCCAGCGTCACATCGCTTTCGGTGATACCGCCCACCCCGGAATGGAGCACGCGCGCGCGGATGTCGGCGGTCGAGATCTTGTTGATCGACGCGACAATTGCCTCGACCGACCCTTGCGTATCGGCCTTCACCACCAGCGGATATTCGATCGCCTGCTTTTCCTTCAGCGCGGAGAACATGCTCTCCAGGCTGGCGGGCGTCGCGGTGGTGCGCTTGGCGAGCAGGACGCTGTGGCGATATTCGGCGACTTCGCGCGCCTTTGCTTCATTCTCGACCACTTGCAGCGGATCGCCCGCCATCGGCACGCCCGACAGGCCGAGCACTTCGACGGGCATCGCCGGGTCTGCCTGCTTGATCTGACGGCCCTTGTCGTCGATCAGCGCGCGCACCTTGCCGCTTTCGGCGCCAACGACAAACACATCGCCGACACGGAGCGTGCCGCGATTGACAAGAATGGTGGCGACCGGCCCGCGCCCCTTGTCGAGCTTGGCCTCGATCACGCTGCCTTCGGCCATCCGGTCAGGATTGGCGCGCAACTCCATCAATTCGGCCTGAATCTGAATCTTCTCGATCAGATCGTCGAGCCCGGTCTTCTTAAGTGCCGACACCTCAACGTCCTGCACATCACCCGACAATTCCTCGACGATGACTTCGTATTGCAGCAACGCCTCGCGCACTTTTTGCGGGTTGGCCTCGGGCTTGTCGACCTTGTTGATCGCAACGATCATTGGCACGCCGGCGGCCTTGGTGTGGTTGATCGCCTCCACCGTCTGCGGCTTGAGCCCGTCATCGGCGGCGACCACCAGCACGACGATATCGGTGACATTGGCGCCGCGCGCGCGCATCTCGGTGAAGGCTTCGTGGCCCGGCGTGTCGAGGAAGGTGATCTTCGACTTGTCCTTCAGCGTGACCTGATACGCGCCGATATGCTGCGTGATCCCCCCCGCTTCGCCACGCACGACATCGGTGCCGCGCAGCGCATCGAGCAAGCTCGTCTTGCCGTGATCGACATGGCCCATGATCGTGACCACAGGCGGGCGCGGGCGCAGCGATTCCTCAGCATCATCGGCGGTTTGCAGCGCGAGTTCGGCGTCCGCATCGGTCACGCGGGTGATGTTGTGGCCGAATTCGGTGACAAGCAGTTCGGCGGTGTCCTGGTCGATCGTCGCGTTGATCGTGACGGGCATCCCCATTTTGAACAGCGCCTTGACCAGATCGGCCCCTTTTTCAGCCATGCGGTTGGCGAGTTCCTGCACCGTAATCGCTTCTGGCACCACGACATCGCGGACCTGCTTGGGCTGGGCCTCGCGCGGGCCGAAATGCCGCTTTTCCTTTTCCCGCGCGCGTTTGAGCGCAGCGAGCGAGCGGGCCCGCGCGCCGCCGTCGTCGCTCAGCGCGCGGTTGACGGTGAGCTTGCCCGACTGACGGCGATCGTCGAGGCTCTTGCGATCGCGGGTCGGCCGCGCAAGCGGCTCTGCCGACGCGGGGCGCTTGGGCGCGCCGAAATTGGGGGGAGCAGCGGTCGGTGCCGGTGCCGCA
>DHHS01000098.1:11239-13008 GCA_002403415.1 Sphingomonas sp. UBA4766 | reverse complement strand
GCAGCGTCCGGCGTTCGCGCGTAACTGTGTCGTTGCGCCGCACACCAAGGCCGATAATCTTATCATCAAGCTTGATTTCAAGCCGATAAAGCGGCTGTGCCCCAGGCGTAGCGCCAAGTTGGTCGCGCACCGCGTTGCTGACCAGATAGCCCGACTGGCCCGGGATCGGCGCGACTTCGATCTGGCTGAGCAGCGCCGCCACCCGCCCGCTGCTTCCGCCGGTATAGAGCGGATGAAGCCCGCATCCCGCCAGCATCAGCGCGGCCAGGGCGACCAATCCCCTCATGCGACGAGATTGACCAGCCGGTCTGGCACGACAATGATCTTGCGCGGTGCTTTGCCCTCCAGCACGCGGATGATCTTGTCCGACGCAAGTGCTGCCGCTTCGATATCAGCTCCGGCAGTGCCGCGCGGCATCGTCAGCGTGTCGCGCAGCTTGCCGTTTACTTGCACCGCGATGGTGACCGCCTCATCGATGAGCAACGCCGGATCAACCTCGGGCCAGGCTGCGTCGGCGATCAGTCCGGCGCCACCGCGCAGCGCCCAGACTTCCTCTGCCAGATGCGGGACCATGGGGGCAACCATCAGCAGTAGCCGGTCGATCGCGGCTTGGCGCGTGGCGGACGGGGCAGCGCGCTCAATCGCGTTGGCGAGTTCATAAACCCGCGCCACCGCTTTGTTGAACGACAGCGCTTCGATATCGCTCGCAATGCCTGCAATCGTCTGATGCACTTTGCGGTCAAGCGTCTCGTCGGTGCCGGTGGTGGGTGCCCCGGCTGGCTGAAACAGCCGCCAAAGCCGCTGGACAAAGCGCCACGCGCCGTCAATGCCGGCCTCGCTCCACGGCAAGTCGCGTTCGGGCGGCGAATCCGACAGCATGAACCATCGCACCGCGTCGGCGCCATATTGCGCGACGATTGGTTCGGGATCGACCGTGTTCTTCTTCGACTTCGACATTTTGATGACGCGGCCGATCTGCGCGGGCTCGCCGCTGTCAATGATCGTTGCGGCACCCCCCTCGACGCGCACTTCCTCGGGCGCGAGCCAGCGGCCATCGGCGGCCTGATAGGTTTCGTGCGTTACCATCCCTTGCGTGAACAGCCCGGCAAAGGGCTCGCTGACGTCAAGCTGCCCGATATGCCGGAGCGCACGAGTCCAGAAGCGCGCATAGAGCAAGTGCAGAATGGCATGTTCCACCCCGCCGATGTATTGCGCGACCGGCAGCCATTTTTCGGCCTCGGCCCGGTCGAACGGCTGATCCTGGGGCTGGCTGGCAAAGCGGATGAAATACCAGGACGAATCGACGAACGTGTCGAGCGTGTCGGTCTCGCGCCGCGCCGCGCCGCCGCAGGTCGGGCAGGACACATGCTTCCATGTCGGATGCCGGTCGAGCGGGTTGCCGGGAATGTCAAAGCTGACGTCCTCGGGCAGGATCACCGGCAATTGATCCTTGGGCACGGGCACAATCCCGCATGCGTCGCAATGGATGACCGGGATCGGCGTGCCCCAATAACGCTGACGGCTGACGCCCCAATCGCGCAGGCGAAACACGGTACGCCCTGCGCCCCAGCCGTCGCGCTCCGCGCGGGCGATGACGTCGCGCTTGGCTGCCTCCACGTCGAGGCCGTCCAGGAAGCGTGAATTCACGATTCTGCCCGGTCCGGTATACGCGGTGTCGCCGTCAAACGCGGCGTGCTGCGCCTCGCCATCGGCGACGACACGCCGCACGGGCAGACCATATTTGCGGGCGAAATCAAGGTCGCGCTGGT
>DHHS01000098.1:4514-10959 GCA_002403415.1 Sphingomonas sp. UBA4766 | reverse complement strand
CGAAATCAAGGTCGCGCTGGTCATGCGCGGGCACGCCAAACACCGCGCCGCTGCCATACTCCATCAGCACGAAATTGGCGATGTAGACAGGCAGGCGCCAATCCGGGTCGAGGGGATGCTGCGCAGTGATCCCCAGCCGGTGGCCCAGCTTTTCCTGCGTCTCCAGCTCGGCGGCCGTCGTCCCGCCCTTGCGGCACAGCTCGATAAAGGCGGCGGCCTGTGGGTCGGCGTCCGCAGCGGCGCGGGCGATCGGGTGATCAGCGGCAACCGCGACAAAGCTTGCGCCGAAAATCGTGTCGGGACGCGTCGAAAACACCTCAACTGCGCCGCCATCCGACAGCGCAAACGAAAAGGCTAGGCCCTGGCTGCGGCCGATCCAATTGTCCTGCATCAGCCGAACCTTGTCGGGCCAGTCGTTCAACTCGCTCAGCCCGTTCAGCAAATCATCGGCGAAATCGGTGATTTTCAGAAACCATTGGCTCAGCTTGCGCCGCTCGACGGGCGCGCCGGACCGCCAGCCGCACCCGTCGATGACCTGCTCATTGGCGAGCACGGTCATGTCTAACGGATCCCAATTGACCCATGATTCCTTGCGATAAACCAGCCCCGCCTCGTAGAGGTCGAGGAACAGCGCCTGTTCGTGGCCGTAATATTCGGGGTCGCACGTCGCCAGCTCGCGATGCCAGTCGAGCGCAAAGCCCAGTTGCTTTAACTGCGCGCGCATTTTGGCGATGTTGGCGCGTGTCCAGTCGCCGGGATGGACTTTTTTCTCCATCGCCGCGTTTTCGGCCGGCATACCAAAAGCGTCCCAGCCCATCGGGTGGAGTACTTCCATCCCCATCATCCGCCGATAGCGCGCGAGCACATCGCCCATCGTATAGTTGCGCACGTGCCCCATATGAATGCGGCCCGAGGGATAGGGAAACATTTCCAACACATAGCTGCGCGGCTTGGGGCTATTGCTGTCGGCGGCAAAGGTGCCGCGTTCTTCCCAAACCGCCTGCCAGGCCGCATCGGCCTTTAGCGCGTTAAAACGCGATGCCATGTCCGCCAACCTTCAACCGGGCAGCGCGGCGCGGCGCAGGTCGCGGGCATGGGTGAGGATGATATCTTCCAGCTTTTGCGCTGTCGCCGCCTTCACGGGCGCGTCGATCCACTGCCCGTCGCGGTTGATTTGGCGTAGAATCGCAACTCGCACGGCATCGGCGCGCAAATCCTGATCGAGGATCGACACGGTCACCTTCATCCGTTCGGCGGGGGCGGCCGGATTTGCATACCAATCGGTCACGATCACCCCGCCTGCCGAATCGGTCTGCAACAGCGGCATGAACGAAATTGTGTCGAGCGACGCGCGCCACAGATAGGCGTTGACGCCGATCGTCGTCACCCGGGCCGCGGCCAAATCGCCCTTCGGTCGATCCTGTCCGCCACCACAAGCGGCGATTGGCATCACCAGGGAAAGCAACAACGCAGTGCGGGGCAGGCGGGACATTGGCGGAATCCTGAACAAAATCATTTATCCCTTCTATACTCTGTCCGGGTCGCGCCGCAAGCAAACCAAGCCGGTTGGCCATTCTGTGGGCCGGATGCCACACTCCGTCTGAAAAAGCGTTTCGTGACCGTAGCGTAAGCAGGTATCGCTGTGCTATCGCAGTTGCGAGAAAGGATGGTTCGCGTGAGTCGGCACCGCGTCACAATATCGATCGCATCACTGTTGCTCGTGGCGAGCGGCATCGGCACGGTTGTGATTGCAAGCGATGCGTCGGCGCGCACGGTGGACGCGCTCGCCGCGAAGCCATTTACGGGGATTGGGGGCTTTACCCCAGCACTTGCCGATCCGCGTCTCGCCGCGATGGTGGGCAAAGCGTCGGTGGGCAGCCGCGATTACGACTTTACGCCAGCACAGGCGCGGCGGTTGGTGACAACGGCGCGGGCGGTGACGGCCCTGCCCACCAAGCCGTCTTCAGCGGGGAGCGCGGCACCGGTGGCCCCTTCCGTCAAGATTGCGGCAATCGACTATAATCTGGGTGCGACGGGCGAGTGGAAGCAGTTCGCGCCAGTCGGCCGCGGTGTTCAGACGCCGGCGAGCATTGGCGTGCGCACCAGCTTTGACCTGGCATCCACGACGGGCGCAAGCCGCGTGCAACCAATGGTCGAAAAGTCGATAGCTGCGGCGCTGCCGCCGGGGAAAGAGCCGGTCCAGCCGTTGCTCGATTCGACCAATGCGTTTCGCCTGACGCGCAATGTCGATCTGACGGCCGGTAATCGGTCTGGAAACGAGGCGTTCCGGCTCCAGCGGACGGGCGATGACCGCCGCGATAGCCAGGCCGTTTATGTTGGAACCGCGCTCCGCTTCTGACGCGCACTCGGCCTTTTGGCGCGGAGCACGGGGGCGGTCCAGGCATCAATCGCTGCATAGCCGATAAATCCGCCGTTTCGCAGCCGCGCATGGCGTCGCGCATCGACGCCCCCCAATGCGATCGCTTTCCCCGGCGCCATGCGCGCCAGTGCGATCGCCCGCACTACCCCGAGCGCGGGTGCGCCGCGATGCGACCGGGTCGGAAAGACGGGCGAAATCAGAATGGCGTCCACCCCCCGCCGCCGCGCCGCCACCACTTCGCTTGCGTTATGCGCGGCATGGGTGCGAAGGCCGCGGTGTCGCGGCGCGCGTTGATTATGCACGCCCTCTTCACCCCGAAACGGCGTTGATCCGGCGCGGACCAAGACAAGCCCCCGCCGCCTTGCCACGCGGTCAATCCGGGCAAATAGTGCGCGGCGCAGGCCGTCGGGCAACGAATAATGGCGAAAAACTACCCCCGCCCCGCGTGGCAACCGAGCAAGTGCGGGCCACAGCGCATCGCCCATCCGTTCGTCGGTCATCATCCACAATCGGGGCACAGATGGGTGGTGGCGATGCATTGCCGCTTCTATAGCAAGCGCAATGACCCTTTCGGAAGCTGCGACTCCGCTCGCTCAAATCACCACCGCCATCGTACGCGCGGCTCTAATGGCGCAGCGGCGCGACCCCGTTACGCTGATCGCGGTATCCAAAACGCAAGACGCAGCGTCAATCGTCCCCCTGATTGCCGAGGGGCACCGGGTGTTCGGCGAAAACCGAGTGCAGGAAGCCGCCGCCAAATGGCCCGCCCTGTGCGACGCGACCCCCGATATTCGCCTGCACCTGATCGGGCAGCTTCAGTCGAACAAGGCCGAAGAGGCCGTGGCGCTGTTCGACGCGATCCACTCGGTCGACCGGCCCTCGCTCGTGACCGCGCTGGCCCGCGCGATGGACAAGGTAGGGCGGCGCCCCGATTGTTTCATTCAGGTCAATATTGGTGACGAGCCGCAAAAGGGCGGTGTGCCGACCGCCGATCTGGCGGGGTTGCTCGCGCACGCCCACGCCGCCGCGCTGCCGGTGGCGGGGCTGATGTGCTTGCCGCCCGCAGGTGTCGAGCCTGCCCCCTATTTCGCGTTGCTGGCCAAATTGGCTGCCGATCATGGCCTTGATGGTTTGAGCATGGGAATGTCGGGCGATTTTGAAACCGCGGTCACGCTGGGCGCGACGCATGTGCGGATTGGCACGGCGCTGTTTGGGGCGCGGCGTTGATTGGGGAATGGGCATGAGATTTGGCGGCATCATCTTTGACTTCGACGGCGTGATTATCGACAGCGAGTTTGTCGGCAACGCCCATGTCGCACAGTATCTGACCGCCGCCGGGTTTCCGACCACCACCGAACAGGCGATGGCGCGGTTCATGGGGTTGTCGGGCACCAATTTCATCGCCGCGATCGAGCGCTGGATCGGGCAGCCCTTACCCGATGATTTTACGATCGCCCGCGCAGAGGAGGATATGCGCGTATTCGCAAACGGGGTCGATGCGATCGAAGGCGCGGTTTCCTTTGTGCGCAGCCTGCCACCGGGGCGTCCCCGCGCAATTGCGTCATCCAGTTCGACCGCATGGATTGCGCGTCACCTCGATCATGTGGGCTTACGCGATGCATTTGGTGACAAGCTGTTCAGCGGCAAGGAGCATGTCGCGCGCGGCAAGCCTGCGCCCGATCTCTATCTCCACGCCGCCGCCGCGATCGGCGTCCCGATTGGAGAGTGTGTGATCTTGGAGGATTCGCCGGTGGGTGCGACCGGCGCGGTTGCCGCAGGCGCTTATGTCATTGGCGTGTGTGCCGGGAGACACTGCGGGGCGGGCCATGGCGCGGTGCTGCGTGACATTGGCGTTGATGCAGTGGCGAGCGACTATGCCGAGGTGGCGCGGCTGATCGCCTAAAACTGGTGGCCAGTGCGATCGCGCTTGGTCGCGAGATAGCGTTCATTATGCGGGTTGGGCGGTAATTTATGCGGCACGCGCTCCGCCACGTCGATGCCGACGCTTTGGAGCTGCGCAACCTTGTCCGGGTTGTTGGTGAGCAGCCGCACCTTGCGCTGGCCGAGCAGTGACAGCATTTGCCCTGCCACCTTGAAATTGCGCGAATCGACCGCAAAGCCGAGCCGGGTGTTGGCGTCGACCGTGTCGAACCCCTGATCCTGAAGCGCATAGGCGCGCAGTTTGTTGATGAGCCCGATCCCGCGACCTTCCTGCCGCAGATAGAGCAAGATGCCCCAGCCATTGGCGGCAATCGCGTGGATGGCCGCGTGCAGTTGCGGGCCGCAATCGCATTTCAAACTGCCCAGTACATCGCCGGTAAGACATTCACTGTGCAGCCGCACGAGCGGCGGCGCGCCATTGGGGCTGCCGATCAGCAGCGCGACATGTTCGCCCGCCATTTCGGGGGTACGGAACGCGACAATTTCGGCGCGTTCGGCACCATCTACTGGCAAATGCGCGCGCGCGGCGATCACCAGCCGTGAAGCGTCTTCATGCGCCTCGATATCGTCAGGCGCGATGCGAATCTCCGCTGTTCCCCCGCGCAACACGAAGAACGCGGGCAGCATCCCGGCGAGCGTCGCAAGCTTTAATGCCCAGCGCGCGCCATTGGGATCGTCGATGTCGATCGCGCGATACGGCCCTTTGAGCGGTGTTTTCAGGTCGAACTGCGGATCGGCAAGCGCGGTTGCCGCATCGAAATCGAGCCAGGGCGCACGCTCGACCAGCGCCGGGCAATCGGGAGCGGCGGCGGCCCGCTGATTGGCGAGCTTGAGCGTCGCCGCCCGGCCCGCCGATAACAGCACGGGGGCGGTCCCCGCCGGGTCAAACGCGGCCAGCCGCGCCGCGTCGGCCGTTTCGATCGGGAGCAGTGCAAGTGGCCCGGCCTTCGTCGCCAGCACCACGGACCAGCCGCGGCGCAGCGCGTCAATCGCTTGCGCTGCCGCGCGCGGGTTGGCGGGTGTGACGGTCAAAGGGCAAACTCGGTGACGAGCGGAATGTGGTCCGATGGCTTGTCCCAGCTCCGAGCTGCTTCCACTACCTGGTGCGTGGTTGCCTTTGCCGCGACATCGGCGGTGGCCCACATATGGTCGAGCCGCCGTCCCCGGTCCGACGCTTGCCAGTCTTTCGCCCGGTAACTCCACCAGGTGTAGAGCCGGGCGGGCGCGGGGGAGAAGTGGCGACCGAGATCCACCCACGCATTCGCGGCCTGAAGCCGGGCGAGCGCCTCCACCTCAATCGGCGTGTGGCTGACGACGTCGAGCAATTGCTTGTGGCTCCAAACGTCCGACTCGAGCGGTGCAATGTTGAAATCCCCGACCAGCAGCGCAGGACCGGTCGACGCGCCCGACCACGCCGTCATCCGCTCTATAAAGTCGAGCTTCTGGCCGAATTTGGGGTTCTGCTCGCGGTTGGGAATGTCGCCGCCTGCGGGGATATATACATTGTCGAGCCGTAACCCGCCGGGTAGGCGCACCCCGATATGCCGCGCTTCGCCATTGGCCTGCCAATCGTGCCGCGTCACCTCCGCCAGCGGCACGCGCGATATGATCGCAACGCCGTGGTGCATGCGCTGGCCGTGCAGCGCGATATGCGGATAGCCCATGGCGCGAAACATGGTCGCGGGAAATTCCGAATCGGCGGCCTTGGTTTCCTGAAGGCAGAGGATATCGGGGGCCGCACTGCGCAGAAATTCTTCGACGATCGCCAAGCGAAACCGCACCGAGTTGATGTTCCACGATGCGATGCGAAGCGTGTCGGCCATAAAGCGATTTAGAACCCGTTATCCGCCTTCGCCAGTCCCTTTCCTGCTGCGCGACGCATGAGACACGGAAAGGCCCTCGTCCCGGGGGCATGGAACGAGGGCCGACCTAGCGTTCGTCACGCAGGCAGAACGGACTTGCCGGGCAACAGGGGGAAAACCCGAAAGCGCCGTCTGCATTCCGGGTTTAGCCGCGTAATGCTGTCGCCAATATGAACGAACGGCCAAACCGCATTCAGTTTCGCAGCGATCCCCTGCGGGGCTCGTTAAAGCGAAACGCATTGTCGGCAATGGCGACGTTGAA
>DHHS01000098.1:2649-4135 GCA_002403415.1 Sphingomonas sp. UBA4766 | reverse complement strand
TGCAGCATTAGCCCGCCCGGCGCGCCCGCGGTGCGTGCGAACACCATCGTGATGCGGCCGTATTCAGGGTGGCGCGGGTCGCTGGCCTCGACCGAGACGATTCGCGGATCGCCAGTGTCGACCGTTTTCGCAAAGCGGGTTGCGTCCTTCGTGGGATCAAGCAAAATGCCGAGCGGCGCATTGGCGATAGGCCAGCGCTGTTTCTGGCCGACCTGATAGTCGAGGAACCAGAGCGATTTGCCATCTGCCACGATCAGGATCGGCACACCCTTTTCATATTGAAAGCGGATCTTGCCGGGTTTTTTGAGGGTCAGAACCCCGCGCACGCTCTTGCCCACGCGGTCGATCTGTTCAAAATCGGCCGTCATCGTCTCGACGGCGGCAAGATGTGCTTTGACGAGCGGCAGCCCATCGACCGCGGCGGCGGCGGGCATGGTGACCAATGCGGCGCCAAGCAACATCGTCAGGGGGCGGATCATCAGGTAAACTCTCCGGCAAACAGTCCCGGCATCAATGTCGATATGGGTTTGAACGTGCCGTGAACTGCTCGGCGGGGCTGCGCAAGTCAGATCGGGTTGCCGTCGCGGTCGCGCAGCACTTCGCGACGGCCGACATGGTCAGGCTTGCCGACAATGCCATCCTTTTCCATCCGCTCGATCAGCCGCGCCGCGCTGTTATAGCCAATGCGCATCTGTCGCTGGAGCCAGGAGGTCGATGCTTTCTGGCTTTCCACCACCAGCTGGATCGCCGCGCGATATTGCTGATCTTCCGGGCTGTCCTCACCCAAAGGTTGTCCATCCAAAGGGAAATCTTCGTCCGGCTCCTCCGTCACCGACTGGATGTAATCGGGCCGCCCCTGCGCGCGCCAGTGATCGGCAACCGCGCGCACTTCGTCATCGGACACGAACGGCCCGTGGACGCGGACAATCCCCTTGCCGCCCGGCATATAGAGCATGTCGCCCTTGCCCAGCAGCTGCTCGGCCCCCTGCTCGCCCAGAATTGTGCGCGAATCGATTTTAGAGGTGACATGAAAGCTGATCCGGGTGGGCAGGTTGGCCTTGATGACGCCGGTGATGACATCGACCGAGGGGCGCTGCGTCGCCATGATGAGGTGAATACCGGCCGCGCGCGCCTTCTGCGCGAGCCGCTGGATCAGGAACTCCACTTCCTTGCCCGCAGTCATCATCAGATCCGCAAGCTCGTCGACGATCACGACGATTTGCGGCAACACCTGATAATCGAGCGTTTCTTCTTCATAAATTGGCTGGCCGGTCTCGCTGTCATAGCCTGTCTGGACCCGGCGGCCGAGCGGATGACCCTTGGCCCGGGCAGTGCGTACCTTGTCGTTGAAGCTTGCCAGACTGCGCACGCCGACCGACGACATCTGGCGATAGCGGTCCTCCATCTGCTCAACCGCCCATTTGAGCGCGCGCACTGCCTTTGCCGGATCGGTCACGACGGGAGAAAGCAGATGTGGAATATCGTC
>DHHS01000098.1:0-2282 GCA_002403415.1 Sphingomonas sp. UBA4766 | reverse complement strand
GGGCGCAGCCGATAGAGCAGCGACAGGATCATGCAGTTCAGCCCCACCGACTTGCCCGACCCAGTCGTCCCTGCGACCAGCAAATGCGGCATCGGCGCCAGATCGGCGACGACTGCATCGCCCGCGATGTTTTTGCCCAGCACAATCGGCAGTGCGCCCGGTTGGTCATCAAGCGATTCGATAAGCTCGCGCAGGCTCACCATTTCGCGCCGAACATTGGGGAGTTCGATGCCGATCACGGTGCGCCCGGGGATAGTTGCGACGCGCGCCGACACCGCCGACATGTTGCGAGCAATGTCGTCAGCCAACTGGATCACCCGGCTCGCCTTGATGCCGCTCGCAGGTTCAAGCTCATACATGGTGACGACCGGACCGGGCCGGACATTCACAATCGCACCCTTCACGTGAAAATCGTCGAGTACTGATTCGAGCAGACGGGCGTTCCGCTCCAGCGCGGCGCGGTCGATCGCCATGCCGAGGGTGGGCGGCGCGGGTTTGAGCAGATCAACCGGCGGCAACGTGCTGGTATCGCCCAGGTCGAACGAGGTCTGGCGAGGCGGCTTTGCAGGGGCGCTGGCCGGTTTGGCAGGGCGATCGGTAATGACGGGAGCAGGCCGCGGATCGCTGACCGCGATGGGGCGCGGGGCCGGCTCGGGCCGGTGCTGCGCGGCCTCTTCCTCGGCGACGCCGCGCTCGGGCGCGGCAGAGGTCGCACCGCGCGGCCAGCCCAGCGACCAGTTGCGTCCGCCGGCTTCAATCTCAAAGCCGAACGCATAGACCATCACCCCGCCCAGGATTGCCACCCCGGCCAGCACCCGCCCGATCCACAGGATTGCGAGTGGATCGCCGATCTGGCCGATTGCGGCGCGCAACGCCCCCGCGATCCCGAGCGCGATCGCCCCGCCATAGCCTGCGGGCAGCGTGCTCACGGCGCCGCCATCCACCAGCGCAAAGCCGGTCGCGATCAGGACGATGCCGACCAGCACCTTTGCGCTCATCCGCCGCCACGCGCCGACCGGCCGGTCGCGCCAAAGACGGCTTGCGAACAGAAACGCAAATGGCACAACCAATATTGCTGGCCAGCCGAGCAGCGCCAGCAGCGCATCGGCAATCATCGCGCCAGGCCGGCCAAGCGCATTGCCCACCGGACCGCCTGCAGCGGTCGACAACGACGGATCGCCGGGCCGATAGCTTGCCAGCGCCAGCCCGACGCCGATCGCCGCCCCCGCAATCGTCATCGCCGCGATCAGCGTGCCGCTGCGCCGGGCGCCATGTTGGACGGTTTGACGCCAAAGCGGCGGATGCGCGCTCGCCATGTTCGTTCCCCAAAAATACGCTGGATGTTCTCGGTAACCATCAATCGCGCCTGGCGAGTCCCGCGTCAAGCAGGCGTTGGCATTGGCGGCGCATCGCCCTAAAAGCGAGGTTATGGAAAAAGCGGACATTCTCATCCTAGGCGGCGGGCTGGTGGGCTGCACGCTGGCGTTGGCGCTCCACGCGCATGGCCTGACCAGCATTGTTGTGGACCCCGCCGACCCGGCGGTGACGCTGGCCCCCGGTTTTGATGGTCGCGCTTCGGCAATCGCCAGCGCAAGCGGGCGGATGCTCGCCGCGATCGGGCTCAGCGATCGGCTGGCAGGGATGGGCTGTCCAATTGCGTCCATCCGGGTCAGTGACGGGCTCGCGCCCGGTGCGCTCGATTTTGAACCGGGCGCAGGGGATGGCGTGCTCGGGGTGATGTATGAGAACCGCAGCTTGCGGATCGCGCTCCACGACGCGGCCCAGGCAGCCGGCGGCATTGACCTGCGCATGCGCACCCGCACCACCGCGGTCGAGCGGGGACCAGGCGGGGTGAAGGCACTGTTGAGCGACGGCACGAGCGTCACGGCGCCGCTGCTGATCGCGGCGGAGGGGCGCAATTCGGCGACGCGCGAGGCGGCGGGCATCAAGATTGCGCGCTGGTCATACCATCACAACGCGATCATCACCGCGTTCGACCACGAACGCCCGCATGACAATTGCGCGTTCGAGATTTTCTACCCCGCCGGGCCGTTTGCCATCCTGCCGCTGAACGATGTCGATGGGCGCCACCGTTCGGCGCTGGTGTGGACGGTGAGCGCGCGCGACGCGGCCGGGATGCTGAAGCTGTCCGATCGCGGTTTCCTGGCAGAGGCGGCGCGCGGGATGGGCGGGTTCTTGGGAGGGCTGAGCAATCTCGCGCCGCGTTCCACCTATCCGCTAGGCTTCCATCATGCCGCGGGCATCACCGCCGAGCGGCTGGC
>DHHS01000204.1 GCA_002403415.1 Sphingomonas sp. UBA4766 | reverse complement strand
CTCCCGGTTTTCCCCGCCATTGTCGATAGGTCAAATGGAGCCGATGCGCGCCAAAGCCGCTCAGGACCACCATGATCAGATAATGGCTCGATAGGATCAGGATCGCCCCGATATCGGCCAGTACCGTCATAACAACAGCACAAGCGCCAGCTGGAAGTTGGTGCCGGTCAGTGTGTTGTCGCCGTAGATATTCGGCGTGACCGTGAATTCGACGCCCAGCTTCTTGGTGATCCGGCGGCCTGCGGTCAGCTCCAGCTTGGCAAGGTCAAAGGCCAGCGGCAGCGTAGGATTGCGGTTGGCCGCGATCAGGCGGGTTTCGTTGCGAATGCTCGCAATCCCGTCCAGCTTGGTGCGCACATAAGTCGACTTACCCAGGTCAACGCCGTATTCGACAAGATAGCGAAATTCGTCCGACGGGGCGCCGACGCGGTAGCGATAGCCGGCTTCGACGACGACATAGCCCGCCTTGCCAAAACCGCGACCAAGCTGAAGCCGTCCTTCAAAATCCTCCTGCCCGTTGCCGAGCGGCAGCGGATTGTTGCGGTTATAGGCGTAGGGCAGCTTGAACAGCCCCTGCACCGCAACCACGATCGGTCCCTTCGACAGATTATAGCGCAGGCCAAGGTCGATATCGCCAACCCCGGTAGTGCGCTGTGTCACCGGGACTCCTGCCGCATTGCGGTCCACGCGGCGGATTTCCTTGATCGGAATGGAGGCGATGAACGACAGATTATCCGTGATGCCGGTCTCATTGTAATAAGTGAAGTTCAGATCCTCGAACACGACAAAGCCGTCCTGCTGAGTGCCGAAGATCGAGTTGCCCGTGAAGAAATTGACGGCTGGCTTGTTATAGGTCTTGCCCTGTTCAAGCGTCCATGGCCCGGCCATGGCGGCGGTCGGAACCGATGCTGCGCCGACAAAGGCAATGACAAGCAAATGGCGCGCGATACGGTGCATCAAGTGACGAGCATGGTGCATGACAGGTTCCTCCTCAAGCCTCGGCAACGCATCGAGCTCGCGCCCCTTGCGGTCATTGACGATAGGGTGTTCGTTGAGTTTGACGGGCAGGTTACACGGGTCGGTGCGCAGCATAACGGTTTAGGCTGCGGTGTTCTTTTGAATAACCGCCTATTTTATCGAATTCGCGAATGATTTTCAGCGCCAGGGACGCTCGCGGAACCACTTTGTGAGCACGTACTTGGCGCCTGAGCGCACCTTCATCCCATGATGCAGTGTTGCGGGGTTGCCGCTGCCATCGGGATTGAGGTTGTTCCAGATTAGCAATTTACCCGTTTCGGGTTGGATCGTCTTGTCGATTGACTTGAACCGGGTCGCGCCGCCCGCGCCGGGTTCGTTGAGATAGATCATCGCGGTCCAGGTGCGTTGCCCGGCAACGCTGCAGAACTTTTCCCAATCAACGCCCAGCGGATCGAAGTAATCGGTATGTGCCTTGAACTCCTGGCCGACGGCATATCGTTGTCCCTGCAATGTTTCGCCATGCGCAAGGTCGAGGTTCATGAAGTCCGCGATCTTGGTGTCGATGATCTGAGTCAGTTGTTCGTCGGGACGGAAATCGCATGTTTCGCTGGTGCGAAAGGCATCATCGCCGTTGGAGTCGGAGACCGTCGATGGTCGCCGCTCCGCATCAATGCGCATCATCAAGTTGTGGCAGAGCTCGACCGGGATGAAATGCCGCATCACGAACAGGATTAACTTGGGCGAGGGCACTTTCTGAATGCCGGGTTGTGCGCTCAGATGCGCGACGACGGGCGCGGCGGGATAGCCCGAGCCGAAACGGGGCCGCGGCGTAGATCCGGCTTGGGTCGGGGTATCGGTCGCGGCCGCCATGCGCGATCCTGTGCCAAAGATGCGCCGAAATTGCCAGTGGCAGCGCGGATGCAATCGCCTGTAACGAATAATTCACATAACCGACGCTCTTTCGTAATAACGCATGCGTAGCAGGTCGCGGCGGGAGTGAGTTGAATGCGGCTGGAAATTGATGGACGCGTTCGCACCCTGTTGCGATGGGTGCCGCTCGGCCGTGTGTATATCGCGATCGAATTGGCATTGTTGGGCTTGCTCGCCTGGCAGGGCGCGCGGCTCGTCTGGGCGGTGGTGACGCCGGTCGATCCGGTTGGCGTTTGGCAATTGCGCGCGCCGGGCCTGGCGGATCGGGCAAACGGCCTGCTTCACAGCTTTGACCCATTTTTCCGGCTCGATGCCGCAGCGCCGGGCGCGGCTGCTGCAGAGGTTGTCACCTCGCTCCAGTTGACGCTGTTCGGTACCCGGCTGGATGCAGCGACCGGTCGGGGGGCTGCGATCATCGCCGGTCCTGATGGCGAGCAGAAAAGCTATTCGGTAGGCGAAGAAATTGCACCCGGCGCGACGCTCAAGACCGTTGCGTTCGACCGTGTCACGATCGAACGCGGCGGCAAAGAGGAAGTGCTGGCCATCGACCAGGGGAGCGGCAATGCAGCGCCCGCGGTGCCCGGCGCATCGGCGCCCGCATCGCCCGCGCCTGGCACGGCGCCCGCCAAGTCGGCTGAGCCATCGGCATTGACGTTTGCGCAATTGCGGGCCGAAGTCGGCTTCATCCCGCGGATTGACGGCGGCAAGGTGAGCGGGCTGGTCGTGCGTCCGCAGGGGTCAGGCGCGACATTTCGGAAGATCGGATTGAAGGAGGGCGATGTGATAACGCAAATCGGGGGGCGGCCAGTGACGGGACCGGGCGATATCGAAGCCTTGTCGAGCCAGTTTGCCAAGGGCGGGACGATTTCGGTGACGGTGGAGCGTGGTGCCGATGTTTTGCCGCTCACCTTGAGCGTTGCAGGCCAGTGATGGCGTCTTTCCGCCGCTCGACCGCCAGCACAGCGGTGCTGGCTCTCGCAATGACGCTGGCCCAACCTTTGGGCGCGCAGACGACGCTTAACGTGCGCGATGCCGATATCCGCGCCTTTATCGGCGATGCGGCCAAGGTGACGGGCCGCACCTTCATCATCGACAGTCGGGTGCAGGGCAAGGTGACGGTGGTGACCGACCGGGCGCTTTCGCGGTCGGAATATTTCGAGATTTTCCTGGCGACGCTGCGCGCCAATGGGTTGGTCGCAGTGCCGACATCGAATGGTGCTTTTCGGATCCAGCCGGTCGACGGTGCGGCGTCTCAGCCCAACCGGGTCGGCGGCAGCGCGACTGCCAATCGTAATGCCTATGTCACCGAAATTATCCGGCTGCGCGCGATCGATGCGACAAGCGCGCTCGACACTGTGCGTCCGCTCATCAGCGGGCAGGGGGCGGTAAGCGCCAACCGCGCGGGCAATTCGATCGTTATCGTCGATTTTGCCGACAATGTGCGGCGCATCCGTGAAGTGTTGTCGCGGATTGACACCGATAGCGCCTCCACACGCATCGTCGCGCTCAAAAATGCGGGCGCGCGCGAAATTTCGGCCGCGTTGACCGCTCTTGCTGGCGGGGGCCAGTCGGGCGGCGGGCAGGGTGTATCGATCGTTGCAGTCAACAGCTCAAACGCGGTCGCCTTGCGCGGGGATGCGGCAACCGTCGCGCGACTGGCCGAAGTTGCTGCCGACCTTGACCGTAGGGCTTCGGCCGGGACCGAGATCAAGGTTGTATTCCTGCAAAATGCCGATGCCGAACAATTGCTGCCGGTGTTGCAGGAACTGGTGGGTCAGCAACCGACACAAGCGCCGCAAGCAACGCAGCTTTCTCAGCAAAGCTCAACTTTTGGTGGCAGCGCGAATGCGCCGGGCACGGCTAATGCGCGCAACATCGTGCCACCTCAAGCCAGCCCTGCGCCGTCGGGGGGCGGCGGGGGCAATCCCAATGCGCAGCCCGCCATCGTCGCTGATGGGGGGCGTACCGCCGCCGTGGTCACCCGCTTCACCGGCGCGAATGCCATCGTCATTGCCGGGCCGGCCGAGGTCCAGCGTCAGCTTGCCGAAGTGATCCGTCAGCTCGACACCCGGCGGGAACAAGTACTGGTCGAGGCGATTATTGCCGAGGTCTCAGATGCAACCGCCAATCGGTTGGGCGTGCAATTGCTGCTGGGCAGCCTGCGCGGCGATTTGCCGATCGTCTCGTCGAGTTTTTCGAACACCGCGCCCAATCTGCTTACCGTGGCCGGCGCGGTTGCCGCGCGCGAGCTGAACACCTCGACCACCACAATCAACGGCGCGACGGTGACGACGGCCACAAACAGCGGCCTGTCGGATCAGCTTGCCCAGTCCGCCATCAGTGGCATTTTGGGCGCATCAGGGGGGCTTGGCGGCTTTGGCTCGCGCATCGGCAGCGATGGCGTCTTTGCCGGAATTATCAACGCTGTGAAAAGCGATTCGACGTCGAACCTGCTGCAAGCGCCCAATGTCACGACGCTCGACAATCAACCCGCGCGGATCTTAGTCGGGCAGGAGATTCCGATCACCACGGGTCAAGCGCTCAGCCAGAATTTCGACAATGCCTTCCGCACTGTCCAGCGCGAAAATGTCGGCATTCAGCTTGAGGTGCGCCCGCAGGTCAATTCGAGCGGAACAATCAAGCTGTTCTTGCGCCAGCAGGTCAGCTCGATCTCGGGGCCGGTTTCGACGGACAATAGCGACCTCATCCTCAACAAGCGCGAGGTCGAGACGACAATGACCGTCGATGATGGGCAAATCGCGATTATCGGCGGGCTGTTGTCGGACGAGGAACGCAATACGATCGAGAAAATACCGTTGCTGGGGGACATTCCAGCACTCGGGCAATTGTTCCGCTCGCGTGCCAAACAGCGCACCAAGACCAATTTGATGATCTTCATCCGCCCAACGATCCTGCGTTCGGCGGAGGATTCGCGCCGCGTGACCGAGCAGCGTTATGGCTATTTGCGCCTGCAGCAGGGGGTGCAGAATCCGGGTGCCGAGCCAAGCATCGATCAGCTGGTGCGCGACTATCTGGGCGCGGAACCGCCGCTTCCCGCCGCGCCCAGACCGGGCAGTATCGAGGACCCGCGCATCGCCGCGCCCGCGATGCCCGCCGCGCCGAACCCGCTGAATGATCCCAAAGGAGGCAAGAAGTAATGGCGGCCGAGGCCAAGCCGATGGGCACCGGCCCCGTGCTGACGGTGGAATCAGCCGCTGGCATGACGAACAGCACGCCGCCCTTGGTCGGCATTCCCTATGCCTTTGCGCGTAGATTCGGGGTAGTGCTCGATCCCGGCGCCGACGGACATTTTTCGGTGGCGTTGCGCGAAGGGGCAGAACCGCGCGTGCTGCTCGAACTGCGCCGCCATCTGGCGCGGCCGTTCGACGTGACTTTCGCCAAGCCAGAGGAATTCGACCGGATGCTGTCCGATCGTTATGCGATGGACGGGCAGGCAGCCGCAGCGGCCGCCGGGTCGTTGGGCTTGGGGGATGAGCTTGACCTGCTGGCCGGCAATCTGCCGACGGCGGAGGATTTGCTCGACACGGCGGACGACGCGCCCGCCATCCGCCTGATCAACGGCATCATCGCTGATGCCGCGCGCAACGGCGTGTCGGACATTCATATCGAGCCCTATGAAACGGGTTTGGTTGTCCGGATGCGCATTGACGGTGTGCTGCGCGAAACGCTGCGCATGCCGCCGCATGTGGCGCCCGTAGTAGTCAGCCGGATCAAGGTGATGGCCCGATTGGACATTGCTGAACGGCGCGTGCCGCAGGACGGGCGCATGGGGCTGTCGCTGGGCGGAAAGCTGCTCGATGTGCGTGTCTCGACCTTGCCGAGCCGGGCAGGGGAGCGGGTGGTGCTGCGTATTCTCGACAAGGAAAATGCAGGCATTAACCTTGACGTGCTGGGCATGTCGCCTGCGATCAACACGATGCTGCGGTCTGCGATTGCCGAACCCAACGGGATTGTGCTGGTGACGGGCCCGACCGGCAGCGGCAAGACGACGACGCTTTATGCCGCGCTCCGCCTCCTCAACGATGGCACGCGCAACATCCTGACCGTCGAAGACCCGGTTGAATATGCGGTCGACGGGGTAGGGCAGACGCAGGTGAACCCCAAGGTCGGGCTGACCTTTGCCGCGGGGCTGCGCGCGATCCTGCGTCAGGATCCTGACGTCGTGATGGTCGGCGAAATCCGCGACCGTGAGACTGCCGAGATTGCGGTGCAGGCATCGCTGACCGGGCATCTCGTGCTGTCGACGGTCCACACCAATGACGCAATCGGCGCCATCACGCGGATGCGCGACATGAAGGTCGAGCCGTTCCTGCTTGCCTCGACGCTGCGCGGGGTGATTGCCCAGCGGCTGGTGCGGCGGCTGTGCCAAAGCTGTCGTCGGCCCGTGCAGGCGCAGGGGTCGGTATCGGCACTGTTGGGTTTTGATCCCGGTGCGATCGTCTATGAGCCCGTCGGCTGCAGCGAGTGCGGCGGCACCGGGTTCAAGGGCCGGATCGGCGTGTTTGAGGCGATCCGCATCGACGATACGATCCGCCGCCTCATCAATGATGGCGGGGACGAGGCGATCATCGCCCGCCATGCCTTCATCAACGCGCCCAATCTGGGGTCGGCGGCGCGGCAAATGGTGCGCGACGGCCTGACCACGCCCGAAGAAGCCGTGCGCGTATCGCGCAGCGACATGGCGGAGGCGTAAGCCAAGCCAATGACCGATTTCGATTATATCGCCATCGATATCGGCGGCCGCGAGAAGCGCGGGGCAGTCAAGGCCGATACGATCGAGCGCGCGCAGGCGACACTTGACGCGCGCAGGCTTTATGTCGTTCGCATTGATCCGGCGAGCACCGCTGACAAGCCCGCCGCTGCCCCGTCGCTGCTCGCCCAGCTTGGCCGCACGCCGCGCATGTCGGGCAAGCATCTGACGTTGTTCACGCGCCAGCTGGCGACGCTCAACCGCGTCAGCCCGCTGGAGGAATCGCTGCGCACGATCGTGCGTCAGACCGAACAGCCGCACGTTCGCGACATTGTCGGGCGGGTGCATCTGGGCGTGGTGGAGGGGCGGCGGCTGGCCGAATCGATGGCGCGCGAACCCAAGAGCTTTCCCGCACTCTACTGCGCGATGGTGGCGGCGGGCGAGAGTTCGGGCGCGCTCCCCACGATCCTGGAGCGGTTGTCGGTCTTGCTGGAACGGCAAGCCGAAATCCGCAGCAAGATGATCACGACGCTGGCATACCCGGCCGTGCTGGCCGCCGTGGCGATGGCCGTGGTCGCCGCGCTGATGATCTTCGTGGTGCCGCAAGTCGTGGAGCAATTTGATACCGTCGGGCAGCAATTGCCGCTCTTGACGCGCATCGTCATTGCGCTGTCGGCGGTGCTTGCTGGCTATTGGTGGGCGATTATCCTTGGCGTGATCCTGATCGCCGCCGGGTTTCGTCAGGCTTTACGCGAACCGCAGATCAAACTGGCGTTCGACGGCTGGTTGTTGCGCCTTCCGCTGGTCGGTCGGTTGCTGCGCGACTTGCACGCGGCGCGGATGGCGCGCACCCTGTCGACGATGGTCGCGAGCCGGTTGCCGCTGCTGGAGGGGTTGGCGCTGACATCGGGCACGATCCACAATGCGCGGCTGCGTCAGGCGTCGGACGAAATCACCGACTCGATCCGCCAGGGCGGCAGCCTTTCGGCGGCAATGCGGCGGTCGGGCGTGTTCCCGCCGCTGCTGACATATCTCGCCGCATCGGGCGAGGCAGCGGGTCGGCTCGACGAAATGCTGGAGCGGGCCGCCGATTATCTGGAACGCGAATTTGACCGGTTTACCGCTACCGCGCTGTCGCTGCTCGAACCGGCGATCATCGTGGTGATGGGCGGCATCGTGGCAACGATTGTGCTATCGATCTTGCTGCCCATTTTGCAGCTAAACACCCTGGCCGGACAATAAGGAGTATCATGGTTCAGCGCGTCCCTTCCAACCGCCCAAACGCCCGCAAAGGGCGTTCCACCGAAAGCGGCTTTACACTCGTCGAGCTGATGGTGGTGATTGTCATCCTGGGCCTGCTCGCGACGATTGTGGCGCTCAACGTCATTCCGCTCGGTGATCAGGGCAAGGTGCAAAAGGCCAAGTCGGATATCGCCACCATCGAACAGGCGCTGGAGGTTTATCGCCTGCAGCAATTCAATTATCCTTCGACCGCTGATGGGTTGCAGGCGCTGGTGTCGCCGCCTGCATCGCTGACAGATCCGTCGCGCTATCAAAAGGGTGGCTATATCAAGAAACTGCCTCAAGATCCATGGGGCCGCGATTACCTTTATGCGCAGCCCGGTACGCACGGCGCGATCGACATCTGGAGCTATGGCGCCGATGGTCGAGAGGGTGGCGAGGGCGTCGACGCCGATATCGGCAGCTGGCAGTAAGCCGCTATGCGCGCCCGGAGCCGCCCGATCCGTGAACGAGCCCGGGGCACGGACGGTTTCACGCTGGTTGAACTGATGATCGTGCTGACCCTGATCGGGCTGGCGTCGGCCGCGGTTGTGCTGGCCTGGCCCGATCCGCGCGGAGCGTTGCGCGGTGACGCGGAGCGCTTTGCGGCTCGGGTGCGCGCCGCCCACGACATGGCAATCATCGAGGGGCGTTCGGTCAGCATCTGGGTCAGCGATGGTGGCTATGGCTTTGACAAGCGCGCAGCGGGTGCCTGGACGCCGGTCAGCGAAAAGCCGATGCTCGTCACACGCTGGGGCGCCGATGTCCGTCCGGCGATTGTTACTGAGGCGGGGCGCGACCGTGTGATCTTTGATTCAGCCGGGCTGGGCAGCACGCCAATGACCGTGCGGTTGCAACGCGGCAACGATGTGATTTCGGTGCAGATCGGCATCGATGGTGCGGTCAAGATCGATGGCTGAGACGCGCCGATCACGCGGCTTTACCCTGATCGAGATGATGGTGGCGCTGGCGGTATTCAGCCTGGCCGCGCTCGCCCTGATCCGGCTGGAGGGGGCGACCGTGCGCAGTGCCGCAACGCTGGAAACGGCGCTGATGGCGCAGATCGTCGCGCGCAACGTCGCGGTGGAAGCACTGACCGATCCCGCACCGCCGACGCGCGGCAATCTGGGCGGGAGCGAGACCAATGGCGGGCGCTCGTGGCGCTGGCAAAGGCTGGCAGCACCCATCGGCGATCAGGGCGCCTTGCGGCTCGATGTCAGCGTCAGCGATGCGTCGGGCACGGTGGTAGGCCAGCTCACGATGATCCGCCCGCCTGCGGTCGCGCCGCGCCGCGCGCCCGCAGCCCCGGGCCAGCCCCCGGCGCAGGGCCCTCGAAC
>DHHS01000164.1:1022-4810 GCA_002403415.1 Sphingomonas sp. UBA4766 | reverse complement strand
GTCGATGGTACGAAAGCGGAAATCGAGTGCGTCGACGATCAGCAATCGCCCGGCAACGTCCGCGCCGAACGGCATGATCGCTCGGCACACCTCCAGCGCGGCCAGGCTGCCTAGCACGCCCGTCACGGCGCCAATGACACCCTCATCGGCGCAGCTTGCGCCCGCGCGGTCCGGGTCGCTGCCGACCAGGCAACGGTAACAGGGTTTATCCGCTTCCCAGCCGCGAAACACGCCAAGCTGCCCCTCAAACTGCGCGACCGCCGCCGAGACGAGCGGAAGTCGCAAGCCAAGCGCTGCATCCGCCACGATCAACCGCGTGGCGAAATTATCGGTCCCGTCGAGCAACACATCATGCCCCGCCAGCAACGTGCGGGCATTGGCGGCGGTGATCCGCTCGGCTCTCGACGCCACGCGCACATCCGGGTTGAGTGCAGCGATGGCGGTGGCGGCGGCATCGACTTTCGGGGTGCCGATCTGGTCCGTGCCGAACAAAGTCTGGCGCTGAAGATTGCTGAGTTCGACCCGGTCGTCGTCGATGAGCGTCAGCTGGCCGACCCCGGCGGCGGCCAGATATTGGAGCGCGGGCGATCCGATGCCGCCTGCACCCACCACCGCCACCCGCGCCGCCAACAGCCGGGCTTGCCCCGCGCCGCCAAGCTCCTTCAGGATCAGGTGGCGGGCATAGCGATCGAGTTGTGCGTCGCTCAGCACCGCCACCTCATACCCCCGTCGAGCCAAAACCCCCGGCGCCGCGCGCGGTCTCGTCAAGGGCGGCAACTTCGATCATCTGGGCGCGTTGCACTGGCGCTGGGACGAGCTGCGCAATCCGGTCGCCGCGCGCGACGGGAAAGGGGGCATCGCCCAGATTGGCAAGGATGACCTTCACTTCGCCGCGATAATCGCTGTCGATCGTGCCGGGTGTGTTGAGGCAGGTAATGCCGTGCTTGAGTGCAAGGCCCGATCGCGGCCGCACCTGAACCTCATAACCCTCAGGGATCGCGATCGCAAAGCCGGTGGCGATCGCGCGCCGCTCGCCGGGGTCGAGCACAAGTGATTCGGCGGCGACCACGTCCATCCCCGCGGCCCCGGCGGTGGCATAAGCGGGAAGCGGCAGGCCCTCGCCATGCGGCAGGCGGTGGAGGGCGATTGAGATGATGGTCATGGAAGGTGTCCTAGCGCCAAACCCCTGCGCCGTCACGTGGCTGGGGTAAGCGCTACGGCAATCCGCGCAGCCAGCCGCTCGGCAACGGCGATCTTGGGCAGCGTCTCCCAGCTTTCGACACCGTCCGCGTGGATCAGATGCACGGCGTTGGCGTCGCCCCCCATCACATCGCCCGAGACGTCGTTGGCGATGATCCAGTCCGCCCCCTTGCGCGCGCGCTTGGCGGTTGCATGAGCGATAACGTCGTGCGTTTCCGCGGCAAAACCGATCAGCAGCGTGGGGCGAAGCGGGTGGCGGGCCAGCGTCGCCAGTATGTCGGGATTTTCGATCAGGGAGAGGATGGGCGCGGCGTCGCCCTTCTTGATTTTGCGCGCGGCGGGCGCGACGCGCCAGTCGGCAACAGCGGCGACCATGACGGCGGCATCTGCTGGCAGCGCTGCGTCCACCGCAGCGGCCATTTCCAGTGCGGTCTCGACATCGATGCGCACCACGCCTGCGGGGGTGGGAAGCGCCACGGGGCCAGCCACCAGCGTTACCCGCGCGCCAAGTGCCGCAAGTGCACCCGCAATCGCAAAACCCTGTTTCCCCGATGAGCGATTGGCGATGTAGCGGACCGGATCAATCGGCTCATGCGTTGGCCCGGCAGTGACCAGGATATGCGCACCCGAAAAGGTCATGCCCGGCCCAGCATATCCTGTATCGCCGCCAGAATGGCTTCCGGCTCGGGCAAGCGGCCGGGGCCATATTCGCCGCACGCCATCGCGCCTTCGTCAGGCGGCATAACGCTGACGCCATCGGCGCGCAGCGTGGCGACATTGCGCTGTGTGGCGGGGTGCAGCCACATCCGCACATTCATGGCCGGCGCGGCGAGCACGCGCTTGTCGGTGGCGAGCAGCAACGTCGTCGCAAGATCACTCGCCAGCCCGTGCGCCATCTTCGCCAGCAGATCGGCGGTCGCGGGCGCGACGACGACCAAGTCAGCCTCGCGGCTCAACTGGATATGGCCCATTTCGGCCTCATCCTTCAAATCCCACAGGCTGGTGTGAACGGGTGCCTCGCTGAGTGCGGCGAGCGTCATCGGCGTGACGAACTGCGCCCCTGCTTCGGTCAGGACGCAGCGCACCGTGATGCCCTGCTTGCGCATCTGACGGATCAGTTCGCACGCCTTATAGGCGGCAATGCCCCCGCCCACGATCAGCAGCACCCGGCTCATCGCAGCCCCCGGGTGACCGTAATGCGGCGGCGACGCCCGGCCGCAGTGATGAGATCTTTCAGCCCATCGGGGACAAAAGCGAGGCCGATCAGGAACGAAGGCGCGATCATCAACCCCCAATAGAAGGTATCGACCCGCCCGAACAGGCTCAGCAGCATGGCATAAGCGGCAAAGGTCATGAGCGCGCGGCGTGCGAGCCCGCCAGGCCATGCGCTCCACCCGAATAGCGCAAGGCCCACCAACAGTGCCGAGCACCAGCCGGGCGCAATCGCCAATGCGGTTGAAATGCTCATCGTCTTCACGAAAAAGCCAAAGCCGAGCAGCCCCGTCCAGCCCGGCGAGGCGGGATCGGTTGCATCAACCACCTGCGCGACCGCCCAGGCGTGGGCGGCCACCACGGGCACCATTACGGCGAGCGCCAGGCTCCACCCCAACGCTTCACGCCGCCGCCCCTCGATCAGCGCGAGCGCGGCCATGACGAGCACATAGAGCGCCGCTGTCTCGCGGATCAGCATTGCCATCAGGCCAAAGCCGATCGCGTGCGCGAACCGATCATCGCGTCGCACCGAAAGCGACAGTGCGATCAACAGTCCGGCCCAAACTTCATGAAAATGGACCAGTTCGGCCTGCACAAACGCCGCCATTCCGCCAATCAACAGGACGAGCGCAATCGCAAAGGGCGGCGGTCGGCGAAACACGGGCCGCAGCCGGATTGCCCAGGCCAGCACTACCCCCGCTGCGAGCAGATAGAGCATGGCAATCGCAACCCGCACTGGCATCGCCGATTGCACCACCGCGAGCGTCGGCAAGCGAAAGGTCACGAACGGGCGCAGCGGATAATCGCCGCGGCGCAGCGCGGTTGCGGTCACCTCATAATAGCCGCGCCCGTCGCGCAGCCCCGCGACAATCGATTCGTAGAGCAACACATCCGCGCGGTCCTCCGCCGCCTTGGCCGGGTCACGGCTGGCAGGCGGGGGGCCGGGCGTTACCAGTGCCGTAAGGCACGCCGCCAGCAACAGGGCGAGCAGGCCAAGTGCGATGCGCGCACGCTGAGGGGAAAGCACGGCAAAGCGCGTCCGCTCGGTCAACCACCAGGGCGCGGTCGATCTCATGCCGTTAGTGGAGCACCAGCCAGGTGGCGGTGATGCTGAAGATGGCGGTGACTAGCGCCACGCCGACCATCCGCCACACGCCACCGCCCTGCCGCACCGGCGCGTCGCGAAGCGGCGGGGCGGGGGGCGCGCCACCTGGTGTGGGGAAGTGACGCTCGATATTGCGGATCAACTGCGGCAGGCGCGACAGCGTGCGCAGGTCGGTCACCAGCCGGTCTGCGACAAAGGCTTCGGGGCCAAGCTCGGTGCGGATCCATTCGCGCACAAACGGGGCGGACGTCTCCCACATGTTGATGTCGGG
>DHHS01000164.1:0-632 GCA_002403415.1 Sphingomonas sp. UBA4766 | reverse complement strand
TGCGTTTTCATGTCGAAATCGCGGGTGATGTTGAACAACCCGTCGAGCATATTGCCGACCGACATGTCCTTGACGGCGAGCCCACGCATCGGCTCACCCACAGCGCGCAGGGCGGTTGCGAATTCGCCAACATTATGGTGCGGCGGCACATAGCCGGCCTCAAAATGAATTTCTGCCACACGGCGGTAATTGCCGGTGATGAGCCCGTAGAGAATTTCCGCCAGCCACACCCGCGCGCGCCGGTCGATCCGGCCCATAATGCCAAAATCAATTGCGGCGATCTTGCCCCCGGGGATCGCGAACAAATTGCCCTGATGCAGATCGGCGTGGAAAAAGCCCTCGGCAATTGCTTGCCGCAGAAACGCATGGACGAGGATGTGCGCCAGCCGCGCCGGATCATGGCCCGCCGCGATCAGCGCGGCACGGTTGGACAGCTTGATTCCGTCGATCCACTCCAGCGTCATGACGCGGCCGGTGGTGCGTTGCCAATCGATTTTGGGGACGATGAAATCGGGCTCCGCCGTCATTGCCTCTGCCAGTTCAGAGGCGGAAGCCGCCTCGCGCCGCAGGTCAAGCTCGCGCGCGGTCCAGCGTTTGAAGGTTTCGATGACGAGGCGCGGCTGCAACCGCTT
>DHHS01000162.1 GCA_002403415.1 Sphingomonas sp. UBA4766 | reverse complement strand
GCTTCTCGAACGGGTTGCCATTTGCGCTCGGGGTGTTCGATCTGCCCGCCTCGGCGACTGTGTCGCAGCCCTGGGCGCGGCTCAACAATGAGACATTCAGCAACCGTGCCGAGCTAACGATCGCGCTGGGGGGCGACTGGCGATTCCGTCAGGGCTTCTATTCGTCGAAGACAACGCGCGACTATCAGGGCGTCTCGCCTGCCTTCAACCAGTTCGACGGCACCCCGCTCGCCGATTATCCCGTCCAGTATAATGCCGGGCCGCAGGACGATCAGCTCAACCAGGTCTTCCAGACCGAGCTGAGCGGCACCCTCAACACCGGCCCGCTGCGCCATACGGTGCTGGCTGGTTATGAGCATTTCCGGGCGCGCTTCGATTTCGGCTTTTATGATCAGTTTGGCTGCGACGATGCGGGCAATTGCTTCGGCGGCTATACGCGCAGCTTCTCCAACCCGCTGCCGTTTCCGGCCGGTGGGTTTACCGGCGGCTTCTTCGACAGTTCGGGCGCGCGCACCGATGCCGTTTATTTCAACGATCAGATCGCGATCGGCAATCTGCGGATTCTGGGCGGCGTCCGGCACGACTGGAGCACGGTCGAATCGAGCGGCGAAACTGCGCGCCAATCGGTGACGACCGGCCGGATCGGCGCGCTGTATCGCCTGACGCCGGGCTTGTCGGCTTATTACAGTTTCGGCCAATCCTTTGTCCCCAATATCGGGCGGCGGTTGGGCGGCGGGACGTTGGAGCCCGAACGCGGGGAGCAGCATGAGATCGGCGTCAAATGGCAGCCCCGGCCCGGCCTTGACGTGACGCTCGCCGGCTATGACATCACCAAGCGCAATATCCGCTATCGGGCATCGGAGACCGAGTTCCTGACCTTCGGCGCGCAGAATTCCCGCGGTTTTGAGGCGAGCGTCACTGGATCGGTGACCAAGCGGCTGCAGGTGATCGCCAACTACGCCTATACCGATCGCGCTGAGACGACACAGGACATCGACCCGACTGCGGTCGGCAATCGGCTTTACGGCGTCGCGCGTCATTCGTTCAACGCTTGGGGCCGCTATGACCTGCCAGTGAAAATGCCGGGCAATCTGGCGGTCGGCCTGGGCGTGGCCGCGCTCGGCGATCGTCCGGCCGACAACCAGAATTCGGGCTTCAACCTGCCCGGCTACGCGCGGGTAGACGCGGCAATCTTCTATTCGATCAAGGGGATCGACCTGGCGATCAACCTGCGTAACCTGAACGATGCGGCGATCTTCGACACCGTCGATGGCTTCTTCGTCCAGCGCCAGGCGCCGCGCAGCGTGACCGCATCGGTCCGGTTCGGTTTCTGACGATGCGGACGAGAAAGCTGCGACGGCTCTGGGTGACGGCGCACAGCTGGCTTGGCCTGACGGCGGGCCTGTTGTTCTGCGTCATGGGGCTGAGCGGCAGCTTCCTCGTCTTCTATCCGGAAATTGATCGCCTCCTGAACCCGGAACTGGTCACCACCAGCGGGCAGGGTACGCCAGCCCCGGTGACGCGGGTGTTGGCGTCGGCTGGCGCCATCAGTGGTGGTCGGTTCGTGCATTCCATGTTCCCTGCGGGCGAGGATTTCGCCGTCCACCGGGTGTGGCTGACCCCGTCGGCCAGCGACCAGTCGCGGTTTTGGGAGGTGCTGGTCGACCCCTATTCGGCGAAGGTGCTTGGCGAGCGCCCCGCAGTGCCGGTGTTCGATCCCGCTCGGCGCAACATCGTCAACACCATCTACACGCTCCACTATAATCTCTTCGCCGGGAGCGTCGGCAGCACCATCGTCGGGTTCATCGGCATCGCGCTGCTGTTCTCGCTGGCCAGCGGGCTCACCCTGTGGTGGCCGCGAACGGGCAAATGGCGGCAGATGCTGTCGATCAAGCGGCACGCGCGCGGCTTTCGCCTGCATGTCGATCTGCACCGCGTAACCGGTGCCTATGGCGCGATCCTGTTAGTGACGATGGCGGTGACCGGCATCTGTCTCGTCTTTCCAGATCAGGTGCGGGCGCTGATACCGGGCGGAGCGGCCTCGCGGGGCGTAGCTTCTCCGAGATCACGCGCGATTATCATCCCAGCGCCAGATGCCGATGCTGTGATAGCAGCCAGCCATGCTTTTCTTCCCGGGGCGACGGTCAGGGTCTTGTGGTTGCCCGGCGCTTCCGGTTCGGACTGGCGCGTCACGCTACGCGAGCCAGGCCATGTCGGTTGGGCAGGCGGTGCCGCCGATATCGCGATCGATCCGGTATCGGGCCGCATGGTCTCGCTTGCGCGCTACGAGGGATCGAGCGCCGAAGACAAGATCCTCGCCTGGCAATTGCCGCTCCACAACGGCTCCGCGCTCGGCACGCTCGGTCGCGTCCTGATGTGCATCGCCGGCCTTGCCCCCACATTCCTGCTGGTGACCGGGTGCCTGATCTATTGGCGCAAACGGAAGGCGAGCCGCCATCCTTTGCATGCGGTGGCCCTGAGCACAGGCCAAGGCACACGGCGGGGTGATCGTGGCGGGCAGCGCCCTACAATCAAAGGAGAAAGACTATGACTATCGATCGACGGATGCTGCTGGGCGGCATGGCAGGCGCGGCAGCGCTCGGCCCATTCCTGGCGCTTGAGAAGGCCATGGCAGCACAAGCGGCGAGCGCCGCGCCGCCCGCCAATCCCAGTGTGGAGGAGCAAAAGGCGATGACCGCCCAGCATATGGGGGCGATGGAGAAGGTTCTCGGGCCGGGGCTGTGGGGCAAGGAAGAAGTGGCGATGCTGCTCTATCCCGGCTTCACCGCGCTCGATCTGGTCGGGCCGCATTATTTCTTTGCCTGCATGTTCGGCGCAAAGGTGCATCTGGTGACGACGGGAACGCCCAACGCGGCGGTGCCTTCCGACCTGGGTCTGGCGATCCAGCCGACGACGACTATGAAGGATTGCCCGAAGGATCTCGACCTCATCTTCATCCCCGGCGGCACCGACGGCACGATGAAGGTCATGAAAGATCCCGTCGCGATCGCCTGGCTTCAGGATCGCGCATTGCGCGCAAAACACATCACCAGCGTGTGCACTGGCTCGATGATCCTCGGCAAGGCGGGGCTACTCAAAGGCAAGCGCGCAACGTCTCACTGGGCCGCGCGTGGCGCGCTGCCAGATTTCGGGGCGATCCCGGTCGATGCCCGCGTCGTCACCGACGGCAAGGTCACAACCGGCGCAGGGGTGTCGGCGGGACTGGACTTCGGGATCGCGCTCGTCGCGGCGCTGCGGGGTAAGGCTTATGCAGAGGCGCTGATGCTCCAGGCTGAATATCACCCCGAGCCGCCATTCCCTGGCGGCACGATGGCGACCACATCGCCAGCGGTCGGCGGGATGATAGGGGAAATGTTCGCACCGCTGGAGGGGAAGTTCAGGGCGATTGCGCGGTCAACTGGCTGACGATGGCCCTTGAGGATTCGGTCTCATTACTCATTTCTGGGGTAGCACTACAGCGTATTCATAGTGATCATTTTCATCGACCGTGGCCCGCCATTTAATGCT
>DHHS01000159.1:3904-7034 GCA_002403415.1 Sphingomonas sp. UBA4766 | reverse complement strand
TGCGCGGCGGCGGCGCGCTGCGCCTCGGCGGCCTCCGCCACGTTCGCTTCAGCGGCACTGGCCTCCGCCTTTGCCGCATCGGCGGCCGCTGCTGCATCGCGCCAGCGGGTGAAGATCATGCGAGCCTCGGCCACGCGGATCTGGTCCGACAGCGCGCGGTAACGCTCCGCTTGCTTGGCTTGACGGCGCAAAGCGGCGGCGCGCGCGTCCTGCTCGGCAATCACCTGGTCGAGCTTTTCGAGATTGGCCTCGGTCGCGCGCAGTCGGGCCTCGGCATCCTTGCGGCGGACGTGGAGGCCAGCGATTCCCGCCGCTTCCTCCAGCATCGCGCGCCGCTCGGCGGGCCGCGCATTGATGACCGCACCGATCCGCCCCTGGCTGACAAGCGCCGGGCTGTGCGCGCCGGTGGCGGCATCGGCAAACAGCAACGCCACGTCCTTGGCGCGGACATCGCGGCCATTGATGCGATAGGCAGAGCCCGCGCCGCGTTCGATCCGGCGCACGATTTCGGCCTCGCTCCCATCGGCGCTGTCAATCAGCATCGACACTTCGGCAAAGTCACGCTGCGGGCGGGTCGCGGTGCCGGCGAAGATCACATCCTCCATTCCAGCGCCGCGCAGTGACTTTGCGCTGGCCTCGCCCATTGTCCAGCGCAGCGCTTCGAGCAGGTTGGATTTGCCGCACCCATTGGGGCCGACAATGCCGGTCAGGCCAGGTTCGATCCGCAAATCGGCGGGATCGACAAAACTCTTGAACCCGCTCAGCCGGAGCCGCTTAATCTGCACCGGCACACTCCATGCGCGCGATCAACCGCCCGCTGCCTTCAAAACGGGTTCGAGCGAGGCCCAATCGGCCGCATTTTCAACCTTCTTGCCGTTCAGGATGAAAGTGGGGGTGCCGCCGACATTGAATTGCTGGTTCGCTGCCTCGGTGTTCTTCGCGAGCGCATCAAGCTTCGCCTTGTCGGAGAGGCAGGCGCGCGCTTGCGCCTCGGGCACGCCTCGTTGCTTCACGAAATCGATATAGCCCAGCCCCTCGGCGAAAATGGTTGCCACCCGCAGCGCGTCGCCCTGTGCCGCCTGTGCCTGTTTGGCGACTTCCTCGGTTTTGGCCAGCAGCGTCGTCTGGTTCGCCATCATCTGGTCGAGCATCGGGAAAAACGCATCCGCAGACACGCACTGGCCAAGCAGGATGGGTGCGACATCGAGCGCGCCGTGAATCGGATATTCGCGAAATTCATAAGACAGCTTGCCCGCCGCGATCAGTCCGGATTTGAGCGCGGGAAACCCCTCTGCATCAAACCGCGCGCAGGCCGGGCACGCGCGCGAGCCATATTCGATAAGCTTGAGTGCCGCATCGGGATTGCCCATGCGAAAGCCGCCCTCGGGCGTGGCGGCGACCACATCGACCCATGCCTTGCCCGCAGGAGCAGGCTTTGCGGGCACCGGCGCCGATGCAGTGGCGGTGGTGCCATTGCCGCCCGTCCCCTCGCCACAGGCGGCGAGCAGTGCAAGGGGGAGGAGGGCGAGCGCGGGGGAAAGCTTCATATGATTATGCTCCGGCAGATTATTTGGCGCCTTGCGCGCGGATAAAGGGTTCAAGCGCGGGCCAGTCGTGCACGCCGCTGTCGCGCCCGGCGACGTAGAAGCTGGGGGTTGACCGGATGATGCGCGATGCAGCCTCACCGGTTTTCAGCACAGGGTTGACGATCTGTGGATCGGCGAAACAGCGCGTGATGGTGGCCTCGCTCAGCCCTTGCCCCTTGGCGATTTCAAACAGGCCAATCGATTGAGCGGTGATGCGAATCTGGTCGATCGGTTTTTCATCGGCAAAACGGCGCAGCTCGCGGTTGACGAAGTTGAAGCCCAGCCCGACCCAATCGTCCTGCCGGGCCAATATCGCGTCAGCCACCGCGACATAGCGTGCCGGGCCCGCACAGCGCGCGACAATTGCGGCCGCCAGATCGAGCGGGTTGGAGGTGAGCGGGCGATATTCGAGGCTGGTCGAGCCGGATCGGATCATCTCCCCTTTCAGCGTCGCCGATGATTCCCGCGCAAAGGCGGCGCAGTGTGGGCAAGTAAAGCTTAGATATTCGACAATTTTCACCCGCGCCGCCGGATTGCCGACGATGATGGTGCCGGTGGGCGACACGCGCGCGACGCTTGCCCAATCGCCGGGCGCGGCTCTGGCGGTGGCGCGCGCAGTCGGGCGCTTGGCGGGCGGGGCCGCGACGGCGGTGGCGGCGGTAAGTCCGACCAGTGCGATCAACATCAGGCGGCGGTTCACGAAATCTTCTCCGGGTCTGCCCCGCCCGCTGTACGCGGGGCGGCAACGCCCGCCGCCAGCGCTGAGAGCACCGCCCTTAACTCAGGGTCGGCGATCGCGCGCAAACTGTCGCCAATTTCGGTCGGCACCGGCTTGAGCGACGGGGGCGCGGCGGGGCGGGGGGCGCGCGTGGTCGCGGCGACATCGCCCTGGCGCATCACCACCCGCGCAACTGCACCATAGCCGAAAAAGCGGTTCACCCGCTCGATAATCTCGGGCGCGATATGCTGCATCATCGTGCCATGTGCGCCGCGCACAACGAGGTGCAGCGTGCCGTCCTGTTTCGATCCGCGCGGAAAGCGAATCGATTCGGGCGCGGAGACAGCGGCGAATCGTGCGCCGACAATTTCGGGCCAGCGGCTGACGACCGAGGATTGGACAAAGCCGAATTTCTTGAACGCCACGCCGCCGATTGCGGGCAGCAAATCGCTTAGCGCGCGGGCGGCGCCGACGCGCGGCAGATCGCTTAGCGTGCTGGCGGCGTTCGAATTGATGGGCGGGGTGCTTTTGCTCACACGACTGTCCATGCCATAGCCGCCGGGTGGACGCCAAGCTTCGATATGATCCTGCCCAAATCGCATCGGCGCTGCTCGACTGGTATGATGGCCATGCCCGTGCGCTGCCGTGGCGTGCCCTGCCCGGGGAAGTGGCCGATCCCTACCGCGTCTGGATGTCCGAAGTGATGTTGCAGCAAACGACCGTGGCGACGGTGCGCCCGCGCTTTGCCGAGTTTATCGCGCGCTGGCCGACGGTAAGCGCGCTGGCGGCCGCCGATGACGCGGCGGTGATGGCGGCATGGGCGGGG
>DHHS01000159.1:0-3598 GCA_002403415.1 Sphingomonas sp. UBA4766 | reverse complement strand
ATGGGCGGGGCTTGGCTATTACGCTCGGGCGCGCAATTTGCTGGCGTGCGCGCGGGCGGTTGCGGGCGCGGGCGGCGCCTTCCCGGCGGATGAGGCTAAGTTGCGGGGTTTGCCCGGCATTGGCGGCTATACCGCCGCCGCGATCAGTGCCATCGCCTTTGGCAAACGCGCGGTGGTCGTTGATGGCAATGTCGAGCGGGTGGTTGCGCGCCTGTTTGCGCTCGCCGATCCGCTGCCCGGGGCCAAGCCGCAGATCCATGCACTGGCGGACCGGATCACGCCTGAGGCGCGCTGCGGCGATTTTGCCCAGGCGATGATGGATTTGGGCGCGATGCTGTGCACCCCGCGCAGCCCCGTATGCGCGCTGTGTCCGCTGACGGCGATGTGCGAAGCGCGGGCAGCGGGCACCCAACTGGAGTATCCGGTGAAGGCGGCCAAATCGCCCAAGCCGCAACGTTATGGCACGGTGTTCTGGGTGGAGCGGGACGGCGCGGTGTTGCTGGTGCGACGTCCTCCACGCGGGCTGCTCGGCGGGATGCGCGCACTGCCCACCGGGCCATGGGCGGATGCGCCGCCGGGGATGGCAGGCGCGCCGGTCGCGGGCACCGACTGGGCCATGGCACCCGGCACTACGCACCATGTCTTTACGCACTTTCGTCTGCAACTCGCGCTTGCGATTACCACCGGCGACGGGCAATCAGACGCAGCGCAAGGCGAATGGTGGCCAATCGACGATCTCGAGTCGGCGGGGCTGCCAACGGTGTTCGCCAAGGCGGCGCGTTTGGGGAGAGAGTGATGGCCAAGTTTCGCACTGTCGCAATGACCGCATTGATCGCCGTGGCGGCGACAGGAACGATTGCCAGGCACGCAGCGATTGCCAAGCAGGCGCATGGCAACCATGCCCCCGCCGCCCCCGCGCCGGTTGCGCTGCCCAAATCAGTCGCGCTGCTCGACAGCTATCCTGCCACGCGCAAAGCGCCGGGCGTGGTAGCTGTTATCGGCCTCAACCACTCGACGATGGTGCATTCGGCAGGCGCGCTTGCCTTTGACGCCGGATCGCCCGCCGCCGATGGCGACACGCTATGGCGGGTTTATTCGATGACCAAGCCGATCACCGGCATGGCCGCGATGATGCTGATTGAGGACGGCAAGCTGAAGCTTGATGACCCGATCAGCAAATATATCCCGGCGTTCAAGAACATGACCGTGCTGGTCGATGGGACGAAGGATCTGACCGCGGTTCCGGCCAAGAACCAAATCACGGTGCGTCATTTGCTCACGCATACCGCCGGGCTGGGCTATACGATTGTGACCAAGGGGCCGCTTCTCAACGCCTATAACGAAGCCGGGATTACCCCGTTTAGCTCGACGGTGCAGGCGGAAAAGGATTTGCGCAAGGTCCGCCCCGCCACGCTGCAAGCCTTTGCGGAGAAAGTGGCGACACTCCCGTTGATTGCCGAACCGGGCACGAAATGGAGCTATTCGGTCGGGCTCGACGTGATGGGCGCGGTGATCGAAAAGGTGAGCGGGATGCCGTTCGACACTTTCCTGCAAACACGCATTTTCACCCCGCTGAAGATGAACTCGACCTATTTCACGGTGCCCGCAGGTGATGCCAAGCGGCTGGTGACGGGCTATGCCTTTTTGGGGGACAATCCGCTGCCGCTCGATGCCGGGGCCACTTCGGTTTATCTCTCGCCGCCCAGCTTCCCCTATGGCGGGGCGGGGCTCGTCATGTCGGCGAACGATTATGACCGGTTTCTGCACATGCTGCTCAACGGCGGGATGCTCGACGGGGTGCGGGTGATGAAGGCGGAGACGGTCGCGCTCGGCATGTCCGATCTGCTGCCCAAGGGCGTGATTTACCCCGGTGCCGTGGCGGCGACCGGCGGCACGACTTCGACCCAAGGGTTTGGCGCAGGCGGTTCAGTGGCGCTGGTCGATACCCCCGGCGGGCCGGGCAAGGGCACCTATGGCTGGGGCGGCGCGGCGGGCACGATTGCCTGGGTCGATCCCAAGAACAAAGTGCGCGCAACGGTGATGGTCAATTACCTGCCCGGCGATCGCTGGCCGCTGCGCCCCGATTTCACCAAGGCGCTCTACGCCGATTTGGCGCGCTGACGCCGGGGTGGTGCGGGTGCCGGGGTTCACGGGCGGGCGGCTGAACCGCGCGGATAACTTGCGCCATGACGCGGCGGCGATTGCGGGGTTGCAGGCCGATTGGCGGGCGCGGTTGCTGCGCCTGGTCAATTTCGAGCCGGAATTGACGGCGGAGGGCACGCTGGTGTGGACCTCGCTTGCTGAGGCGAGCGGCGATGCCGAACTGGTGCTGCTGGGTCTGGACGAGGGTGACCGCCCGCATTTCGCCGCTTATGAGCCGGGGATGCGCGCGCCACCGGGGCGGTCGCTACGACTGTTCGGGATGCTCGATCAGTTCGCGCCAGGCGAAGCAGCGACCTATGCCGCCGCGCGCAGTGTGCTTGATTGGCATAGCCGCCACCGCTTTTGCGCCAATTGCGGCACGCCGACCGCGATGATGCGCGCCGGCTGGGCGCGTAAGTGCGACGCTTGCGGCGCGGAGCATTTTCCGCGCGTCGACCCGGTGGTCATCATGCTGGTTGAGCATGATGGGCGCGCGCTGCTTGGCCGGGGGAAGGGCTGGCCAGAGCGGCGCTATTCGGCGCTGGCCGGTTTTGTCGAGCCCGGCGAATCGATCGAGGAAGCAGTCGCGCGCGAAGTATTTGAGGAAGCGGGCGTGCGCGCCCGTCATGTGCGCTATATCGCCAGTCAGCCCTGGCCCTTCCCCTCCTCGCTGATGATGGCTTGTGTGGCCGAGGCGGAGGATGACGCGCTCATGATCGACACCAGCGAACTGGAGGATGCAATCTGGGTGCCCCGTGATGCCGTGCGCGCGGTTATGGCGGGGGAATCGGGGCCGTTCCTGCCCGCGCCGCCCTATGCGATTGCCCATACGCTGTTGACGGCGTGGGCGCAGGGTTAGTCCCTAACGCTCGCGCGCCATCGGATAGGTGCCGAGCAGCCGCACCCATTCGCAGTGAAAGCCAAGTTCGCTGAGGGCGCGGTCGACGGCCGGGTCGCCGGGGCGGCCAATGAAATCGGCGTAGAATTCGGTCGCGGCAAAGCTCGCGCCGCGCTGATAGCTCTCCAGCTTGGTCATGTTGACGCCCGCCGTCGCAAACCCGCCCAGTGCCTTGTAAAGCGCGGCGGGCGCATTGGGCAGCGCGAAGATCAGTGTTGTGATGAACGGTCCGTCGCCGTCAAGCGGCACGCCTTGTTGGGCGAGCAGCACGAAGCGCGTCATGTTGTGTGCGGCGTCGGCAATATCCTCCACCAACAGGCTCAACCCATAGGTATCGGCGGCAATCGCCGGCGCAAGGGCGGCTACCGCCGGGTCGCCCCCTTCGGCCACCAGAGCAGCCGCGCCCGCAGTGTCGGGATAAGATACCGGTGTAATCCCTGCGGCACGCAGCCATTGGCGGCACTGGCCCAGCGCTTGCGGATGGCTGACGACTTCGCGCACCTGGTCGCGCGTGCCCAAACCCATCATCGCATAGCGAATCGGCAGGAAAAACTCGCC
>DHHS01000160.1:22340-22587 GCA_002403415.1 Sphingomonas sp. UBA4766 | reverse complement strand
ATGTTGTCGCGGATCGCGAATTTCGACGATTTCGATCCGCTGGCCCAGGAACCCGATGTGCGGTTGGCGATGGTGCCACCGGGGCACCCCCTGCCCGCCGACGCGGCGCTCATCATCCTGCCGGGCACCAAGGCGACGATCGCCGATCTGGCGTTTCTGCGCGCGCAAGGGTGGGATATCGACATTGCCGCGCACGTCCGGCGGGGTGGGGCGGTGCTCGGCATCTGCGGCGGTTACCAGATGCTGG
>DHHS01000160.1:20209-22046 GCA_002403415.1 Sphingomonas sp. UBA4766 | reverse complement strand
TGCGGCGGTTACCAGATGCTGGGCACGGAGATCGCCGATCCCGACGGGATCGAAGGGGAGGCTCAGACCGTTGACGGACTCGGCTATCTGCCAGTGGTGACGCGGCTGACCGCTGCGAAGCGCGTTGTCGAGGTCAAGGGCACGAGCATCGCCGATGGCGCGTCCTTCACCGGCTATGAGATTCACGCCGGGCGCACCGAGGCGACGACGCCGATAGCGCCGCTGCTCCGGCTGGCCGATGGGCAGGTTGATGGGAGCATTTCCGCCGATGGCCGCGTTGCCGGATGTTACATCCACCGCCTGTTCGACCATCCGGCGCAGCGCGCGGCATGGCTGGCCCGGCTTGGCGGTGCGTCGGATGGCGTGGCACAGGCCGATCGCGTCGATCATGCGCTTGATGCCTTTGCGGACCATTTGGCGGCTCATGTGGATGTCGACCAACTTCTTGCCCTAGCGAGGATCACACCATGATCGACGAAGCCACCATTTGGGCACATCTGGACGCGCTGGCGAAACCGCCGCGCAGTCTTGGTCGGCTGGAGGTTCTGGCGGTGCGGCTGGCGACTGTGCAGCATCGGCTCGACCCGCAAACGCGCCCGCGCCGCATTGTCCTGTTCGCGGCGGATCATGGTGTCGTCGCGCAAGGGGTGTCGGCCTGGCCCCAGGCGGTGACCGGGTGGATGGTGGAGACGATCCGCGCCGGTCGCGCCACCAGCGCCGCGCTTGCCACGGCACATGGCTGTGACTTGCGGCTGGTCGATGTCGGTGTCGCGCAGCCGCCGCCGCCGCCGCATCCCGCATTTTACCGCAACGCCACGCTTGGGGCGGGGACCGCCGATCTCGCATTGGCCCCGGCGATGACGGTGGCGCAGTTTGACGCGGCCTGGGCGATCGGTGCCGACGAAGCGCGGCGCGCGCATGACGACGGTCAGGTGGTGCTGATCGCGGGCGAAATGGGCATCGGCAACACAACTCCGGCCGCCTGCCTGACCGCGCTGCTGGCGCAGGCACCGCCCGCCGAGGTCGTTGGCCGGGGCGCGGGTGCGGACGACCCCGTGTTCGCGACCAAGACTCGCATCGTTGCCGCTGCCACAGCGCGTGCCGCCCGCGCGCTCGGCGATGATCCCCGCGCCGCCATCGCCAGTGTGGCGGGATTTGAGATTGCGGCGATGGCTGGCTATTTTGCGCAGGGTGCCGCGCAGGGATCGACGCTGTTCCTCGACGGCTTCGTCGCTACCGCTGCGGCACTCATCGCCGAACGGCTGGCGCCCGGCACGCGCCGCGTCATGATTGCCGCCCACCGATCGGCTGAGCCCGGCCATGGTGCGGCGCTCGTCGCGCTGGGGCTCGATCCGGTGCTCGATTGGCAGATGCGGCTGGGCGAGGGGACCGGCGCGCTGGTTGCCCTGCCCCTGCTCGATAGCGCAGCGGCGCTGCTTGGTAATGTTGCGCGGTTGAGTGACATTGGTGCCTGATCGCGGAGTATCCCCAGCCTGGTGGGTGCCGCCGGTGCTGGCGGTGCAGTTCCTTACCCGGCTGCCGGTGCCGGGCACGGCTCGGCTTTCTCGCGATCAGGTGGCGATAGGCTTGGTCCGCGCCGTTGCCTGGTTTCCGCTTGTCGGCACGCTTGTGGGCGCGATCACCGCTGGCGTCGCGCTTGGCGCGCAGCTGCTGTGGCCGACGATCGTCGCGGTGCTGATCGCGCTGGTGGTTGAGGCGCGCTTGACCGGAGCGTTTCACGAAGATGCGCTCGCCGATTTCTGCGATGCCTTTGGGGGTGGGCAGAGCGCGGACGATGTGCGGCGGATCATGAAGGACAGCCGGATCGGCAGCTATG
>DHHS01000160.1:6092-19902 GCA_002403415.1 Sphingomonas sp. UBA4766 | reverse complement strand
AGCCGGATCGGCAGCTATGGCGCGGTCGCGCTTGTGCTGGGCCTGGGCTTGCGGGCCGCGCTGATGCTGACGGTGCTGGACCGGATGACGCCCGCCATGGCCGCAGCGACGATCGTGGCGGCGGCTTGCTTTGGTCGGCTGGTCGTTGTTGTCCTGATGCTGCTCGTCGCGCCCGCTGCCGGTGGCGGCGGGCTGGCCAAGGATGTGGGCTCGGGCGTTGGCCCAACGACGTTGGCGATGGCGTTGGCGACGGCCCTGCCCGGTCTGCTGGGCTTTGCAGGGCATCAGCCAATGGGCTTCGCGACAGCGACCGGGATGACGGCCGTGTTCCTGATCTGGTTTCGCCGCCTGTTGTTACGCCGGATAGGGGGCAGCACCGGCGATTGCCTTGGCTTTGCGGCCTATGTCGGCCAGCTTATCGTGCTGCTCGCGGCAACGGCGTAGTGATTGCCTGCCCGTTGCTGGTCCGCCATACGGCGGTTGCGCGCGCATGGGCCGGGCGTTGTTACGGGGCCAGCGACGTCCCGTTGAGCCGCGCAGGCAGGGCTGCGCTCGGCCCCCTGGCTATCGCGCTGGGCAGCGCCGGTCCCGCCTGGGTGATGCACAGCGGGCGGGTGCGCACGCGGTTGCTCGCCGAACGGCTCGCGCGCCTCGCGCAGTGTCCGCTGCTCGAGGATATCGACTGGCGCGAACGCGATTTTGGCACGTGGGAGGGGAAAAGCTGGGCCGCGATCTACCGGGCCACCGGCAACGCCATGGACGGGATGATTGCTGCGCCCGCGACGTTCAGACCGGGCGGCGGTGAAACCACCCTGGAACTGGCAGCGCGCGTGTACCGGGCGTGGCAGCGCTTGCCCGATGCGATTGGCGTGGTGGTGACGCACGGCGGCCCGATCGCCGCGCTGGTCGGCCAGCTATCAGGCGAACCGGTGAGTGCCTGGCCAGGATTGATCCCCGCGCCGGGCGCCTCCGTGGCGGTAGCGCCGTCGGCGCGCCTCCGAAACAGCGCCTAGAACCGCACCCGCACGCCGACCGATCCGGTTCGCGGTGCCCCCGGTGCCACCCAGAGCGCGGCAAAGCTGTTGGTGTAATAGGTGACATCGAACAAGTTCTTGACCTCGCCCGTCAGCGCGACATTTTCCGTCAACTGCACATTCCCGAACAGGCGCACCAGCGTATAGGCGGGCAGGGTGAAGGTTGTTGCCGTCTCCCCCAATCGGTCGCTGACATGCTGCACGCCCGCCCCCAGCCGCCAGGTGCGGGCCGCGATCCTGAAATCCTTTGAAATCTGAGCATTCAGGCTGTGACGCGGGATGTTGATGAGCGGATCGCCAACCCGGATCGGCAAGGCGAAATTGGGATCAAGCACATCGGCCTGCGCGCGCGCATCGACATAGGCATAGGACAAGAGCACATCGACCTTCCCCGGTAGCCGGCCGTTGATGTCCAGCTCGACGCCATCGCTGCCCGCCCGCCCGAGCGGGACCGAAAAGCCTGGATTGGCGGGGTCTGCCACCAGCACGTTGTCGCGCCGCAGGCTGAACACCGAGAAGGTGCCGTTGAGTGCACCATCGAACAGGCTCAGCTTTGCACCGCCCTCGATCGACTTGCTCGTTTCGGGGTCGAACACGCGGCCCGTCACATCCGCGCCGATGTTTGAGCGGAAGCCCTCGCCATAGGCCACGAACAGCGATAGCCACGGCGTCGCCCGCCACACAATGCCGGCTTGCGGGCTCAGGCGGCTCGCAGCGCGCGACTGCGCGATCCCATTGGCACGGTTTAGCGTGCGCAGCGAGAAATCGTCATAGCGCCCGCCCAGCCGGATCTGGAGAGTGTCGGTCAGGCTGATCTGATCCTGCACGTAAAAGCCATAGGCGCGCTGTGTGTCGAGCCGGTCGGTCTGCGGGCCGACCGCAGGTAGCGGAAACTGACCATAGACCGGGTTACGGATGTCAATGATGTTCCCACTCACCAGCGTTTGCCCGGCCGCCGCGGGCGGGCGGAAACGCAGGAAAAGCTGGCCATTGTCAAACGAGTCGTAATCGCCCCCGGCCAAGATGCGGTTGCGTACGCCGCCCAGCGTGAAGTCGCCCGACACCTCGCCGCGAACCACGAAATGTTCGGCATCATAATCACGGAACCGCCGCTGGCGCGACAGCGAGCGTCCGTCGATGAACAGGCGTTGTCGACTGCGCGTGAGTTCGGCTTCGGTTGAAAACCCTTCCAGGCTGGTTTCGCGGTAGCTTGCGCCGAGCAGCACGCTCCACTTTTCATTCAAATCATGTTGCAGTTGCAATTGGTGGCCGTTCACGGTCGCGCGCAGCGGCCCGTCCCCCGGCTCGCCGAGGAAGCGGCTGCGCGGAATTGTGCCGAGCACGCCGTTGATGGCGAGAACACCGCGGTCGAAATCGGTTGCCGATCGCGTCAGCTCAAGGTCATAGGTCAGCGTGGTCGCATCGCCCAGCCGGACGCTGAACGACGGCAGAAAGCCATAGCGCTCGCTGTTCACCGTTTCACGAAAACTGTCGGCCGATTCGTAGAACCCGATCAGGCGGACCGCCACCGCCTTGCCGATACCGACATTGATATCGGCATCGCCGCGCGCGCGGTCAAAGCTCCCGTAAAGCCCGGACGCCGTCCCAAAAGTCCGGTCAAAACGGGCGCGCTTGGTCACGATGTTCACCGTGCCGCCCGGTTCGCCGCGACCGAACAGCGCGGCATTTGGCCCCTTCAAAATCTCGATCCGCTCAACCCCTGCGACGTCGCGCGGCCCGCCGAAACCACGTCCGCCGTTAAATCCGTTTACCAGATAGCCGCTGGGCAAATTCTCGTCCCCCGCAAAGCCGCGCACCGCAAACGAATCCCACAGGCCACCGAAATTGTTCTGCCGCGCGATCGATGCATTGAAATCAAGTGCGTCGGTGAGGCGGAGGATGACATTGTCCTCCAGCGTGCGCTGGTCGATGGTGGCAAAGGCGCGCGGCGTCTCAAGCGCGGAAAACTCGCCCAGATAGGCGGGGCGGATGCCAGAGACGACGACATCGCTCGCCTGCGGATCGCCTTGGCCATCAGGTGCGGCCTGGGCATAGGCGGGCGCGGCGAGCAACATGGCCATGACTGCCACAAGCGATGTGCGCATCGGTAAGATTCCCCTTGCTCGTTCTTGGCGGCGCTCCGCCGCATCGATGTGATGTTGTATCGCGACTAGGCAGGCGGCGCCCGATCGTCAATAGGATATGATATACCATTGACAAAAGCGATCGCGTTGACGAACCAGCACAGCATTATGACCCCGACCAACGCCACCGCGCCCACGCTTCTCATCCGGTCCGCAACGATTGCGCGGGGCGGGCGAACCATCGTTCACGACTTGTCGCTCAGCGTGCCGTCGGGCGAGATATTTGCTCTGCTCGGCGGCAATGGTGCGGGTAAATCGACTACGCTTGCGGCGATCATGGGGTTCTTGCCGGTCGCGTCCGGCGCGATCGAGGTTGCCGGCACGAATCCGACCGCAGCGCCCGAACTGGCGCGCCGCAAAATCGCCTATCTCCCCGAAAATGTAGCACTTTACGAGCATTTGAGCGCTGTTGAGAACATTGCCTATTTCATGGCGCTGGCGGAGGCGGAGCCGCCGCGCGGGGCGATTTGCGCGGCGCTTGCCGAAGCCGGGCTTGCCGCCGAGGCGCATGATCGGCGAGTCGGTGCCTTTTCCAAGGGGATGCGGCAAAAGGTGGCGATTGCCCTGGCGCTGGTGCGCGAGGCACCGCTCCTGCTGCTCGATGAGCCGACCAGCGGGCTGGACCCGCGGGCGACCGCCGATTTCACGGCCTTGCTGCGGACCATGCGCGAAAAGGGTCGTGCGATCCTGATGGTAACGCATGATTTGCTCGGCGCGGTGGACTGCGCGGATCGGATCGGCTTCCTTGATGCCGGGCGGCTGGTCGAAACGGTCACGGTGTCGGATGGGGTGGATGTGATGGCGCTCCACCGCCGCTATAGCGAGAGCAAGGCGGCATGAGCGCTGTCGCGCGGGTTTGCCGCAATGATCTGATTGGCATGGCGCGCAACCGGGTGGCGGTGGTCGCGATTGTCCTTACCCTGCTGCTCTCGCTGGCGGCCATGCTGACGAGCCTGGCCCACCGCGATGCCAATGCCGCCATGCGCGCGCGGTTTCAGGCAGAGGCTGACCAGCGGTTCGATGGCCAGCCCGCGCGTCATCCGCACCGGGTGGTGCATTATGGACATTTTGTTTTCCGCGTGCCGCCGCCGCTTGCCGCGTTCGATCCGGGCGTCGATGCCTATACCGGCAACAGTATTTTCCTGGAGGGGCACCGCCAGAACAGCGCCAATTTCGGCGATGTCCGCCAATCCTCGCTGCTGGCACGCTTTGGCGCGCTGACTCCGGCGTTTGTGCTCCAAATTCTCGCGCCATTGGTGCTGATCTTTGTCGGGTTCGGGGTTTTCGTGCGCGAGCGCGAAGCGGGGACATTGCGGCAGGCCATGGCGCAAGGGCTGCGCGCGCGAGAGATGGTCGCGGGCAAGCTGCTGGCGCTGCTGATCGCTGCCGCCTTGCTCGGCGCGCCGGGCGCGCTTACGCTGACCTGGCTGGTGGCGGCGGAAGGGGCGCCCATCTATCCCGCGCTCATGCTGGCGATCGGCTATGCCGGGTATCTGGCGATTTGGGCGGCGGTTGTCGTGTTCGTGTCGGCGCGGGCAGCGACCAGCCGGGGCGCATTGCTGATGCTCTTGTCGCTCTGGGCGGGGGTGGCAATCCTGATACCGCGCGTCGTGCCTGACTTTGTCGCCGCAGCGCGGCCCACGCCGACCCGGCTGGAAACCGACATCGCGATTCAGCGCGATCTGAGGCGACTGGGCGACAGCCATAACCCCGATGACCCGCATTTCGCCTCGTTCAAGGCGTCAGTCCTGAAACATTATGGTGCCACGCGGGTGGAGGATTTGCCGGTCAATTATCGCGGGCTGGTGGCGATTGAGGGCGAACGGCTGAGCGCCTTGCTGTTTGAACGCTATGCAACGCAACTTGCCCGAGCACAGCGGGACCAAAGCGACCTAGTGTTGATCGCGGCCGCCATAAGCCCGACGATCGCACTGCGCGACCTGTCGATGCGCGCGGCGGGCACCGACCTTGCGGCGCACCGGCGCTTTCTGGCGCAAGCGGAAGCTTATCGTTATGGCATTGTCCAGCGGCTCAACCGGCTTCAGGCCGAGGCGCTGACCTATGACGATGATGGCAAGCGCAACAGCGATCCCGAGGCGGCGCGCCGGGTTCGGATCGACGCCCGCAATTGGCAGGCCTTGCCCGACTTCACCTATCGCCCGGCCGATCCGGGCGCGCAGGTGCGCGCAGCGGCACCCGCTGCGGCGTGGCTGGCACTGTGGTTGGGGTTAGCGGTGATGCTGCTAGTCGCGACGACCGGCATGATCCGGCGAGGCGTGGCATGATGTTGTGGCTGCATGAATGGCGGCTGCTTGCGCGGCAGCGGCTGGCGATGGTCAGCTTGCTGCTGTTGGCGCTGTTGAGCGCGGCCGCCGTCGCCGCCGGGCTGGCTGAAGTCGCACGGCAACGCCAGGTGATTGAGCGCATCCAGCCTCAGCAGCGCGCCGATGAAGCCGCGATTGCGCGCTGGGCCTCGGCGGAGGGGGATGCGGGCAATGCCGCCTATTACACCGCACACGCGACGTGGGATTCGCCCATGCCGATGGCCTTTGCGGCATTGGGCCAGCGCGACGTCGCCCCCTATGTCCTGCGGGTTCGGGCGCTTGGGCTCGAAGGACAGCTTCAGGAAAGCGAAGCCTATAACGCCGAGCTTGCGTTGCCGGGTCGGTTCGACTGGGCGTTTGTGCTTACCTATCTGCTGCCCATCTTCCTGATCGGCCTGCTGCACGATGCCAAGTCGTCCGAGCGCGAGGCCGGCCGCGGGCAGATGCTGGCGTTGATGGCACGGTCTGAACGCGGGTTATGGGTGCGCCGGATCGGGTTGCGCACCGGGTTGACATGGCTCGCGGTGGCAGTGCCGTTGGTAATCGGCGCCATCGTCGCTGGAGCATCGCCAGCGGCGGCGGGGGCATTTCTGCTGACCAGCCTAGGCTATGCGCTCATCTGGACGACGCTTGTTCTGGTCGTGGCGCGGGAGGGCCGGGCGTCGGTTGCCAATGCGGCGACATTGTCGGCGCTATGGCTGGTCATGACGCTGATCCTGCCGACGCTGGCACTGCTTGGCATCAATGATCGCCACCCCGTGCGCCAGGGCGTGGAGCTGACACTGGCACAGCGCGAACAAGTCCACGCCGGTTGGGATCGGCCCAAAGCTGCGACGATGGCGGCGTTCGTCAGCCTATACCCCGAATGGGCAAAGCTGGCCAAAGTCGAGGGCGGGTTTCATTGGAAATGGTATTTTGCCTTTCAGCATCTGGGCGATCAGGCGGTCGCACCAAAAGTTGGGGCCTATCGCCGGGCACTGCTCGCGCGTGATGCCGAGACGCAAGCGCTTGGCTGGGTGTTCCCGGCGGTTGGCGTTCAGTATGCGCTGCACCGGATCGCCCGGACCGACCTGCGCGCCCAACTTGCCTATCAGGATGAGATAAGGGGATTTCACGAACGGCTACGCCGGTTTTATTATCCCTATTTCTTCAACGATCGCCCGTTTCGCGAAGCGGATTTCGCTGCCACACCGCGGTGGCAGGAGCGCGCAAGCCAGCACGGTTCATAATGCGCCCAAGCGGAAGCCATTGGCGGCGATTAATCCCGCGCTGCCTGATCCGGCGTGTTCATGGCCTTAGAGCATAGCGCCTGCGAGGATCGCCTCGCGCCAGGAAGCGCTGCACGATCCACATTGTTGTGCCCAGAATCGCCAGATTGACTATCGCGAAGATCGCCCAGAACGATTCGATCGCCATCGCCGTCACGATGCCGAAGCGGGGATTGGTGAAAATCTGGCTGGTGCCGGCCATCACCAGCCCAGCATAGCTGAACGCGAACCGCATCTGATGGTTGCGCAGCCATTCGGGATCGCCCGTTACTCGCCACCGCCAAAGGGCAAAGGCACCGACTGCCGAGCTCGCGCCGCCAACGACGATGAACAGATGGAAAAAGCCCCATCCGGTGTTGCCGAATTCGAGCACGGTCGCGGGGACGAAAATGACCGAACCGATCGTCGCCATCATCGCCATAACGTAAGCCGAGGCAACGCGCCGATGGACGCTATCCCCTTTGGGTAGTGCGAAAACGATCGCGCCAAGCGCAAGCGCCGCAAGCGCCGATGCGACATGAACTTTGAGCAGCAGTGTCAGGTCACTCATCCTTCTCGCTCCCAAATCGTGCGGGGGCATCATAAGCCGAGTGTGTTATTATCGCAATACGGTATGTCGCCCGGTGGCATCCGGTCGCGCCATCGCTGCCGTGGCCCAGCACGACAAGGGAGGGGGATTGGACATGACACGGCCCCGCGCTCCGGGTGGGAGGGCGAGGCCGGTTCGTAACCACCAAAGGCGGTTGAGCGGTGCTTTAGCCGATGCGCGTGCCCGACATCGGGAAATTGCCAAAGGCGCCCGCGCCGATTGACCCGGTGATGGTGTCGCCGTCAACGGTCGCGGTGCAGGTCAGCGTCATCGGCATGGGCACGGTCATTGCCATCGTCCAGTTCAGCGTATTGCCATCAAGCGTGCCGTCGGTGATGTCGACCGAACCCATCTGGCCTGTGCTGGTGCCGGTCCAGCGATCGCCATCGCTCTTCACGACGATGGTCGATTTTTGATCGCCCAGCGGCGACTTGACAGTTGTTTCCCAGGTGCCATCGACTGCTGACATGATCGTCTCTCCTGATTAGTTCGCGCCCGGAACGGACGCGGCGGCAATCACCTCAACCGGCAGGCCGATGGAGTCAAGCTGTGGCCGCACAACCTTTGCATCGCCGACCACGACCCAGACAAATTTGTCGGGATCAATCGCTCGCCGCGCCGCTGCATCAAGCTGGTCGCGGGTCATGGCGCGGTATTTCTGGGTGATCGTCGCGTAATAATCATCGGGCCGTTTATACTGATCGTTGTCGAGCATCGCGTTCAGCACCGCGTCCGCCGTTTCAAACCGCCCGGCCAGTTCGCGAGTCGCGCCGTTGATGGTGCGGGTGAATTCGGCGTCGCTAATCCCCTTCTCGCCCAGAAATTCCTTCAAGTCGGTCTGGAGCGACTTGATCGAATCGCCGGTGCGGTCGGCCTGGACCGGCGCGTTGATGCGATAGGTGACGAGCTGCTCGGTCTGCGCAAAGCCACCGCCTGCACCGTAAGACCAATGTTTGGTCTCGCGCAGGTCCAGGTTGATCCGCGACAGGAATCCGCCCCCCAGCACATCATTGGCGGTGCGGTAATTGAGCAAATCGTCGCTGCCCTTTACCGGCGTGAGCTGCCCGGCGGTGATGAGCGATTGCGGTGAATCGGGCCGGTCGATCAGCACGATCTTGGGTGCGGACTGAACCGGCGCGGTGCTCAAATCTTTCACCCCTGCAACGCCCGATACTGCCCAATCACCCAGTTCGCGGTCGAGCAACGGAAGCAGTTCGGCCAGCGGTCGGTCCGAGACGATGAACAGCTTGGCCTTGTCGGGCCGGATCCAAGCCTGATGAAAGGCGACAAGGTCGTCGCGGGTCAGCTTGGCGACGGTGGCCGCATCGCCATTCTGGCTGCCGGTCTTGGCATAGGGCGATGGGCCATAGATCAGGCGGGGCAGCACGCGGCCTGCCAGCCCGCCGGGATTGGTCAGTTCCTGACGAATGCCCGCCAATTGCGTGGTGCGCAGCCGGGCGACTTCTTCGGGCGCAAAGGCGGGATGGCGCACGACATCGGCGAAAAGGTCGAACGCCCCATAGGCATTGGCGCTTGGCGCCTCAACGCTCAGAAAGGTGCGGTCCGCGCTTGCCCCGGTGCCGATCACCGCGCCCAGCCGTTCACGCGCTTCGGCCAGCGCAATCGAATTGCGAGTCTTCGTGCCCTCGGTCAGCATCGACAGCGCCAATCGCTGCAGGCCCAGCTTGTCGGCCGGGTCCGCCACCGCGCCCGCATCAAAGCTGAGCAGTGCACGGGTGACGGGGACAGCGGTGCGCTGGGCATAGACCACTTCGATGCCATTGGTCAGGCGCGCGCGCTCCACCTTTGGGAACACCAGATTGGCCACCGGGCCGACGGCTGGGTCGGCTTCCGCGCGCGAATTGGCGGGCTTTAGCGCGGGCGGGCTCACCAGCGGCTTTTGCGGGGCGGCGGTGTCGCTGGCCGCCTCGCGCGCGCCGGGCAAGATCGACAGATTGTAAACGGGGCGCGTCAGCCATTTCTGCATCGCGGCGCGCACGCTGTCCGGGGTTTGCGCGGCCAGCGCAGTCAGCTGCTTCTTGAAATAGCCGGGATCAGCCGAATAGAGTTCCCCCTGTGCCAGCGCGACCGCTTTTCCGCCAAAGCCGCCGACCGATTCCAGCCCGCTGATCCGGCGCGACACCGCGCTGGTGACGGTGCGCTGAATCTCGTCCGCCGTCGGGCCGGTCTTGATAAAGTCTGCGACGAGTTCGTCGAGCCTTTTGCTCGCGGCGTCGACGTCAACCCCGGGGCGCACGACCATGATGACTTGGAAAATGCCGAGCTGCGCAAGCGATTGCACGCCCGCGCTCACCTGAATCGCGAGCTTTTCCTGCCGCACCAGCGCATTGTTGAGGCGCGCGCTTGACAGCCCGCCCAGCACCGATCCACCCGCCTGAAGTGCTGCGGCATCCTTGTCATTCAGCCCCGGCACGACCCATTGCCGCGTTACCAGCGCCGCGCCGACACGGTCGTGGATCACATCGCTTTTGGGCGCCGGGAGTGTGGGGATGGGGGCGTCGGGCAGCTCGGTCTTGGGCCCGGCCTTGATATTGCCGAAATATTTGGTGACGAGCGCTTTGGCCGTCGCCAAATCAACATCGCCCGCCAGCACGAGCACTGCATTGTTCGGGCCATAGTGGCTGCGGAACCAGTTTTTCACATCGTCAAGGCTGGCGGCATCAAGATCGGCGAGCGACCCGATCACCGAATGGCCATAGGGATGGTCGGCGGGGAACAGCCCCTCAAGCTGCTTATACTGGCGCAGGCCATAGGGTTGATTATCACCCTGACGCTTTTCATTCTGCACCACGCCACGCTGCTCATCCAGCACTTCCTGCGTCACCGCGCCGAGCAGATAACCCATCCGGTCGCTTTCGAGGAACAACGCCTTTTCAAGCGCGGCGGTCGGCACTGTTTCGAAATAATTGGTGCGGTCGTAATTGGTGGTCCCGTTCAGGTCGGTCGCGCCGACTTGCTTCAGCGGCTCAAAGAAATCGCCCGGCGCATTCTCGCTGCCGTTGAACATCAGATGTTCGAACAAATGGGCAAAGCCAGTGCGGCCCTTCGGCTCGAACTTCGACCCGATATTATACCACACGCTGACCGCGACCACCGGCGCCTTGCGGTCGGTATGGACGATGACGCGCAGCCCATTGGGCAGCGTGAAACGCTGATAGGGAATGTCGACGCGCTTGACGAGATCGGCAACCGGCGCAGGTTTTACCTCCTGCGCGTGCACGGCGGCAAGCGGCAGGGCAAGGGCGGCAAGCGCCACGCCCGCGCGGGCGAACATCTTGAGCGTCATGGGTGAAATCCTTTCTGGGGAGGGCAGTGCTATGGTGGACTATAACGGTCACATCCGGCTTGGCAACGGGCTTACGGGCAGTTCATGGGCGGTAATCGGATTCGACATGCGGGGCGAGTTCGGCCGGGTCGAACCACACGGGCTTGAGTCGATGGGCGGCAAACAGCGCTGCCTGATCGGCATAATGTTTTGACTGCGGCCGTGTGGTCGCCGCGCCAAAGGGCTGGATCGAGCGTGACCGCACGCGCCCGGCGCGGTCCCACGCCATGAACATGATGAAGCTGTCGCCATGTTTCACCGCCAGTCGGCCATCGACATCCTCATCCCAGTTGGCGGTCGCGCGCAGAACATCGGCCCCGCCGTCGAGCGGTAGGTCAACCCGGCGCACCCCATCCCCTTGACGCAGGCGGAGCACGTGCCCGAGCGGTGGGTCGATCCGTCCGAAATAACGAGTCAGGTAGCCGACGGCCTTGGCCAGTTCAGCGCCCGGATCGGCGGGGTCTTTCGCTGGGTAATGCCAGCGATTGCCGACCCTGAGCAGGATCGCTGCCAGGGCGTCCGCCCGCCCTCGCCCGTCGAAATTCCAATCCCAGCGCGCCAGCAGCGCCTTTGCCGCCGCGATCTGCGCATCCCCGCGCGGGTCAACCGCACCGAGTGCGGCAAACCATTTCGCCGCCCAGCTCCGGCGACTGACTGTTGTGTCGAATTTGATCGCGTAAAGCTCCGCGGCGCTGATCGACGGATCGGCCCCCAGCAGCTCGACCGAGCGGGTGCCGCGATTGGTCGTGTGAGTTTCAATCCCGAGGAGCGGCGAAAATGCCGCCGGGTCAAGCTCATAGCCAGCGCCCGACGCATGGAACGGCGTATTGTTGGCGTTGATGACAAAGCCGGAGCCGGGATTGATGTTTTTGGGCACCGCCCCCCATGCGACCGTGCCCGGCATGAAATTGCGCGACGTGTCACCCGCCAGCACGGTCTTGTAATCAAATCCCGGTCGCCGATTGGGGAAGGACGCGTTGTAGATGTGCGCGACATTGCCAACCGCATCGGCATAGATGAAATTGGTTGCGGGCACCCCCTGGATCGCCAGCGCGCGCTGCCACTGTGCAAAATCGCGCGCCTTGTTCAGCCGGTAATATTCCTCGACCATGCGGAGCTGATCGGCGCCGCCATAGCGGATCGCAAAGGCGCCGCTTTTGTTGATGAACACCGGCCCCTGTACCGCGCGGTAAATCATGCGCGGCACCGGCAGCATGAACGGGCCGAACAGCTTGACCGGCAGCCAAACCCGCTCTGCCTCCAGATCGCGCCATTGCCCGTCATAGCGATAGCGCTTGGCGGCGGTGTCCAGCGTCAGCTTGTAAAGGTCGATCAGATCGGGGCGATTGACGGTGTTGGTCCATCCCAGGGTCTTGTTGTGGCCCAGCAGCGGATAGGGCGCACCGGGGAAGGTTGCGCCGGCAAAGTCCCAACCCGCCTTTGAGTGCACCACCAGTTCATACCAGGCGACCGGGCCGCGCCATGGTTGATGCGAATTGGACACCAGCCGGGTAAAGCCATCCGCCGACCGTTTGGGTGCAACGGCAAAGGCGTTCGACCCGTTTTCGGTGCTCGCGCGCGGTTCGGGTGCGCCGGGGGCGAGGGCTGGCGGGCTATCGACGTCGGGTTTCGCACCCGCCGTCTCGCGCGGCAGGGGGCCATCCTTTGCCAGCGCGCCCAGCACCGCATCGAGCCCAAAGAAAAACGGCGAGCGCAGCACAAACCCTGTCGCAATGTCGCGGCCATCGACCGGGAACAGGTTCTTCAGCGCGACTTCGTCCGGGTGCTGATCCGCATAGCGGTTCAGCCCGGCTGCATAGCCATCGAGCAGCGCGCGCACATCGGCGGGTTGCTTGTCGTAATCGCGCGCCACCGTGTCGCGTGCGCCGGTGAAGTGGAGCGCGAAATCAACGCCCGCGCCGTCTGCTCCCACCATCGCGCCAAAGCGCCCCCGCGTCATCGCAACCACTTGCTGTAGCGTCGCAAAATCATCCTCGGCATGGGCATAGGCGATGCCATAAGCGACATCGGCATCGCTGATGCCAAAGATGTGCGGCACTCCGTAAAGATCGCGCACGATCCGCGTGTTATAGGTGCGCGGCCGGGGGGCATTGGCGGGGCGTGCCACCAGCGGTTCCCACACGGCGAGGCCCATCGCGATTGCCGCCAGCAACGCCGCCACCGCCCAGCCGCCCCGCACCAGAATCCGCCGCATTGCCGCCCCTCTCGCCACTTTTGGTAATCATGTAGCGGGCCTGCTGTTGCCAAGCCAAGCGCTGAATCTTGTGTTGCAAAACGGCAACACTATATCGGTGCAAAGCAGTCAAAAGGAGCGGCCATGAACATCGACAAATTCACCGATCGCGCGCGCGGCTTCCTGCAATCCGCGCTTACCGTTGCGATCCGGATGAACCATCAGCGGATTGCCCCCGAACATATTCTGAAGGCGTTGCTGGAGGATAATGAGGGCATGGCATCGGGGCTGATCAAGGCCGCGGGCGGCGATGCGGCGCGCGCCGTGGCCGAAACCGATGCGGTTCTGGCGAAGATCCCCGCCGTCTCCGGCTCCGGCGCGCAGGCGCAGCCCGGCCTCGACAATGACAGTGTGCGTGTGCTCGACACCGCCGAACAAGTTGCCACCAAGGCGGGCGATAGCTTCGTCACCGTCGAGCGGTTGCTGCTCGCGCTCGTGCTGTCGCCGGCCACGGCGGCCGGCAAAGCGCTGGCGGCGGCAGGTTTGAAGGCGGACGCGCTGAACAAGGCGATCGGCGACCTGCGCGGGGGCCGCACCGCCGACAGCGCGGGCGCCGAGGGCCAATATGACGCGCTCAAGAAATTTGCTCGTGACCTGACCCAGGCGGCACGGGACGGCAAGCTTGATCCCGTCATCGGCCGCGACGAGGAAATCCGCCGCACCGTCCAGATTCTCGCGCGGCGCACCAAGAATAACCCGGTGCTGATCGGTGAGCCCGGCGTCGGCAAAACCGCAATTGCCGAAGGACTCGCGTTGCGCATCGCCAATGGTGACGTGCCCGACACGCTCAAGGACCGCAAGCTGATGGCGCTCGACATGGGCGCGCTGATCGCGGGTGCCAAATATCGCGG
>DHHS01000160.1:0-5871 GCA_002403415.1 Sphingomonas sp. UBA4766 | reverse complement strand
TCGCCAATGGTGACGTGCCCGACACGCTCAAGGACCGCAAGCTGATGGCGCTCGACATGGGCGCGCTGATCGCGGGTGCCAAATATCGCGGCGAGTTTGAGGAACGGCTGAAGGGCGTGCTCGACGAGGTGAAGGGCGCCGAGGGGCAGATCGTGCTGTTCATCGATGAAATGCACCAGTTGATTGGGGCCGGCAAGACCGAGGGCGCGATGGACGCGGGCAATCTGCTCAAACCCGCACTCGCGCGCGGCGAACTGCATTGCATCGGCGCGACCACGCTCGACGAGTATCGCAAATATGTTGAGAAGGACCCCGCGCTCCAGCGGCGGTTCCAGCCCGTGTTCGTCGGCGAACCCACCGTGCCCGACACGATCAGCATCCTGCGCGGCCTGAAGGAAAAATACGAGCTGCACCACGGCGTGCGGATCACCGATGCGGCGATTGTGGCGGCTGCCACACTGTCGAACCGCTATATCACTGACCGGTTTCTGCCCGACAAGGCGATCGATCTGATGGACGAAGCGGCCAGCCGCATCCGCATGGAAGTGGAGAGCAAGCCCGAGGAAATTGAGGGGCTCGATCGCCGGATCATTCAGCTCAAGATCGAGCGCGAGGCGCTGCGCCGCGAAACCGATGCGGCATCGCGCGACCGGCTGGCGACGCTGGAGGGGGAACTTGCCAATCTTGAGCAGCAATCAAGCGAGCTTACCCAGCGCTGGCAGGCGGAAAAAGACAAGATTTCGGCCGAGGCGCGGCTGAAGGAACAGCTCGACGCGGCCCGGCTGGAGCTTGAACAGGCGCAGCGGGCAGGCGACCTCGCCCGGGCGGGCGAGCTGTCCTATGGTCGTATCCCGGAGCTTCAGCGCAAATTGGACGAGGCTGCGGGTGCCACCAAGGGCGCGATGCTGCGTGAGGAAGTGACCGCCGACGACATCGCCGGCGTGGTCGCGCGCTGGACCGGCATCCCGGTTGAGCGGATGTTGTCCGGCGAGCGTGAGAAGTTGCTCAAGATGGAGGAATCGCTGGGCCGCCGGGTGATTGGCCAGAAAGAGGCGGTGCGCGCCGTCTCCACCGCAGTCCGGCGCGCGCGCGCGGGGTTGCAGGACCCCAACCGGCCGCTCGGCTCGTTCCTGTTCCTGGGGCCTACGGGGGTGGGCAAGACCGAGCTGACCAAGGCGCTTGCCGAATTCCTGTTCGATGATACCGCCGCGATGGTGCGGATCGACATGAGCGAGTTCATGGAAAAACATGCGGTTGCCCGGCTGATCGGCGCGCCGCCCGGCTATGTTGGTTATGAGGAGGGCGGTGTCCTAACCGAAGCGGTGCGTCGGCGCCCCTATCAAGTGGTGCTGTTCGACGAGGTTGAGAAAGCGCATGGTGATGTGTTCAACATCCTGCTCCAAGTGCTTGATGACGGCCGTCTGACCGATGGGCAGGGACGCACGGTCGACTTCACCAACACGATCATTGTGCTCACGTCCAATCTGGGCAGCCAGTATCTGACCGCCCTGGCCGATGGTGAGGATGTCGCCACGGTCGAGCCGCAAGTGATGGAGGTGGTCCGTGGCCATTTCCGTCCCGAATTCCTCAACCGGCTCGACGAAATCGTGCTGTTCCATCGTTTGGGGCAGAGCGAGATGGCGCCGATTGTCGATTTGCAGGTGGCGCGCGTGGGCAAACTACTGGCAGATCGCAAGATCACCGTCGATCTGAGCGAAGGTGCGCGGGTGTGGCTCGGGCGGATTGGCTATGACCCGGTTTATGGTGCCCGGCCGCTCAAGCGCGCGGTGCAGCGCTATTTGCAGGATCCGCTCGCCGATCTCATCCTGTCGGGCGGGGTCAGTGATGGCCAGACCGTGCGGGTGGAGGACGGCGACGGCGCGTTGCGGCTGACTGTCGTTTGATGGGCGGCAACGCCGGTTATCTCAAAAGACTGGGGCGGCCAATCGAATGACTGGCCGCCCCGTTTGTCGTTTCCGACCGACGTGTCGTGCTTAGAAGGTTACCCGACCCGACACGGTGAAGCGACGACCGATCGCATCATAGGTCGAGGGGAAAGTGTTGCCGCTGTTGAAGGCCGTCGTCCCGATCGTGTTCCCCACATCGGGCGGGTTCAGCCCGAGCAGATTGTCGATCACGAACGTAATCCGGAAGTTTTTGCTTGCCTGAACCCCCATGGCGAAATCGAGATAGTTATAGGCCGGAATGGTGCGATAGGCCCCGACGATGCTGGTCGGTGCGGTCGAACCAAAGCTGCCAACCGTGCCGGCCGGAGGCGGGGTGGTCGGGGTGGGGCCAGTGCGCGGCTCATAGCTCGTTCCGCTGATGTGGCGCCACAGCAGCGAGAAATCGAACGCATCGAGCGATGCCGTGGTCCGCAGGTTCCAAGTCCACTGCGGCAATACCGGATCGCAGCTCACGCTGTAAAAGCCCACGCACTCGCGAATGAAGCTCGCTGGGTTCGACTGGAACCGGCTGCGGTCGGTATAGTTGCCCTGGAACTGCCAGTTCAGGTTCACGGCCCCAAAACGGCGGCTATAGGTTGCGCCAAAGTCAACGCCGCGGTTCTGAAGTCGACCAAGGTTGGAGGACTGCAGAATAATGCCCTGAGTTGACGCCGGATCACCGCTCAGCCCGCCGGTCAGCGGATTGCGACGGATCAACAGGCAGTTCGGCGCGGTCGGGTTCGTTTGACCAAAGCACCCGTTCAGCACGTCACCGACGGTCGGCGCGGTGATCGCGCCGGTGATGTCGATCTGATACCAGTCCACCGAAACCGACAGATTGCCAAAGAACGATCCCGGCTGCACCACCAACCCAACGGTATAGGTGGTTGCGACCTCGGGGCGGGCAAATGGGTTGCCGCCCGTGGTGACATTTACCTGCCCGGCGATAGGTGCTGGAATCGAGCCAAGGCGGCTTGCAGGTTGACCGACGGCTGCAAGCTGTGCGGTGCAAATAGCCGCCGTGGTTGCATTGGCGGTCCCAAGCGCGGCCTGACAAGGATCAACCGCGAGGTTGTTCAGACCGGTCGTAACGGGTGCAAACAATTCACCGATATTAGGGGCACGCACCGCGCGGGTATAAGTGCCGCGGAACTTGACCTGCCGGATCGGCGAATAGTTGCCACCAAACTTGTAGGTCCAGTTGCCGCCCGAATTCGAGTAATCAGCGTAACGGAACCCGGCTTCCACGGTCAATTCATTGAAGAACGGCCGATCGCTGATGATCGGCGCGTTGAGCTCGCCGAAGACTTCACCGGAGAAATAGCTGCCGTTGATTGATGCAAACGCGCCGCCCGAACCCAAAATTGCCCCTGGCGTCGAGGAGGGAAGATCGCCGAACTGTCCGCCGCTATACCGGCGATATTCAGCGCCCAACGCGACGGCGATCGGCTTGTTGGTCCATGGCAACGCGAACCCAAGATCACCGTTCACTACACCCTGCACGTCTGCAAAAGTGGTATTGATGAACGTGTTGGTCGGCACGCCGACAAACGCGAGTGCGGCTGGCGACAAAGTTCCTTCGGCGCCAAAGATGTTGATGGGGACGCAGCCAGCCGCCGAACCGGTCGGGCAGTTGCGAAGCCCCTGTTGCACGCGCTCGAAAAGGGCAGTGCCGGTACTGGTGTTGCGCCGGTTGGCTTCACCATATTGGACGAAGACATCCCATTTCAGCGTATCGGTCAGCTTGCCACGCAGGCCTGCGGTGATCTGGAACAAATTGGTCTCAAAAACCGCGACGCGGGGGCCGGTTTCGGTAAATCGACGGGCGACGATCGCGGTGATTTCCGTCCCGGCTGCAATAGCTGTCGGGCAATCGGTCCGACCAGCAAACTCGCAGAGCTGCGTGCGTTGGGTCGGTGTCAGGAACTGGTTGTTGAGCGGAATTTGGAACGGGTTCGTAAAAGTGCCCGTCGGTGCCAGTTCCTGGCGAACGCGCGACCGCGAAAACGTCCCTTCGGTGTAAAATTCCACATTAGGGATGAATTCATAGCGCGAGGCCGCATAAATAGACCAGCGGTCCAGTGGTGTCTGGAACAGATTCAGCGGGTTGAAGTTGAAATTCGAAAAACCGGGCGTGATGGTGCCGGTTGCCGGGTTAAAGGCAGCACCGGCCGCGAATGGCCCCGTTGTCGGCAGCGGCAAGAACAGCGACGCAGGCACCGCCGTTTGCGAACCCTGTTCACCGCCGACCCGTGCGGCGGCGCAACCGCCGGTCGCCGCATTCTGTGCGGCCGTACAAGTCGACTGACGCGAAACCAGACCGATATCCCGATCGCCCTGCAGCACGGGGCGCACATTGGTATAGCTGAGGCCCAGCACCACATTGCCGCGGCCTTCGGCGAAATTGGCGCCGGTGGTCAGGTCGATGCGGTAATTCTGGCCATCGCCACGTTCGGTGACCCCGTAATTGGCCGAAACGTCAATGCCCTCAAAATTCTGGCGCGTGACGAAGTTGACCAGACCGGCCACCGCGTCGGCGCCATAAGAGGTCACCGCACCGCCGGTCAGCGTATCGACGCGCTCAAGCAGTGCAACCGGAATGATGTTTAGATCGACGACATTGCCCAAGGTTGACGGCACAACACGACGGTTGTTCAGCAGCACGAGGTTGCGGTTAGTGCCAAGGCCGCGCAGGTTGAACGAAGCCACGCCGCCCTGGCCGTTGTTCACCTGCTGACCAATGCCGGCCGACGAGCCGGGAAGTTGGCGCAGCACCTGTTCGATCGACGATGGCTGGCGCAACTGAATTTCGGTTGCAGAAATGACTGCGACCGGGCTCGACAGCGAAAGGTCCGGACGGCCGATGCGCGATCCTGTGACGACAACGTCATCCTGGGCACCTTCGGCGGATTCAGCTGGCGTATCCTCGGCCGGCGCAGCTTGAGCCCATGCAGGCGCGGCAATCGCCGTCGCCATGGTCATCGTGGTGCTCACCAGGAGCAGACGAAAATATTTCCTCATTGATGCAAACCCCTTTGCCATTCCAGCTTACGTGTCAGCCGGTTGGCGAAAGTCTCGCACTGCGGACCAAGCGGAATCAACATCTCGCTCCATCCGCGGCGGTGTTTTTTCGAAATTGTTGCATATTTGCATCTATTGCGTATCGCGACGTCCGTTGGCACGAAGGTGTCGTCCTTTTGGGTCCGGGGGAAACTTATGCGCCTTTGCAGCGCTGCAGCGACACTGTCGGCACTTGGCGTCGCCACCATGGCGTGGGCGCAACAAGGACCCCAGCCAAAGGCGCTTGCGGCCGTGTCGGCATGTCGATCGGTCAAGGATGACGGGCAGCGGCTTGCCTGTTTTGACAAAGCCGTCGCGGCGTTCGATGCCTCGGTACAGTCGCGCGACGTGGTTGTTGTGGACCGGGATACCTTGACCAAGGAGCGCCGACGCCAGTTCGGTCGCGCGCGCAAGGATGATCCGGTGCTTTCATTAAGCCGGACGCCCGATCCGGTCGAGTTGAAGGGCACTGTGCAAAGTGTTCGCCCAGCCGGGCAGTTTTTCGTGGTCGCGGTGCAGGGGATCGGCATCTGGCAAACCACGGAGGCAACTTTTGTCCCACCGGTATCGGGCGTCGAGGTGCGGATTACCAAAGGATCGCTTGGCGGTTATTTGATGAGTTATGGCAGCCGCGCGGTGCGCGCGCGCCGCATCGGGTAACACCGGCTCGCGCCTTGCGCGGTCACCGCGCCGCTGGCATTGGCCCGGCGAGCAGTAGCGGATCGATGCGTCGGTCGCGCCATTTCAAGCTCCAGTGGAGATGCGGCCCTGTCGCCCGGCCAGTCATGCCCACTGCGCCAATCTGTTCGCCCTGCGTAATATGTTCGCCGACATGCACGTCGATCCGTGACAAATGGAGGAACGA
>DHHS01000153.1 GCA_002403415.1 Sphingomonas sp. UBA4766 | reverse complement strand
GCCAAAATTTGCGCCAGGCGGCGGCGATGCACCTTTGGGGTTCGCGTTTGAGGGCGGGCTTGCTAAGAGGGTTCCGACCGGCAGGGGCGGGACCATGGACGAGCGCCAGATCGCAAAGCGGATCGAGATTTTGAAGATCGAGCACCGCGACCTTGATGCGGCGATTTCGGCGTTGTTTGAGCAGAATTCGACCGACCAATTGCAACTCGCCCGGTTGAAGAAGCGAAAGTTGCGGCTGCGCGACGAAATGGCCTTTCTGGAGGATCAGCTTATCCCCGATATCATCGCGTGATCGCGCCGCTTTGGGACGGGGCGGCTGTCTTCGAGCATTTCCCGCCGCCCAAGATTCTGGCAAGTGGGTGGGATGAGTCTAGATCGGGAAAGTCCACGCTTGCACCGCCGGTTGGTCGATGCGTTGTATACCGAGGCGATGCTGCTCGCGGATGAAGCGCGCGCCTATTTTGACGAGGGCGGGCGGCAGGAGCGTGATGCGATGGCACCAATGGCGCGCGTCGCCTTTTCCTGCGAATCGTTGAAGGTCACGACCCGGTTGATGCACGTCATCGCCTGGCTGCTCACCCAGCGCGCGGTGGAAGCGGGCGAGATGAGTGCGTCCGACGCGCTCGACCCGTCGCGACGGCTGGGCGCACCGCCGCACAGCGACCCCGGGGTGATTGCGGATATGCCCGATCAGGCACGAGCGCTCGTAAACGCCAGCATCGACCTGTTCCGGCGGACCGCACGGCTTGATGCCGATCAGCTCGACGGTCCGGTGCCAAGCCCGGCGCGCGCGATCCTCGAACGGTTGATGGTGTCGCTCTAAGCAGCGATTACAGGAGCAAGCCGCGCGGCGGCGGCCCGATATTCGCTCGCGATCCGGTCGACCAGTTCAGCGACGGTGCCGACATGGTCGATCACGCCAATCCCTTGGCCCGAGCCCCAGATGTCGCGCCACGCTTTTGCCCCGGCATTGCCGCCAAAGTTCATCGTGCTCAAATCGCCCTCGGGCAGATTGTCGGGGTCAAGCCCGGCCGCCTCGATCGACGAGCGCAGGTAGTTGCCGTGCACGCCGGTGAACAGGTTAGAATAGACAATATCGGCGGCCTTGGAGGCGACAATCGACTCCTTGTAAGCGGGCTGGGCATTTGCCTCTTCGGTCGCAATGAAGGCAGAGCCGATATAGGCAAGGTCTGCACCCATTGCTTGCGCGGCGAGCACCGCATCGCCGCTCGCGATCGAACCGGACAGGGCGAGCGGCCCGTCGAACCACTGGCGGATTTCCTGGATCAGCGCGAAGGGTGATAAACGCCCGGCATGGCCGCCAGCACCCGCCGCCACGGCGATCAGGCCATCGGCGCCCTTTTCGATCGCCTTGCGCGCGAACCGGTCGTCGATGATGTCGTGGAGCGTGATGCCGCCCCAGCCGTGCACGGCGGTGTTCAAATCCTCTCGCGCGCCGAGCGAGGTGATGATGATCGGCACTTGCCATTTGGCGCACGTCGCCAAATCGGCTTCCAGCCGGTCATTTGAGCGATGGACAATCTGATTAACAGCAAAGGGGGCCGCTGGCCGGTCGGGATTGGCGCGGTTCCAAGTCGACAATTCCTCGGTAATTTGGTGCAGCCATTCGTCGAGCAACGCCTGCGGCCGCGCGTTCAGCGCCGGGAACGACCCGACGATCCCCGCTTTGCACTGGGCAATGACCAGGTCCGGTCCGGAAATGATGAACAGCGGTGACCCGATGACGGGCAGGCGCAGGCGATCGAAAAGAGGTGGCAAGCTCATAGCGTTTTGTTTAGCGAAACCCGCCTCGCTGTCCAGCGGTTGCCGGTTGCCTAGGACGCCAAATCGCTTAAAAAGAGCTGAAATAATATTTCGTATATTAGGATCAAGGATTGTGTTGATGCGTAAATTGGGGCGGTGGGCGATTGGTTTTGGCAGCGGCGCGGCGCTGCTCGCATCGGTTTCAACGCCTGCACTGGCAACGGGCCAATTGCCGAACAGCGTGACGCCGGTGCTCTACGACATCCGCGTCGATCCCAATGCGCAGGCCAAGACCTTTACCGGCACTGAGACGATTACCGTGCGGGTGCGGCCCAACACGCGCGCGATCACGCTGAATGCTGCTGACCTTAACATCACCCGCGCCACGCTCGACGGGCGGCCAGTGCGCTATCGCCTTGATGCCGCGACGCAGCGGATTACCTTGCTCGCGCCGCGCCCGCTGAAGGGCGGGGAGCACCGGCTGGGCTTTGCGTGGTCAGGCAAGATCAACGATACCGCCGCCGGGTTCTTCGCGATTGATTACAAGAATGCGGATGGCTCGCCCGCGCGGATGCTGGCGACGCAATTCGAGGCGCCCGACGCGCGCCGTTTTGCCCCCATGTTCGACGAACCAGCATTCAAGGCGAAGTTCCGGCTCGCCGCCGTCGCGCCCGCCAATCAGCTTGCCTATTCCAATATGCCCGCGACCGTCTCGCGCCTTGCTGATGGCCGCAAGCTCTACAGCTTTGCCGAAACACCGGTGATGTCGTCCTATCTCCTGTTTCTCGGCATGGGTGATGTCGAGCGCAAGACGGTGATGGCGGGCAAGACCGAAATCGGCATCATTACGCGCCGTGGTGTCGTGGATCAGGGGGATTATGCGCTGGTCTCTGCCAAGCGACTGCTGACCTATTATGACGATTATTTCGGTCAACCTTATCCGCTGCCCAAGCTCGATATGATCGCGGCGCCGGGCTCCAGCCAGTTTTTCGGTGCAATGGAAAATTGGGGCGCGATTTTCTATTTCGAGCCAACCGTATTGTTCGACGCCAAGCGTGCGACCGTCAGTGGCAAGCAGAATATCTTCATCACTGTGGCGCATGAAATTGCGCATCAATGGTTCGGCAATCTCGTCACCATGCGGTGGTGGGATGATCTGTGGCTGAACGAAGGATTTGCGTCGTGGATGGAAAATAAGGCGAGCGCCGACCTGAACCCCGAATGGCTGGCGCGCGAAACGGCCGTGTCGCAGGATCGCGAAGGCGCGATGGGCGCCGATTCGACCGCTGCGACCCACCCGATCATCCGCAAGGTCGAAACGGTCGACCAGATCGGTGAAGCGTTTGACGGCATCACCTATCAAAAGGGTCAGGCGGTGATCGGCATGATCGAATCGACGGTCGGAGCGGACGCGTTTCGCGACGGCATTCGCCGCTACATGGCGAAGTATAAATATGGGAACACCGTCACCGACCAGCTATGGGCCGAACTGTCGTCCACGTCGGGGCGGTCGGTCGCAAGCTTCGCGCATGATTTCACGTTGCAAGGCGGTGTGCCGCTGATCCGTGTGCAACGTGCCGCGTGCGAGGGCGGGGCGACGCGCGTTACGCTGGAGCAAGGGCGGTTCGGGCTTGATGCGGCGTCCAAACAGCCGCAACTTTGGACTGTGCCGCTGAAAATTGGCACCGTCGGCAATCCGGTGACGACCACGCTTGTCAAGTCGGACAAGCCCTATGGCGTGACCGTTGCGGGCTGTGGTCCGGTCGTCGTCAATCAGGGCAAGGGCAGTTATGTCCGCGTGCAATATGATGATGCGAGCCATGCCGCGCTGGTGCGTGATTATGCCAAATTGGCGCTGGCCGACCGGCTGGGCACGCTGGGCGATGATTTCGCACTGGCAGCCTCGGGCGATCAGAGTCTGGCGCGGTATTTTGAGCTGGTCGCCGCCGTCACGCCGGACGCCAGCCCGCTCGAATGGGACATGATCGCCGATGATATTGGCGGTCTCGCAGGGTTTTTCGCGCAGACCGAGCTGGAAGCGCCGCTGCGCGCGCGCACCGCGACCCTGCTCGCGCCGGTGATGCAGCGGGTGGGCTATGCCGCAGGCGCGGACGAAGCGCCGATCGTCACAAATCTGCGCGAAACGCTCGTCTCCCGGCTGGGGTTGGCGGGAGACGCAGAGGTGGCGGCGCAGGCGCGACGGTATGTCGCGGCCCTCGCGACCGATCCCAATGCGATACCGCCCGCGATCCGCCAGCCAATCCTCATCACCTATGCCGCAAATGCGACGCCCGAGGAATGGGAAGCGTTGCTCGCCATTACCCGCGGCACCAATAATCCGGTCGCGAAAAACGGCTATATCCGCCTGCTGGGTACAGCGCGTGATGCGCGGCTTGCCGAACGCGCGCTGGGCCTGGTGAAGGCAAGCGACTTTACCGCGCCGCAGCGGGCTGAATTGCTGGTCGCCATTTCCGGGCGGCACCCCGACATGGCGTTTGACTTTGCGGTCGCCAATCTCGATCTCGTCAATGGTCTGTTGGAAACGAGCACGCGCGCGGGCTTTATCCCGGCACTTGGCGCGCGGTCGAACAATCCGGCTATGCCCGCGAAGATCACGGCCTTTGCCGAAGCGAACCTGCCTGAGGCGTCACGCGGTGGGGTAAAGCGCGCGCTGACAACGATCGCCGCGCGCAAGGCGGCTGCCGACCGGCTCCGCCCCGCCGTCGCGGCGTGGCTGGCGGGAAGTTAGTCGACCCGGCGCAGCCCGGTCGCGCAGGCGAGGCTCTTGGCGACATAATGGTCGGCGGACGCGCGCAGCATCGCCTGCGCCGTTTCGTCGAGTGTGCGCGCTATCCGCGCCGGGCTGCCGACGATGAGGCTGTTGGGGGGAAACACTTTCCCCTCGGTCACTAGCGCGCCTGCGCCCACGATCGACCCTGTGCCGATCAACGCCCGGTTCAGCACGATCGCACCCATGCCGATCAACACCAGATCCTCCACCGTGCAGCCGTGCAGGATCGCGTGATGGCCGATGGTGCAAGCCTCCCCGATGGTCAGCGGCGCGCCGGGGTCGGAATGGAGCATCGCCCCTTCCTGTACATTGCTGCGCGCGCCGACGATGATCGGCGTGTTGTCGCCGCGAATGACTGCTCCGAACCACACGCTGGCGTGTGCGCCCAGACGGACGTCGCCGATCACATCGGCGCTGGGCGCGATCCACACGCCCTCGGGGTCGAGCAGTGGCGTCTTCCCGTCGATTTCATAGCGCGGCATGGCGACTCCCTCTATCTGCTAAGCCCACCAGCTCGCTGCGGCTGCGATCAGATAAAGTCGGCGACGGTCAGGGAAGCAGGCGGGTTGCTAAGCTGGATCACATAATCGCTATCTGACTGATATCCTGCGATACCGTTCGCATCGACCACCACAAAGGTTTGCCCGGCGCGTGTTCCGGACGAGGCCGTGAACAGTACCGCCTGACCTACACCGAGCTGGCCCGCGCCAATGGCGGCGGCAAGGTCCGTGTTAAAGCTTGCGGTGGACAGGCTACCTGTGGTGACAGACGCGGCAATGCCGGTGACGGTGTGGGCAAGGTCAAACCGGTCGCTGCCCGACACAAAGCCGATGATGCGGTCGATACTGTTGCCGGTCGATTCGCTCACTCCATTATACACAAACGTGTCACTGCCTGACCCGGCGTCCATAATGTCCCCGCCAAGCCCGCCAAAGATTGAATCACTGCCACCACCAGTGCTGATGGTGTCATTACCTGAACCCGCAATGATCCTGTAATTGCCAGTGGTTTCTGATGACGCATCAAGGGTGAGATTGGTAATCACAGGAAGCGCGAACACTGTGAACGTTTGACCTGAACCGACGAGAGTGCCAGAGAATGTCAGATTATAATTGCCAAGATCACCATCAATGCCGCGGAAAAGCGACAATACTTCGACATTTCGGAAGTTCAGGTCGCCGACTGTGAAAGTATAATTGCCATCGAGGGCAACCTGATCGTTCGTCCCCGCACCAGTGTTGATGAAATCGGTTCCTGTATTGAAGGCGCCGGGGCCGAAAAATACACCATCATTACCAGCGCCGGTGTCGATTGTATCGGACCCCTGACCGGCAAAGATCCGGTAAGAGCCATCCGTTTCTGAACCAGCGTTCACCATCAGGTTTTCACCGGCCACCAGACTGCCGGCAAAAATGGTAAGCTGTTGCCCCGCAGCGACATTTGCGTCGGTGAAGGTCAGGTTGTACGCGAACGCGGAACCAGCGCCGCCGCCAAATGTGTTGATCGTTCTCGATAGAAGCGCCAGCACTTCGACATTGGTAAACGCGTTGGCCGCAAAAGTTAAGTCGTTGTAATTGCCTTGCAGCGCGACTTGATCGTTGGTGCCGTCGCCGCCATCGACTGTATCGCCCGCCGCAAATGCCGCGCCAAAGTAAAAGGCGTCGTTGCTCGAGCCGCCCGATACTGTGTCGTTGCCCCCTTGCGACAGGTTGAAGAAATCGACGCCGTTGGTCCCGGTAATCGTGTTATTGCCCGTGTTGCCGCGAAGCTGATCGCCAGGGCCGTCCACGCCGTTGACCGTAACGGAAACCGTCGCGGTGCCGCCGCCTGCAAGCGCGTATTGGAAGCTGTCAACCGCCTGTGCATTGGCAGCGCCGGTTCCAGCGGCGGTTGCCGCTGAAACCAGGAAGTCGAACGCGCCATTGGGGTTATAGCCAATTGTGCCATCGGCATTGCGCGTGACTACCGCTCCCGATGCCAGCGTTGTCGATGCCCCGACCGCGAGTGCAACGCCGTTGATGGTCGCGATGCTGGGCGTCGGGCCATCGACATCGCTGTCGTTAGCCAGCACGGCGATTGACGTGGTCGCGCTGGCGTTGACAGTCCCATTATCGGCGCCCGCAATCGGCGCATCGTCAACCGGCACAACGGTGATCGTCCGGGTCAGCGTGGTGGTGTCGGCGCCGCCGCCCAATGTTCCCTGACCGTCCTGCAGCGTATAGGTCACGACGCGGTTGGTATTGGTTGGGTTATCGGATGTGCTGCGATACTCGAACGCCTGCGTGAGCGCGCTGACGGCGTTGATCGTGGCATTCGCATTGAGCGCGATGATGAAGCTTGTGGTTGTCGATGCGGCAATCGTGCCGATCTGTGTCCCATTAAATCTGACGTTCGTCCCGACTACCTCGATTCCGAACGATGGAGCTTCGGCCGGGCGAATGCGCAATTCGTCGCCCGATGTTGCGCCGGTTGCGATCTGCACCGTCAATGTGCCGCCGCTAAAGTTAGTTTGATCATCGCTTAGCGTTACCGATGTCGTGATCAGGGTGAACAACCCATTTTCGGTAAAGCTCTGTTGTGGCGCTGTCGACGTGTAGTTGGGCGCGGTATTGGGGACAAGGAAGCCTAGGTCGAGCGTCGCGTTCACGTCATTGCCAATTCCTGCCGTCGGCTCGCTGTTATAGGCAAGTGTAATCGCCTGCGTTGTGGAGATGCCACCGCTCAGTGCCGCAGCATTGCTGTCGTTGGCGACGTTATTGTCGGGGTCGCCCGCGAACACCGTCGCCACGCGTCCCACCAGCGCGCCTGCGCCCGTGAAGTTACCAGCATCGACCCGAACGATGTAATTGCCCGGGGCAAGATTTAGGAATTCATATATGCCGGTCGCGCCGGTGGTGGCCGTGGCGAGCTGAACATCGGTACCCGAAGTAAACACGCCATTATTGTCGGTATCGGCAAACAGCGTGAGCGCCACCGCATTCACCCCGGTCTCGGCGCCGTTCCGGGTGCCGTCGCGATTGGCGTCGAGGAACACCCGCCCGCTCAGCGTCAGCGTGTCGATGACGAGCGTTTGGGTGTTCGAGGTGACATTCGCGAAATTGGTGCCCGAAATCGTCGATGCAGAGGACGGATGCGTAATGACCTGGTTGGATGCCGCGTTGACCGTTGAGTCAAAGCTGATTTCAACCGCTTTCCCGGCGGGCAGGCTCCCGATCAGCGTGGGCGCCAGCGCAAAAGCCTCTGCCGTGACACTGCCGGGCCGTGCGCCAATCGCCTGACCCACTGCAGGCAAGCGCCGCTCGCCCGGCGTGATATAGCCATAGAGCAGATTTTCGCGATCGCTCGACAGATATGTGTCCTCCAGCCCGATCGTATGGCCAAGCTCGTGTAGTACGACCGTCAGCAAATCGATCCGGGTCGCCGCGCCACCCTCCAGCCCGGCGCGCGCGGTGCCAGTGCCAGCAAATTCGACATCGTCGCCCGGTGTTGTGTCAATGAACCAGCCAAATCCCGCGCCGTCGCTGTCGATTGTGATCCCGCCGGGGGTGGCACTGCCCAAATGGATGCCCGGCAGGTTGCTGATGCTGAAATCAACGGAACGCAGCGCGGCGACCTGTGCCTCGGTCGCGCCAGCCGCGATCCAGCGTGCAATGGCGGCTTCTACAATCTGGTCGAGTGTCGCCTCGTCAAGCGTTGCGGTTTGTGCCGCGACCAGCGGGGTAAGCTCGACCGACGGCGGTGTCAGCAAGGCGATCGTTTCCGGGGTCAGGACGGCGGCCGGATCGATAAACTGGGTCTGGAATACTGGGCTTTGTGATGTGCCCAGAATGGTACCGTCGGGAGCGATCTGAACCTCGATATAGTTGTTGCGAACCCCATCGCCAAACGGCCCGGTAAGGTTCCCCAGTGTTTCGCGGATGAGTGCGAGCGGTGCGGCGCCATAGTCAAACTGGTTCGATCCTGCATCGAAATTGCCGTTCGGTGCGGCGGGGAGTTCGGCAAGCGCCAACTGCGGCGACGCGGGCGTTCCGGGCTGGGTCGGCGCAGCGCCGCCGGGGGTGTTGTTGAACGATCCGGTGTTGTTTCCGCCAAGTAGCGCTGCACTTGCCGTTGTGCCGCCGTTCTGACCGCTGAGGTAAGTCGCGACGGCCGCTGTATCGGTCGCGCCGCCGGTGTAGCCGCGCAGGTTGAAGTCGGCGTCGCCGCTTGCGGTCGAATTGGACAATGCCCGGACCCGGATGTTTGTGGTGAGGCCGGCGTTGATCGTGTTGCCCGAAATCTGGGCGTTCAGCACCTCACGATCCCCGCCGGTCGAAACACCCGCCGTCAC
>DHHS01000152.1 GCA_002403415.1 Sphingomonas sp. UBA4766 | reverse complement strand
AGCAGATCCGCATCCAGGCATCGGGTGGCTTGTCCGACGCCGATATCGAGCAGATGGTGCGCGACGCCGAACGCTTTGCCGAGGACGACAAGAAGCGCCGCGACGCCGCCGAAGCGAAAAATACGGCTGAAAGCCTGATCCACCAGACCGACCGGCAATTGGTCGAGCATGGCGACAAGATCGATAGCGGGCTTAAATCCGAGATCGAGACCGCCGTGGCAGAGGCCAAGGCAGCGGTCGAGAGCGGCGATGCCGATGCGATGAAGGCGAAATCAGGCGCGCTGCAACAGGCCGCGATGAAGCTGGGCCAGGCGATTTACGAAAAGCAGGCTCAGGCCGACGCTCAGGGCGCAAACGGGCCCGCCGATGCCGCCGCCGATGCACCGAAGGAAGATGTGGTCGACGCCGAATTTTCCGAAGTGGACGACACCAAGGCGTAACATCTGACAGCGTGGCCGCGCTGTCCCCCGTCGGATCGGGTCCGGGGGGGACGGCGTGGCCAAGCGGGGGCCATGAATGACCACCCAGACCGACTATTATGAATTGCTGGAATGTGATCGCGGTGCTGATGAGGCAACGCTCAAATCATCCTATCGCAAGCTTGCGATGCGCTGGCACCCCGATCGCAACCCCGGTGATGCGGCGGCAGAAGCCCGCTTCAAGGCGATCAGCGAAGCCTATGACTGTCTGAAAGATCCGCAGAAGCGCGCCGCTTACGACCGGTTCGGCCATGCTGCGTTCCAGCAAGGGGCAGGCGCCGGGCCGCAGGATTTCGGCGGGTTCAGCGATATTTTCGAAAACATCTTCGGCGAATTTATGGGCGGGCGCGGCGGTGGCGGGCGGCCCTCTGCCCAGCGCGGCGCCGATTTGCGCTATGACATGGAAATCACGCTCGACGATGCCTTTCACGGCATTTCGCGCGAGATTACCGTTGACGTGTCAGGTGTGTGCGATCCGTGCGGCGGATCGGGTGCGCGGTCGGGCACGGCGGCGCAGACGTGCAAAACCTGTGGCGGCATGGGCAAGGTGCGCGCGCAGCAGGGCTTTTTCGTGGTCGAGCGCACTTGTCCTGCCTGTCACGGCATGGGTCAGGTGATTACCGATCCCTGCTCCAATTGCCGGGGCGAGGGGCGTGTCGACAAGACCAAGACGCTGACCGTCAACATCCCGGCGGGCGTGGATGAGGGCACGCGCGTGCGGCTGACCGGTGAGGGTGAGGCGGGGATGCGCGGTGCCCCTGCGGGCGACCTCTATATTTTCCTTCACATCGCCCGCCATGCGATTTTCGAACGCGAGGGGACTACGCTTTACGCGCGGACCCCCATCAGCTTTACGACAGCGGCGCTGGGCGGGACGGTGACTATTCCCGGGCTTGACGGCGAGCATCACGAGATCCGCATCGCGCCGGGCATGCAGTCGGGCCGTGAACTGCGTCAGCGCGGCGCGGGGATGCCGGTGTTGCAGGGACGCGGGCGCGGCGATCTGGTCGTGCGAATCGAAGTCGAAACGCCGACGAAGCTCAGCGCCAAACAGCGCGAATTGCTGGAGGCGTTTCGTGCCACCGAAACGGGGCAAGAATGCCCGCAAACCAGCGGCTTTTTTCAAAAGGTTAAAGCCGCGCTTGGCGGCTGAAATCGGCGCGCTAGGCCGCCCCTTTTGGATAAAAGGGGCGGACGGCTGCGTGGATTAGAGGGCGAGAACCCCCGCCACCAGCAAAAGCGCGGCAGCCGTGAGCGACAGACTGCCGATAGCATCGACATAGCGCATGATGAACACTCCAATTGCCGGTTATTTCCGGTAAGCGAGAGATTGGAATTATTCCATCATTTCGCAATTTTGTTACACGAAATCGTGGTTGCATTTCGTGCATTTCGGACCGGTCAACCCCCGGGTCGTTAACGAAAAAAATAGGGTCACTGCCGCATTGTCGAGCCCAGGGATGGCGTCGGGCGCAGCGGAGGAATTTCAGGTGGATTTCAGCAATCGGGATGGTCGCCGCGACGATTCGTTGCTGCAGGGGGATTGGCGGGTGCCGGGGACCGGCGGCCCCACGTTCGGGCGCGCAACACCAAAGCCCAGCCTGGGGCCGGCCGCGCTGCACCTCGGTGCGCGTCGCGCGTCGGTCGCGCAGGAGCGTAGCCGCGCGCGCGAGCTGGTGTCGGTGGCAAAGGAGCAAATTGCCGCGACGTTTGAAGATGTTCGCTTTGGCCGCAACATCAATGTCGCCTCGCTATGGCCGATGGTGAGCGGGATCACCGCGTCGGTCGAGCGGCACCCCGGTGCGATCATGGGCGTCACGCGGATGCGCGACCGCCACGAACACACCTACGTCCATTCGGTGGCCGTTTGCGGGTTGATGATCAATCTCGCGCGGCGGTTAAAGCTTGATCCCACGATGCACCACAATATCGGGCTTGCGGGTCTGTTGCATGATGTGGGCAAGGCACGGGTGCCGACGTCGCTGCTCGACAAGCCCGGCCCACTTACCGCCGAAGAGACAGCGGTGATGCGCACCCATTGCGAGCTGGGCCATGACATTTTGATCGGTGGCGATGAACGCTTGCCCGACCTGGTGCTCGATGTGGTGCTGCACCATCATGAGCGGCTCGACGGCACCGGCTATCCCGATTTCAAGGAGGGGAACAGCATCTCCACCTATGCGCGCATGGCCGCGATTTGTGATACATATGATACGGTGACGTCCGAGCGCCCCTATGGTTCGGCACTTTCGCCGGCAGAAGCGATCGAGATGATGACCGAGCAGCCCGGCCAGTTCGACATTCAGATCCTGAGCGTGTTTTCGGGCATGATCGGCATTTTCCCGGTCGGTTCGATGGTGCGCCTGGCGAGCGACCGGCTGGCCGTGGTGCTTGATGATCCGGAGGGTGACCCCAGCAAGCCGCCCGTTTGTCCCTTTTACTGCATCGTCACGAAACAGGCGTTGCCCTGGCGCGTATCGCCGCCAGGTCGCGATCCGATTGTCGGGATCGAATCGCCCGATCGCTGGCGGATGGCGAATTGGCGCGAGATTCGCAGCGGTGTGCTCGCCCAGTTCAAAGAGGGGCCCTTCGCGTAAATGCCCGGCGGCGGGGGCTTACCCCGCCAGGCCGAACACACGTGCGAAGACCGTGTCGATGTGGCGGAAGTGGTAGCCAAGGTCGAACTTTTCCTCGATCGCGGTGGGGCTTAGCGCGGCGGTCACCTCAGGATCGGCCTTTAGCAAATCGCACAGCGACAGCGCGCCGTCCGACTCCCAAACTTTCATGGCGCCCCGCTGCACCAGCCGGTAGCTGTCCTCGCGGCTGAGCCCGGCTTGCGTCAGCGCGAGCAGCACGCGCTGCGAATGGACCAGCCCGCCCATTCGGTCGAGATTGCGCTGCATCCGCGCCGGATAAACGATCAGCTTGTCGATTACCCCGGTCAGCCGGGCGAGTGCGAAATCAAGCGTGATCGTCGCATCGGGACCGATATAGCGCTCGAC
>DHHS01000158.1 GCA_002403415.1 Sphingomonas sp. UBA4766 | reverse complement strand
CCAGCGTCAGCGGCCAATTGGCGATTGCCTCCGGGTCTTTCAGATCGTCGAACCCAATCTCGACCTGCGACAGGCCAAGCTCCTCGCCCTGATAAAGGAACACGTCGCCGCGCAGGCATAGCAGCAGCAGCATCGCCATGCGGGCATAAGCGTCGCGCGTGCCCGGCGGCGCCCAGCGTGAGACGGCGCGTGGCGCATCGTGATTGGAAAACGCCCAGCTTGGCCAGCCAATATCGGGCGCATCCGGCCAGCGCTCAGCCGTTTCGCGCACCAAGCCCGGCGTCAGCTGATCAGCATAAAGGAAATCAAAGCCATAGGCTGAATTGAATCGCCGATTCGCCGCGGTAAACGCCTTCATTTCGCGGTCATTGTCCGCCCCGCCAACTTCGGCGACGGTAAACCGGTCGCCATAGCTGTCGAGCAACGCACGCAGCCGTTCGATGAACAGCGGGATGTCCGGGTGCGATTGATTGTGAATGTGCAGCTGGAAATCGAACGGGCGCGTTCGCGCGCCATTGCCCGGCGGCGCGGGCGGATTGTCGGTCAGCGCCGGGTCATGCATCGCAAAATTTATCGCATCCACCCGGAACCCGTCGACCCCCCGGTCAAGCCAGAAGGCCGCCGTATTGAGCAGCGCTTGCTGCACCTCGGGATGGTGGCAGTTGAGCTGCGGTTGGCTGCTCAGGAAATTGTGCATGTAATATTGGCCACGCCGCGCATCCCAGGTCCAGGCGGGGCCGCCAAACACCGATTGCCAGTTGCTGGGCGGCGACCCATCGGGCTTGGGATCGGCCCAGACATACCAGTCGGCCTTGGCATTGGCGCGGTCCGCGCGGCTTTCCGCAAACCAGCGATGCGCGTCGGAGGTATGCGCATAAACCTGATCGATAATGATCTTCAGCCCAAGTGCATGGGCACGCGCGACCAGCGCATCGAAATCGGCGAGCGTGCCGAAAATCGGATCGACGTCGCAATAATCGCTCACGTCATAACCGAAATCCTTCATCGGCGAGGGGAAGAACGGCGACAGCCACACGGCATCGACGCCCAACGACGCGATATGATCGAGCCGTGCGGTAATGCCGGGCAGATCGCCAATGCCGTCGCCATTCGAATCGGCAAAGCTGCGCGGATAGACTTGATAAATCACCGCCCCGCGCCACCATTCGCGCGACAGCCGGGGGGCGGCCTGACGGGCGAGCGCGTCGGTCATCAGCGTGCCTCCGCCTTGCAGATCGCGAAATCGAGCGGAGCGAGCGCAACCGCGACACTGCCCGGGGCCACGGGGGCGGTCGGGCAAGCCCCATAAAGTGCGGACAGCCGCACGGTCGTCGGGTCGATCGCAACATTGGCGCTCACCGGCTTGGTGCTCGTGTTGAAGAACAACAGCACTTCCTCACCGCGCGCCGAGTCGATCCGCGACACCGCGAACAACCCCGGCTCAGTTCCAGCAGCGCGCACGACCGTGCGCCCATGCGTCAGCGCCGAGTGGGCCAGGCGCACCCGCGCGAGGTCGGCGATCAGCCGGAACAGCGGATGTTGTTCGTCGAAATTCGACTGCGCGGTGGTTGCTTTGGTGCCCAGCAACGCATTGTCGTTGTAGATCGCGACTTTGGAGGGGAACATATCCTCGCGCGCGTCCTGATCGCCGCCGTCGCCGACAAACCCCTGTTCATCGCCTGAATAAATCGTCGGCACGCCGCGCAGCGTCAGCAGCATCGCGTGCGCAAGCTTCACGCGCGCAAGCTGCTCGACGGCGTCAGCCTTCGGGCTCAGTTGCCGCACAAAGGTCGAAAAGCGACCCGCGTCGTGGTTGCCGAGGAAGGTCGGCAACGTCCGTGCGGCATCCGCGCCACCCTCATAAAGCGCGTCATCGGCAAACAGCTCGGCAAGGATGCCAGTCCCTTTCCCTTCGGCGACCGCCTTGGCCACGCTGACCGCAAAGGCAAAATCGAGTACGGCAGGCAATTTGTCGACCCGCGTCGAGCGTGCGAGCAGCGCGGGGTCGAATTCGCCAGTCGCCACTTCGCCGAAGATGTGAAAATTCGTGATTCCCTTCGCTCTGGCGCGTGCCTGCATCGCGGGAACGAACGCCTGCCAGAATTCGGGGTTCACATGTTTGGCCGTGTCGATGCGAAAGCCATCGACGCCGAATTGATCGATCCAGCTCCCGAAAATTTCGATCATGCCGGCCACGACCTTGGGATTTTCGGTCGCAAGATCATCCAGCCCGGAAAAATCGCCGTAAATCACACTTTCGCCGACCCAGACTGAATCACCGCGATTGTGATAAAGCGTCATGTCATTCAACCAGTCGGGCGTTTTGGCATGTTCTTCGCCCGTGGGCAGATAGGGCGTATAGGCAAATGTCGGATCGATCAGCGTGGCAAAGTTGTTCGTCGTACGCACTGCATCGCCGCCAAAACCCGGATTGATCGAGGCCCCGCTTACCCCGCCACGTCGTGAAAAAGGATAATCGGCTTTCGGCCGATAAGCACAATTGCGATCGGGAATACATTCACGGTATTTGATAACATCCGCAGTATGATTTGCGATGATGTCCATATAGACCTTCATCCCACGCGCGTGCGCTGCATCGACCAGAGCCTTGAAATCAGCGTTAGTGCCGAAATGCGGGTCGACCTGCGTGAAATCGGTGATCCAATAGCCGTGATAGCCGGCCGATTCCTGGCCCGGCGCGCCTTGCACTGGCTTGTTCTTGAAAATCGGCCCGACCCAGATCGCGGTGGCGCCCAGCCGCTGGATATAATCCAGTCGCGCGGTCAACCCCTTCAAATCGCCGCCATGGTAAAATCCCTTCGCGGTCGGATCAAAGCCCGTCACCAGCCGTCCGCCGCTCAAGCCTCCGCGATCGTTCGACGGATCGCCATTTTCGAACCGGTCGGGCAGCACGAAATAGATGACATCTTCTTCAGGGGGTCGCGTGCGATAGTCCTGCGCCAGCACAGGTGCCCCAGCGAGACAAAGCGCCGCCGCGATCAACCAGCGCCGCATCACGCCGCCACCGCCTGATCCGCCGCGCAATGCGCCGCGATGAAGGCTGCGTGATCGGGCAGACGCCCGGCCACCTGATCGACATGTCGTTTGGCGAGAGTCATGAATTCGCTCAGCTCCTCGCGCAACAGGGCATCGGCAAACGGGTGATAGCCGCGCGGCATCACGCCCTGGCCAATCAATACTTGCAGCCAGCCGACTTCGGTGAACAATTCGTCATGCTCGCGGAACAGGCGCGCGCTGCCCCGAAACAGTTCGAGCTTGTGCGCCAGGCTGTCGGGGATGGCCATGTCGCGGCACGCCGCCCAAAATGGCCCATCGCGGCGATTGGCATGATAATGCAGGATCAGAAAATCGCGGATCGCGCGCCATTCGAAATCGGTCTGGCGGTTAAACTCGGCAATGTCCGCCGGATCAAAACCGCGCGCCGGGAACAGTTGCAGCAACCGGGCAATCCCGGCCTGGACCAGGTGGATGCTGGTCGATTCGAGCGGCTCCATAAACCCGGCGGCCAGACCAAGCGCGACGCAGTTCTTCACCCACGCCGCGTGCCGCTTGCCGGTTGTGAACTTGAGCGGGCGCGGATCGCCAAGCGGCGCGCCGTCAAGTTGCGCGAGCAGCGTCGCCGCCGCTGCATCGTCGCTAACAAAGTCGCTGCAATAGACATAGCCATTGCCGGTGCGATGCTGAAGTGGGATGCGCCACTGCCACCCGGCATCGCGCGCGCTTGCGCGGGTGAACGGCGTCAGCGGTGCCACCCCGGCACACGGCACCGCCAGCGCCCGGTTGCACGGTAACCAGCGCGACCAGTCCTCATAGCCTGTGCCCAGCGCCTCGCCGATCACCAGACCGCGAAAGCCGGAGCAATCGATGAACAGCTCACCCGCCACTTGCTCGCCGCTGGCCAGAGTCACACTGTCGACAAAGCCGTCGGCGGGGCGCAGATTGACACCCGCAATCCGTCCCTCGGTCCGCACCACGCCGCCCGCCTCGGCATAGCGGCGCAGATACGCCGCGTAGAGCGCGGCGTCGAAATGAAATGCGTAATCATAGCCGCTGGGCAGTCGCCCCGGCTGGTCTATCGGCGGAGCAAAGCGATTAGCGGCGGCCGCCTGTGCCGCTGATGAATACTCCCACAGCGAGGCCATGCTGCCCCCGGCCCGCGCGCGCAGCCAATAATGGTGGAACGGCAACAGCCCCAGCGGCCGCCCCACCGCGCCGAACGCATGGATGTAACGCTGATCCGGCCCGCCCCAGCCGACAAACTCAATGCCAAGCTTGAATGTCCCCTGAGTCGCGCGAACGAAATCCGGCTCGTCAATGCCCAGCCCGGCATTAAACAGCTTTAGCTGCGGGATGGTCGCCTCGCCTACACCAACGGTGCCGATCTCATCCGATTCGATCAGCCGGATGGTTGCCTGCCCGCCGGTGAAGCGCGCAAGGGCGGCGGCCGCCATCCAGCCTGCGGTGCCGCCGCCGATGATCACGATAGTGCGGCGATCGGCGCTGGTCATCATCGCTCTCTTTACCCGCCCAATCCCCTGCCGTGCGTCGGCAGGGGAAAGCGTAACCCAGAAACGTCAGAACTTGAAGGATGCACCCGCAAAGTAACGACGTCCGTAAATCTGGAAGTCACGCACGAGCAGCGGATTGTTGTTGACCAGCGTTGCAAAGCGTTCGTCGGTCAGGTTTTGCGCCTGGAAAAACACCGACAGCCCGGCAAGCGGCCCGACCTTGCCAAAGTCATAGCCGACCTGTGCGTCCACAATCGTCTCGGGCACGGCATTGCGCACTTCGCGGCTGGCACCAAAGCCCGACACTTCGGCAAGGAAGCCTGAGCGGTAGCGGACCGAACCGCGCACCGAGAAGCCATATTGTTCCCAGAACAAGGTGCCGCTCGCGGTCCAGCGCGAATAACCTGGAATATCCTGAATCTCGTTCCGGTCGTTGCGGACCCGCGAAATGCTATAGCCGCCCCCGCCAGTGACACCAAAGCCGGTGAGCACCGGAGTGATGACTTCAAACGGCACCGTCGTCGACAATTCGACGCCGTAAATCTCGCCGCCGCGCGTATTCACCGGTGCGTTCAAGATACCAATCGACGGCGTGGTTGGCAGAACATTTGCCGGTGGCGGAAAGCCCGCATAGTTGAAGTTGAACCGTCCGTTAAAGATGTAATTTTCAAGCTGCTTGTAGAACAACTGGACCGCAACAAAGCCTTTGCCTCCGAAATACTTTTCGAAGTTCAGGTCGAAAGCGTTGGCGCGATAAGGTTGCAGCAGTGGATTACCGCCGCCGCCCTCGATCAGGCCCGACGCATTGTTGAAGCCATAAGCCAACGACACGCGAAGGTCATCGAGCCGGGGCCGCTGAATCTCGCGCGCCACCGCCAGTCGCACCACGAAATCATTCGGGAACCGCGCCGACAGGTTCAGGCTGGGCAACAGATCAACATAACCGGTGCCGATGTTGATCGTCGATTGCGTGTTGTTGACGAAAATCGGGCCGGTTGAACCCTGGTCGGTCACGACGACCTGGAGCCCGAAATTGCCGGTAATCTGCGCGGGGCCGACCTGCCCCTGCAAATTGCCCTGCACATAGCCCTGCAGCAGCCGCTCGGAAATGGTGAACGCCTTTGCGACCACGTCGTTGTTGGTGTTGCGCTGCAATGTCAGAATGCCGTCGGCGAGCAGGCGGCGTGGATCATAGCTGACCACGGGGCCGAGGCCGAGATAGGTCAACTGCGTTGGCTGCAACAGATATTGCTGCGGAATGGCCAGCGACGTCGCACCATTTGCCAGCCGAATGAAAAATTCGTCCGGAACCAGTGATTTGTTGCGATCGATATAGCCCAACCCGAACTGCACCGATTTCAGGAAGAAGTCGCTGCCAAATTCATGCGCCACTTGCAGGCGATATTGCTTCAAATCGTCGCGCACGATGCGATCGTTGAAATAGCCCGCCTGCGGCACCACGCCCCCGCCCCAGCCGAGCGGGTCGGTAAGCCGGATCAGATTGGGATCGGCGTAGTTGAGCTGGTTGGTAAACACCGAACCGCGATTGCCCGTGACAAAGCCAATCGAATCGGCGGGGCTGGTGCCCTGAACCCGCCCTGGCACCGCATCATCGCCGTTAAAGCCGGTGCCCGAATAGCTTTCGAAAATCAGCTCGTTACGGTCAGTGCGCGAATAGCCGAAATCGAACCACGCGCTCCAGCCGTCATTGCCCTTCCAGCTGGCGTTGAACCCGGCCGACGCCAGTTGCGCATTACGCTCTGCCGGGTCGTTACGCACCACACCGCGCACATTGTCGAACCGGCCCGATGTGACCACGCCGTTCTGAACCGTCGTGTTGGTCACGGGCAGCACATTGAACCCGCCCCCAAAGCCCAACGGCAGTTCGATGCCGCGTCCGATCTGATTGTCGCGGAAGTCAGAGTAGAAGCCATCCGCCGTCAACGTCAGTTCAGGTCGCGGTTGCCACTGGACCGTGCCGACAAAGCCGAAGCGGCGCAGTTGGGTCGAGCGCACGAACGAGCGGTTGCCGCCAATCAGCGACGGGCTGGCCGCTGTGCCATTGCCCGCATAGCCCCAGGCGTTAAACTCTTGAATCTGATAAGGTTCATCGACATAGGACGCGGCGAGCGCCACGCCCAGCGTGTCGTTCAGGAACCGGTCGACATAAGTGCCGTTGACGCGGTAGCCAAATTGCTGTGACCCGGCATTCAACCGGCCCAGATCGGCATCAACGCCGCGCGCGCCGAGCGCAATAACGCGCTTTTTGGTGTCGAGCGGGCGGATCGTGCGAATGTCGACCGTGCCAGCCAAGCCCTGACCGATCAGCGAGGCGATGGGCGACTTATACACCACCACCTGATTGATGACTTCAGACGGATATTGGTCAAATTCGACCGCCCGCGCGTCGCCGGTGGAGGTTTGTTCGCGCCCATTGAGCAGCGTCGTCGATAAATCGGGACCGAGACCGCGGATCGAAATCACGTTGGCGCGACCGTTCAGGCGCTGCGACGTCAAGCCGGGCAAGCGCGCGATCGATTCGGCGATCGACGCATCGGGCAGCTTGCCAATGTCTTCCGCCGTCACTGATTCAAGGATCTGATCGTTCTGCTTCTTGGTATTGGTCGCACTTTCAAGCGAGCGGCGGAAGCCGATGACGACCACATCATCCTTGGTCGCCGCCTCTGCATCGGCGGGCTCTTCGGCGGCGGGTGCGGCTTGCGCCCAGGCGGTCGAGGCGGTCGTCGCCATCAGGCCAAGCGCCAGCGCGCGCAAACCGACGCTCAACGATTGCCGTGCCAAGCCATTGGCGCGGGAATAAGATATGGTGGTGCGATACATCGAAAATGCCCCCTCCTGATGGCCGCGCCCGGTTGTTCCGGTGCGTAACGGCCGTGACCATGTGGACGAACGCGACGCGCGCCTTCCCCCATTGCCCTCCCTGAATGTGGCCGCAGCGCCACAAAGCCAATAAGAACACATACGTATTCAATAACCCCCTTCCGGTGCGGCACCTGTGTGCTTAGGCTGATCGTTATGGATCAGGAGAACTGACCGATCGGGAGGAGAGGCGCGCTCGCTGCGAATGAAAGCAAAACCGACGTCGTTCGATATTGCGCAACTGGCGGGCGTCTCGCAGCCTACGGTTTCGCGCGCGCTAAGCGGCAGCGCATCGGTGAGCGAGGCAACCCGCAAGCGGATCGAAGCGATTGCTCGTCAACTCAATTACGCCGTGGACAAGCACGCCTCCTCGTTACGGCGGCGGCAATCGAACACGCTCGCGCTGTTGTTTTTTGAAGACCCGACGCCCGACCAATCGCTCATCAACCCCTTTTTTCTGTCGATGCTGGGCACGATCACGCGTACCTGTGCTTTGCGTGGCTATGACCTGCTGACCTCGTTTCAGCAGATGTCGAGCGACTGGCACGTCGCCTACGAGGACAGTCACAAGGCCGACGGCATCATCCTGCTCGGCTATGGCGATTATGAGGAATATCGCGCGCGGCTCGATATGCTGATCGCGCAAGGGACGCATTTCGTCCGATGGGGATCGGTGCAGCCGGGCGAGCCGGGCACAGTCATCGGGTGCGACAATCGCCGCGGCGGGGCGGATGCGGCGGAACATCTGATCGCCAGCGGGCGGCAGCGGATCGCGTTTGTCGGACAAGCGTCGAGCCATTATCCCGAGTTCAACGAACGCTATCACGGGGCGTGTGCGGCGCAAAGCGCGGTCGGCATCGCGCCCGATCCCGCGCTGCAGGTCGATGCGCTCAACACGCAGCAGGCCGGTTTTGAGGCGGTCCGCGCGTTGATCGCCCGCGGCGCGCGGTTCGACGCGCTGTTCGCCGCCAGTGATACCATTGCAATCGGCGCGCTTGCAGCGCTTGCCGAAGCTGGACTCGACGTGCCGGGCGATGTCGCCCTGGTCGGGTTCGACGATATTCCCGCCGCCAGCCTGACCCATCCGCCGCTGACCACCATCGCGCAAAACTATCTCGCGGCGGGCGAAGTGCTGGTCGACACACTGCTTGCGCGGATCCGCAATGAGCCGGTGACCAGCGTGGCGCTCCCCGGACGGCTAGTGGTGCGGCGCTCCAGCGGGGGCTGACCGGGCCGCATTCGAATTCACGCGCCGATGGGATTGCCGATCGGGCTGCACACTGCCACGCTTTGCAAAACAACAGAAAATGGGGAGCGCCAGTGACGCGTCGGCCACGCCAGTCCGCCTGGGGATTGTGGAATATTTCCTTCGGCTTTTTCGGGATTCAGATCGGTTTTGCGCTGCAAAACGCGAATATGAGCCGGATTTTCCAGACGCTGTCGCCCGATGACCCCGATATCTTGAGCAAATTGCCCGCGCTGTGGGTGGCCGCCCCACTCACCGGATTGCTGGTGCAGCCGATCATCGGCCATATGTCCGACCGCACCTGGCTCGGCACGCTGGGGCGGCGGCGCCCCTATTTCCTGACGGGCGCGGTGCTCGCGGCACTCTCGCTGTTCGTCATGCCGCTGGCGCCTGCCTTGCTGTTTGCAGCGTTCATGCTGTGGGTGCTCGACGCCTCGCTCAACATCTCGATGGAGCCGTTTCGCGCGTTCGTTGGCGACATACTGCCGCGCGAGCAGCACGCCACCGGCTATGCGGTGCAAACCGCGTTCATTGGCGCCGGTGCTGTGGTCGGCTCGATTTTCCCCAAGGCGCTCGAATGGGCGGGAGTTGCCAATACCGCCGCCGCGGGCGCGATTCCCGACACGGTGCGCTATGCCTTCTGGTTCGGGGGGGCCGCGCTGTTGCTGGCGGTGCTGTGGACGGTCGTGACCACACGCGAATACAGCCCGGCCGAAATGGCCGCGTTTGAGGGGGATCACGGCGCCGACACGCACGACACGATCCGCCTGCTCGCGGCGCGCACCTTTGGCTCCAGCATTGCGTGGATCATCGGCGGCGGGGTGGTTCTGGCGGTGGTTTACCGCTTTGCCCTGCAACAGGAAATGTATCTGCTGGGCGGCTTGTTGATCGCTTATGGTCTCGCCAGCATTGTCGCGATTCAAATGGCGCGGGCGGGGCGGGGCGCGTCGATGCTGGGGCATATTGTCGGCGATTTTTCAGGCATGCCACCGTTGATGAAGCGGCTCGCGCTGGTGCAATTCTTCAGCTGGTCGGCGCTGTTCATCATGTGGATCAACACCACCGC
>DHHS01000156.1:7499-7734 GCA_002403415.1 Sphingomonas sp. UBA4766 | reverse complement strand
CGCACCACCAGCCGGTCAAGATCCTCATCCATCGGGAAAAGCCTTTATCAGTGCTGCGATTTCGGCCCGGTCGGGCGGCGACGGGGCATCGCCCGCCAGTGCCGCCACCACAGACGCAAGCTCCGCCGGCGTTGCCCGCCAGAAGGCGTCGGGGCTCCAGCCAAGCATCGCCCCCGCCATCCCCGCCAGCCGCCGCGCGCTGTCGGCGAAGGTGCGCCCTGTCATTGCCCCGCCA
>DHHS01000156.1:6853-7179 GCA_002403415.1 Sphingomonas sp. UBA4766 | reverse complement strand
AATCTGGCCCAACAGCGCCCGCAGCGTCGGCGTCGCATTCGCAAGCCCGGCCGCCGCCACGCCCTCGCCAAACGCCTCGCGCGTCATCCCGTCGGGCACCTCGCGCAAGCAGTGCCAGAACAACGCGACCAACTCGCCCAGCGTCAGCCGGTGATCGGCGGCGCGCTCGACCAGCGCAAACAGCGGCCCGAGCTCCTGCTCGGCGGCGACCAGCGCGGCAAAAGACGGCCGCAGCACCAGCATGACCCCGCCGATGCGGATCGCGGCCTCGCCCCTCACCGGATTGGCGGGGGCCATCACGCGCTCACCACCGGGCCGGAACTTTC
>DHHS01000156.1:0-6526 GCA_002403415.1 Sphingomonas sp. UBA4766 | reverse complement strand
TAATTGCGTTCGCCATTATAATCGCCCGCATAGTCGAGCCGCGTTACGAGGAAGCGCCCCGTCATCGTCTCGCCGCTTTCAAAACTCAGCCGGTAATCGTCGATCACCCCGCTCAGCGCATTGCCCTTCAGCCGCGCCTCCGCCGTCGATCCGGTAAAGATCCCCGCGCCCGACACGCTGACCGAACGCACGCCCGCACCCGACAGCAAATCGCGCCATCCGCCCGAATCCTTCGAGGTGATCGCCACCGCCTCGCCATTGATCTGCAGCTGCGTCGTGCGCAGCCCGGCCACCGTAGTGAATGCCGGCGGGCTGGCGCCATCGCCGATCTTGAGCAGGAACGCGCTTCCTCTTTCTGCTGCCATCGTCATTCTCCTGAAATATGGGTCATTCGGCGAACAGCCGCGCGCGGTGCTCGATCAACGCGCCCCACTGGCCCACGCCCGACCGCACGATGCGGTTGCGCACCAGCACCAGGCTGACGATCCGCCAACCGGCCAGCGCCGGGCCAATCGCCCGGATCGCCATATCAGCCGCGCGGGCAAGCGTCTGGAGCCGGGCGGGGCTCTCACCCTGGTCGCGCACCTGCACCAGACTGCGCAGCTCGCGTCCCTCGGTGTCCTTGGTGCTCCAGTCGATGCTCGCCAGCTCGCCGATTTCGGCATAGGGAGCCGTCGCCTTCACCGCTGGCCCTTCGTAAATGCCGTTCAGTTGCGGGCCCAGCGCAGTGCCAAGCGCGCCGATGATCGCGGCCTGAAACACGGCCTCGGCACTCACCGGAGCAACCCGCGAAGCAGCCCCCGGACCACGCCGATCGCGATCCGGCCGAGCAAGCTGCCGCCGCCCCGCCGGTCGCGGTTCCGCTCGCCGCGGTCGCGCATCCGGGGGTTGGTCCTGTCGTCATGCATCGGGCCGGGGTCGCGCGGCATGTGCTGTTCGGCGGTGATGCGATCGTTCTGCGTGTCGTCATTGCGTGTCATGAATGGATACTCCCGGTCAGTGTGAAACTTCGATAGGGGCGCCACAGCGCGGTGATCGCGCCGGGCGGCGGGCGCGTGGTGTCACGCTCGCTGAACAGATAGGCGGCAAGCATCACTGCGCCCTGCCGGATCGCGGGCGGGATCGCGTCCCAATCGGTGGCAAGGCCGGCGGTGACCTCCGCCGTCACGCGCACTGCCCCACCGGCATCGCGCAGCCGCAGCCAGCCCTCGCCGCGCACCAGGTCAATCTCATAACCAAGCGCGGCGAGCGGGGTGGCCACGCCATCGGCGTTCACCCCCATCACCGCCGTAATCGCGGTGACGGGCGCGAGGCCCATACGCTGCCACCCGCTTTGCACGGGCAGCGCGACCGTGACCGTGCGCGCAATCAGCATCTGGCCCAAAAACTGCTCGGCCAGCCCCAGCGCCGTCTCCGCCAGCGCCGCGAGCAGCGCGTCATGGTCGTCGCGGGCAATCGCCAGCGCCGCTTTCACCGCATCGACCGCCCGCACGCGGTCCTGCGGCTCCAGCGTCACCACGCCGGGGCCGTTCGCCACCCCGTTTGCCTCCATGGTCATCGTCTTGTTCCTCTGAAAGGGTCGCTATGGCGTGCGCGCCGCCTGAGGGTTCAGAGCAACGCAAGAATGCCCGACGCGGTCGTGCCGGTGGCGCGGACATGGCTGGGCCTGAACGGCACGATGCTGCCCGACGGGACATCGGCCCACACACTGTCGGCGCTGTCGGCTGCCCCGCGCATGGTGATGGTGCCGCCGGTGGCGACATAAAGCGCCTTCGGGATTTCGGGGAGCGCGACGCTATCGCTTGGCACAACCGCATGCGCGCGGGTGGCCGGTGCCGACACGCTATCGGCGCGGGCGGAAAAGGGATCGGTCATCACAAGTCTCCACCCCCCTCCCCACGGGCGAGGAAGGGGCGCTGCAGTTGAGGAAGGTTTAGTTCGCGGCGAACTTCATCAGCTTGATCGCCTCTGAATTGCTGACACAGCCGCCGATCCGCTTGGTCGCATAGAAAGTGACGAACGGCTTGTTGCTATAGGGATCCCGCAGGATCGCGGTTTCCGACCGTTCAGCGATCAGGTAACCGGCGCGGAAATTGCCGAACGCGATCGACAGGCTGCCCGCGGCAATGTCGGGCATGTCCTCTGCCTCGACCACGGGATAGCCGAGCAACGTGGCTGGCTGACCGGCGGCCAGGCCCGGCGACCAGATGAATGCGCCGTCGCTCGTCTTGAACTTGCGGATGCGGGCAAGCGTTGCCGAATTCATCACAAACACGGCACCCTGACGATAAGGCGCGCGCAGCGACTGGACGAGGTCGATCAGCCGGTCCTGCGGATTGGCGGCAAAATCCCCCGCCGCCCCGCTTGCGAGATATTGGAGCGTGCCGAACGCGCGGGTCGCATCGCCGGTCGCCACGGTCGGGCTGGCCAGGAAGCCGCGCGGGCGATTGGTGCCATTGCCGTTCACAAAGGCGGCCCCTTCGGCTTTGGCAAATTCAGCCGCGATTTCGCCCGCCAACCACGCCTCCACGTCAAAGGCGGCGTCGTCGAGCATCGCCTGAGTCGCGCTCGGATTGGCGTATAGCTCGCCAAAGGGCGGGGCGATTTCGGCGAAGTTGGGCGTGGCTGTCTCGCTGCGCGCACCATCCTCCGCCGCCCAGCCCGACGCGGTGCCGCCCGTCGTCACCAGTTTGCGATACCCCGCCGAGCCGACCCGCACGACATTGGCAATCGCGCGGATCGGCGAAATGGCGTTGAGCGTTGCGTCAATCACCGCATCAATTTCCTGCGGGATCGCCACCCCGCCTGCGGCATCGCTGGTCCCCGCAAATGCCTTTACCTCGGCGGTGGTGCCCGCGCGGAGATAGCCGCCAAACGCCCCGCGCCCGCCGCTGCGCGCCCCGCTCAGCATCGGGCGGTCGATGGGGCCTTTCATCGTTACAGCCTCGAAGCTCGCCTCGAGCGTATCGGTCGTCATGTCCATGTCCTTCTCCTTTGGGCAAAAAAAAGCGCGCCCCGGATGGGACGCGCCATTCAATCAAGTTTTTCGGTCTGCCGGCTTACTCAGGCACCGCTGCGAGTTAGACCTCCATAGGAGGCAGGCCTCAGCCTACCCCACATATGGTGGCCGTTAGGTTGTTTTACGCCGAGCGGCGACTTTTCCCCTTCGCTGAAACGCCTGCTCCATCCGTTCGTGAGTCGCACGAATCACAGCCGCCAGAGGATCATGACGGTCAAAGCGTTCAGTAAGCGGAGATTCCTGGCGAACCAGAACATCGAGACTGCAACTCGTGTCCATCCTAACTCTCCTTGGCTGTCGAAATTTGTTCGCGCATACGATCGAAGAATCGAGAGTTCAACTCTTGGGGAAAATAGTGTTTCCGCTGAACCCAGACGAATCCATCGGCTTGCGATATGACCGCAACGTCGATTGGACCGCCGACGGTTTCGACCCCTCTCGATACCCGACGCTTGATTGAGGTCAGGTTAACGAGAGCCTCCGCCATTTTGCCCATTTCCGACTTCGGCATGAACTCGACCATGTCTTCGATGGCTTCTTCGGATTGCTGTCGGATTGCGTCGAAGGTTTGCTCTCGGAGCGCGTCCAAGAAGGCTTCTTCCGCAGCCTTCATGTCACTCTCTATGCCACTGAGTTCATCTTCGGGCATGTCCAGTTGGGCGATCGTCAGTTCCCGGATGTGCGGGATTGATTGCTTGCAAAAATCCGAAATGCGACGCTGAATATCGTCATCTAGTCCATAGAGAAATCGGTCGACCATTTCCTTTTGCGCAAATGGTATGACCTTCGCACGGGTACCTTCTCGATCAATATCGACGTGATTGGTTTGAAAAAATCGAAGCTGACCACCGACAGAACCAAAAATCTCGAACGAGATTAATGTTGGAAAAATATCATTGCGGCCATAACCAGCTACAATAATGCCGGTATGAGCCGACCAAAGAACACGTTTTTCAAGAACTAATCGGGTTAGCTGCGTCATCGGCGCCTGATGACTATCTTCAAACTCCGGAAAATGCACCGCAATCAAATCGTTCAACACTAAATCGATCAGGCCATTGCCCGCTTGATCACCGATCGATTCAGTATCCGGGAGGCCCTCGATTGCGCGCTGCATCGTCAAAATCTGTTCATTGAGTACTCGAGCTCGGAGGGTTCTGAACCAATCCAACCCATCCTCCCCAACACCGGGCGGATTATCTTTAGAAAGCCGATCCACAAACTTAGCCTGAGCGCGATCTCTCACCACAATCAGCACGGGCTCGATCGCAGCTCGTAAAGACCTTTCGGCGAGCTTTTGAGACGCACTCGAGCCGAAAGACTGAAGATATTTCAGAAAATCTAGCGCTGCGTCCTCAACTTTGTCAAAACGACCGCATCCTGCTCTGTATCTTTTTATTAGAACGGGAAGCGGTGTCTCCATAAAATGCATATTGTTATTGATCATGATGCCTATAGCATCCTGACGCGAAAGTTCGAAAAGCTTATCCTCGGAATCATAAACCTTCTGCTGATTCTCCCCGACCGAAATGGTGACGGCACTGTCAGCAGCAAGTGCGATGGCGGTCTTGTTAAGGATCGCAATTTCAGCGGTCACTCATTCCCCCTAACTGTGTTTTGACGAGTGAATCATAAGTCAGGCCGACTGGCAATATCTCAATTTTCAAGCGGGTACTGCTCGTCGCTCGTAGGAAGCGCAAGTCGCTCAACCCTCCACCGCATGCACCCGTGCCAGCGGCTGCATCGGCTGCGCGACCAGGCTCACTTCGATCAGCGCCACATGCGTCAACTCGCGATAGTGGCGGTGCTTTACCCCGGTCGCACGGTAGCCGAACGACAGGCCGGTCACAGCGCCCGTGCGCACCCGCTCCGCAAGGGCGGGATCGTCGATCCGCCCGATCACGCGCAGCCCGCGCGCGTCCTCCGACAGCGCCTCGATCACGCCCACCGGGCGCCCCCGGTGCTGCCACAGCAGCGGCACCCGCCCCGGCGTGCCAAAGGCGCCGGCGCGCACCACATCGCCGCCACGGTCGGGATGGTCGAAAATCGCCGCATAACCCGCAAAGCGCACGCTCATTCAAACCGCCCCAGCACGCCAAACTTCACCGCCAGCCCGGCGAGCACCACTGTGCCCGCCACCTTGGCGATCCACCCCAGCGCCGCTTTCCACAGTGACGCGCGCGCATCGCGCCACAGCGCCAGCAATTCGCGCAGCTCGCTCATGTCGCGCGCCGCCGCCGGATCGTCGAGGCCAAGCCGCGCCAGCGCCCGCTCAGCCGCGAGCGACCCCGCTTCCTCCGCCAGCGCGCGCAGCGTCGCCAGGTCCGCACCCGCTGCCTGCCCCTGCGCCATCAACTGCGCGAGCAATGCCCCGTCACTCATGCCCCGCCTCCCTCTCGCGCGTGTCGGTCGCAAACCCCAGCATCGCCCGCTTTTCCGCAAGCGTCAGGAAATCGGCATCGCTTACCTGCGCCCATAACCGCTCGCGATCCTCCGCCAGCGCTGTCACCCGGTCGAGATCGACGCGAAGCGCGGCCCCCGGCATCCACCCGGCAAGCGCCTGCGTCAGCCCGGCAAAAATCGTCTCGGCGAGCGGCAAAATCGCCAGCCGCCACAGCGCCCGGTTCGCCTCACGGTAATTGGCATAGCTTGCGTCACCGGGCAGGCCGAGCAGCATCGGCGGCACCCCGAACGCGGTCGCGATTTCGCGCGTTGCCGCTTCCCGCGTCCCCGCAAAGTCGAGATCGGCGGGCGAGAGGCTGAGCGGTTGCCACTTCAGCCCCCCTTCGAGCAGCATCGGTCGTCCGGCATTGCCGGTGCCGGTAAAGCTCGCCTCGATATCGGCGCGCAACCGCTCAATCTGTTCGCGCGACAGCGTCGATCCGTCGCCCGGATCATAGACCAGCGCGCCGGACGGGCGGGCGGCATTGTCGAGCAGCGCCTTGTTCCAGCGCTGTGCCGCATTGTGCACGGCAATCGCGCCCGCTGCCGCGCCCAGGCACCCCAACCCATAATGATCGTCAAGCGGGTTGAAACTTTTGAGATGCACCACCTGCGGCCGCCCGCCCGCATCTTCGCCGGTAAGGCGCATCACCTGCTCCCCCACCCGATAGTCATAGGCGACCGGCCAGCCGCGCGCATCGGGCGCCACCCGCACCCGCTCCGGGCGCAGCGCGAACAATTCGGCCGCTGCGCCGTCGCAGTCTGTCACGATCTGGACATAGGCATTGCCATGCAGCATCAGCTGTGCCGCAACCGTCTCCACCAGCGCCTGCCCGCCCGACCGCGCGCCCACCAGCCGCAGCAGCGCCGGGTCCGACGCGGCAAGCGGCGCGCTCCCCACGCCTTCGGCCACCAATCGCACACAGCGCTGGGCAATGGCGTTGCGGGCATAACCCTCGCGCACCTGCGCTTCATAAGACGCGGGCCATTCGCCAAGCGCGGTGCCCATGGCGTGCCCATGAAACGACGCCGCATAACGCGATAAAGCCGGACGGAATTTCTCCC
>DHHS01000155.1:11093-25115 GCA_002403415.1 Sphingomonas sp. UBA4766 | reverse complement strand
GTCGAGCAGTCGCACCTGCCCACCAAACGTACGCTTGACCAGCTCGGTATCGCCCGCCGGACGTTCTATCGCTGGTACGACCGCTTCCTCGACGGCGGACCGGAGGCGCTGGAGGATCGTCCATCGTCGCCGAGCCGGGTGTGGAACCGCATCGGCGACGACATCCAGGACCAGATCGTTGAGATGGCGTTGGATTACAGTGAGCTGTCACCGCGCGAACTGGCGGTGCGCTTCACCGACGAGAAGCGCTACTTCGTATCTGAAGCCACGGTTTACCGCCTGTTGAAGGCCCATGATCTGATCACCAGCCCGGCCTATGTCGTGATCAAGGCGGCTGATCAGTTCCACACCAAGACCACTCGGCCGAACGAGATGTGGCAGACCGATTTTACCTACTTCAAGATCATCGGGTGGGGCTGGATGTATCTGTCGACCGTGCTCGATGACTTCTCCCGTTACATCATCGCCTGGAAACTGTGCACCAACATGCGGGCCGAGGACGTGACCGACACGCTCGACCTCGCTCTCAAGGCCTCGGGCTGCGACAGCGCCACGGTGCTGCACAAGCCCAGGCTGCTCAGCGATAACGGCCCGAGCTACATCGCTGGCGAACTGGCGGAATACATCGAGGCCCAGAATATGAGCCATGTGCGCGGTGCACCGTGCCATCCCCAAACCCAGGGCAAGATCGAGCGCTGGCACCAGACTCTGAAGAACCGCATCCTGCTGGAAAACTACTTCCTGCCCGGCGACCTTGAGGCCCAGATCACGGCCTTCGTCGAACACTACAACCACCAGCGCTACCACGAGAGCCTGAGCAACGTGACGCCCGCCGACGCCTACTTCGGCAGGGCTTCGGCCATCATCAAACAGCGTGAAAGGATCAAGCGACAGACCATCGAGTATCGGCGCTTGCAACACCGCAAGCTCGCCGCCTAACATCAACCCCCAGACGAGGCCCGCACTCCGCTAATTTACGCCGCGAGTTGTGCCGAATGTTCTGACGACGGACAGCCACATCAACCGCAAAGTCGTGATAATGCCCGCCGCGCCGCGCCCAGGAGCGGCTGGCCCATACATCAATCGCAAGCTGGCGCGCATTGTCGACCGTCGTGGTGTTGGCGGTATCGCGCCCCTTGGCCGCATACATGATCGGCGCATCGGCAAGGCTCGCATCCACGCCACTGCGGACATAGGTTTTGAGCCGGTTGCGCATTGCGGCGTGCTTGGCCGCCACATTGGCGCGGATCGCGGCGTTATTTGCGCCATCGGTCAGATTGGCGGTCGCCCACCACAACAGCCCCACCGACCAGCCATAACGCAGGCCCAGCGTCGCCACCGCATCCACGGTTTCGATCACGCCAAACCCGTCAAGATTGGCGGTCTTGTTATTGGCCGCCGCGCCCAGCATTTCGGCCTTGGGTTGCCATGTCAGCGTGCCCGTGGTCGCCGCAGGCACAGACGGAAAGGTCAGTGATATGCTGGCGCTGCCCGTGGCGCTGCCCGCCACATAAGTGATCGTGCCGGTAATTCCACCGGGCCCTGCCAAGGTGCCGCTTGCATCGCTGACCCGCGTATCGGTGATGACGATACCGCCGCCAAGGTCGAGGCTGAATGTGCCGGGGCGCACCTGATTGCGATAAACCGATGACAGCGACAGCGCGGCGGCGTCGGTGCTGCCCAATTCATCGGCAAACGCGGCCTGGATCGCCGCCGTGGTCAGTGCAACCGTCGCGGTATAGGGGCCGGTGCCGCTGCCCGTCAGCGTCAGCGATTGGCTAAAGCTGCGGCGGTCAAAGATGAATTGGTCAACCGTATGGCCGCCGCGCGCAAAGCCTGCAAACATCACGCTGCACCCGGTATCGGCAATAATGCGCGCCGCAATCTCATGCACGCCGTCCGCCCATAGCCCGCGCCCCAGCATCCGTTCGGGCCGCACCTTGACCGGCCCAACCGCGCGCGCCGGGCCCAGCCCGGTCGTGCTGCGCGAGGCCGCATCCATGACCACGCCCCAGCGCGCCGTTGCCCCCTGCGGTCCCGCCGTTGCCGACAGGCCGCTGTTATTGGCGGCAACCGGGGTCAGATCGGTCGTGGACGTCCACGCCGAACTGGCCATAATCATCATTTCGCTTTGCCCGATCATCGGCACCACCATGCCAATGTCCATCAGGTCCATTTCGTGATGACAATCGGCCAGATCGGCAAGGTTGCCCGCACTGCGATAAAATGGCGTGGCTTTCGGCGTGTCGATGCTCGCAACAAAGCGTCCCGCGCCGTCCGCCGTCACGCGCACTTGCGCGCTGGTTGTGCCGGTGCCGGGATAGCGCAGATAACAGACCACCGTCGCCCCTGCGGGCGCGCTTCCCTCAAACCATGCCTTGCCGGTGGCTGCGCCGGGGGCAAACGGAAACACCCATTGCGACCCCAGCCGGTCGAGCACAACGCCCGTCGTCTTGAACGCGCTGACCGGCTCCAGCCCGATTGCCCCGCTGGTGACGGTGGCGTTCGATCCGACGACACTTGCCAGCGTGCTGCCCGATGCGGCGGCAAAATCCAATCGGTTGTGATAGGCCAATGTCCCGCCAATCGCGCTTGCCAGCGATGCCGGATCACCGACCGCTGCCTGCGCCTGTGCCGTGGTCGGGAAAGTGCCGCCATGCACCACGACAAATTCGGCCGCATCGCCGCCAAAGCCTTGCCGGTCGGTGCCCGATCCCACCGCGCCCAACAGGTTGAACAGCGCCGCATTGGGGCGCGTGCCCGTAATATCGGTCGGCCCCGTCGCGCTTTGCGCAACGCCGGTCGCAATATCGACCATAATCAACTGAGGCCGCACGCCGCCGATACCGAGCACGCAAAGATAGCTGGTATCGGGATCAAGCTGAATCGTGGTCAGCGCCGCGCCCAGCGTTGTCTGCGGCCACCATTGCCAGCCGGTGCCCGCACGGCGCGGCAATATCCGCCCCGCATCAACCAGATTGCGCGTTTGGCCCGTCGTGTTTGACCCCGTCACCAGCGACGGCGTGCGCAGCGCAAACTGACCGCCCGACCCGCCCGTTGCCGATTGGCCGACCACGCCCAGGATATTTTCAACGCGCGAGCCGCCCGAACTTGCCGCCGCCGTGCGGAACAGGAACGCATAGGTCACGTCGCCGCTTGCGGGCATGGCGGGCGTGTTCAGCTCGATCGCGCGGGCATTGATGCTGCCCAGCACCGGCGCGCCATTGGCGGCGGTCGCCGTGTTGGAGCCGGACAGTGCAAAAATGTTGTTTTCCGGCCCAAAGCGCGTGGCGGCGCGCAACGGCGCGGTGAAGGTGACGGGGGTGGGGGTGCGCGCCGAATGCGGTGTGGCATTGACGCCCAATTCCTGGTTGGGGCTGACGATCAAAGGCATTTGCAGCTCTCTCCGTTCTTGCGATCAATCAAAGCGCCGGATGCGTCAGACCGGATTGACGCGCTGCCATTGGCCGGACGCGCTGACGCTGCGAAAGCCGATGCGGTCAGCGCGTTGGGGCGCGGCCGGGCATCAGCATAAACGTGTCATGCCGGGTGCGACGACACCCAAACATTGGGGGGGGGCAGACTGGAGGCACGAACATCTCTCTCTGCACAGCCGGGGACATGGCTGGCAAGATTACATAACCAAATCGGTTCGCAAAGTCAATCTAAAAGATCATTTCAGGTAAAAATGATCAGCTCTCCGCTTCCGCAATCGCGGCGGTTTCGACCAGCTGTGCGGGGTTGCCCATCACCGTCGCGCCATCGGGCACGTCACGATTGACCAGCGATCCGGCGACTATATTCGCACCGCAACCCACTGTGATTCCCGGCAGGATGATCGCCCTTGGTCCCAGGGTCGCACCGCGGCCGATGCGGGTATGCTGATAAAGACCGCGCACCATGTCATGGGTCAGCACAACCGCTTCCTCGTCGATAACGACGTCAGCCTCGATATGAACCCCCTTTGGGTAGGTGCGGTCGATCAGCGCGGTTTTTGCGATGCGCGCGCTGCGATCAATATCCATTCCGAACAGCCGGGTTCGGATCAGATGCCGCCAATATGCCCCGAACATTCAGTCCCCCTACCATGGTGCTTTCAGCGGTGTTAGGTGCGATCGTCGCACCGATCAATCACCGAGGACCAGCGCGTGGCCATCAAATCGTTGAACCAGTTCAGCTGGCTGCGCACCGCGGTGCTGAGCGGCCGCAGGCACTGGTTCGCCTTGCGCTATGGCGTGAATATCCATCCCAGCTCGTCAATCTCGACATCGGGGCGCATCGTGTCGGGCGCGCGCGGTAGCATCACCATCGGGCGTGATACGCTGATCGCGTTCAAGACATTGCTGATCACCCGCGACGTGCGCACGGGCGAATCGCGTCCGATCACCATCGGCGCGCGCAGCTTCGTCGGCGGTGGGGCAATCGTGCTGCCGGGCGTCACCATCGGCGATGAAGCGATCGTCGCGGCGGGATCGGTTGTAATGGATGACGTGCCGGAACGCACGATCGTTGCCGGCAATCCCGCGCGGGTCGTTCGCCGTGATATAGAGGTTACCAAGCGTGGTCGCCTGGCCAGCGCTGATCAACGTGCCCAGCGCTGGCAGGACTGACATTGGCGGCTGGCCATCGAACGTGAGCGATACGGCGCGCGGCGATGCACCGTTGACGGGCGGGGCGGGCGCCACCGTCACGGTCGCGATTGCATGCTATAATCAGGGGCGGTTTCTGGCCGATGCGATTGCGTCGATCCTTGGCCAGCACCGACCGGCTGATGCAATCATCTTGGTCGACGACGGATCGACCGATGACACCAACGCCGTCGCGTTGGCGCATCCCGGGGTTGCGTATCTGCAACAGCCCAATGCGGGACTGTCGGCGGCGCGCAATGCGGCGCTGGCGGTGGCGCGAACGAGTCACATTCTGTTTCTTGATGCCGACGACCGGCTGTGGCCCGGCGCGCTGGCGCATGCGTTGGCCTGTTTCGCGGCCAGGCCCGATATTGCCTTTGCCTATGGCGGTTATCGCAATGTTGCGCTCGATCTGACCCCGATCGCGGTCTGCCCGCCGGTAAGCAAGCCCGACGCCTTTGTGGCGATGCTTCACGACAATTTCATCGGCATGCACGGCACAGTGCTTTACGATGTGGCGAAGTTGCGCGGCATCGGCGGGTTCGACACGCGCCTGCCCAGTTGCGAGGATTATGACGTCTACCTGAAGCTGGCACGCCATCATCCGATCGCCTGTTATCCCCATATCGGCGCGGATTACCGGCGCCACGGGGCAAGCATGTCGGCCAGCGCAGCGCGCATGAGCCGCATCGCCCGGCAGGTATTGAAGCGCCAGATCGACTCCGGCTTGACCGCGGAGCAACAGACGGCGGCGCGCGCGGGGCTTGCGTTCAACCGGCGCCATTATTCCTATCAGTTGATCGGCATGATCCGCCGACAGCCGACCGCGCTCCCGCGGCTCGTCTGGGCAGGCTTGCGCGAGGACCGCTGCTTTGCGTTCAGGCTGATTCGTGCAGCGGCGTCGGCGTTGAGACGCTTGCCACGCTAACCGCTTTGGCTTCCCCAAGCACCAGCCGGGGCTGCGGCAAGCGCGGCGGCCAAGTGTCTCGCGCCATTTCCCACCATGGCACAGGAAGCCGCAGCGCGCCGCCATTCTCGCGCTTGTCGCACGGCGCCGGGGTGTTGGTCACATGCTCCGCACGATCCTCGGATCATAGATCCACTTGCGCACCTTGCGGGCTTTGATCGCCGCGATGTCGGGATGGCGCGGGTTGATCAGCACATTGCTTTCCTCCGGCACGATCACCGAAGGCACGCGCAGGAGCGGGCTGGTCGCGGCTCTTGCCCAGCGGGTGCCATAGTCCGATGATGTGCGGCTCGCAGGCTCAGCGTCCCATCCGACCGGGGCATTGGTGTGATCGAGTGCCTCGGCTGCATTCCAGACATCATCCGGGATGACGATCTCGACGAGGTAGCGGTTGAGCGGCAGGCCGTTCGAGTTGAGGTGCACGATGGTCTCAAGCGCGGCGAGCGACCGGTTCGTCGAGGCGTAGACCAGCGGCGTGCCCTTGTCGTTCCAGCGCCCGCCGGTGATCTCGGCCCCCTTGCCGCTGAGATCGTCCGCTTCGTAGTCCTTCGCATCAGTGGCAATCCGCCAGACCGATACACTCACGCATAGGCTCCGCTCTGGATGCGGGCGAGCGCCTCGACGACCATGGCCTGACCCTCCATCGTATCGAGCAAGGCCATCGGCGGGGTGCCACCAAGCGCAGGCAGTGGCTCACGCAGCCAGCGCGACAGCCATTCGGGTGCATCGAAGCCCTTGGGATCGCCAGACTCCGCCACGATCGCCTCGACCTGCCCGATCAACCGCGCCACGCCCAGCAGGCGCTCGCTTTCATCGCTGGCGAGCTGCTCGCTCTGGGTGATCTTGCGATTGACGGTGGCAGTCTTCAGCCCGAGCGCCTGATAAAACACCTTCTGCTCGACCCCGAGCGCCTGCACCAGCCGCTTGGCCTCGATAGCGGGCACACCTTGCCGGATCATCGCAATCCGCGCCTGAGGTGAGGCGGCGAAGAGCTCGCGATAGCCGCCGCCTGTCTTGGGCGTAGCCGCCTTGCTGCCGCGCGAGGTTCCAGGCGTGGCGCGCACGGTTCTGACCTTGTCGCTGTCGGTCGCAGACGTAGCCATGGTTGCTCCTTTGAGCATTCATGTAACGCATTTGAGCGCTGAATTCAACGGCGCGCTATTCGGGAGTCTCCCATCCCCTTTGCGTGAACCGTCGACCTTCAAAAGGGCAGTATCGCTCGAACGTTGTCCGATGGGCGTGGAGCCGATGCGCCGATGAGCGGGCCTCGCCGCCCAGGCGCATGGCATTGTCCCGCCCGGCGATGGCACACGCCCGATATTTTGATCTCGGTCAATGTAACGGTGCTCGGTGCATGCAAGGTCCCTTGCATGTGGCCGTATTTCCCCGACCTGTTGGCGACGCCGGTGCCGCGCTACACCAGCTTTCCGACCGCGGCCGAATTTGACGGCACGATCGGTCCGGCCGCGATGGGCGAAGCGCTGGCCAGCGTGAGCGCGGATCAGCCGGTCTCGCTTTACCTCCACATCCCCTATTGCGAGGAACTGTGCTGGTATTGCGGGTGCAATACCGGCGCGGCCAACCGGACGCAGCGGGTGCAGGCCTATCTCCAGCGTCTGATCGAGGAGATCGGGCAGGTGGCGGTCGCGCTGGGCGGGCGCGGGCGGGTGCGGCGCATCGCCTGGGGCGGGGGCAGTCCCAATGCGCTGGATCCAGGCGATTTCGATACGGTGATGGCGCATCTGGCGCGCGCGTTCCGGCTCGATGATCCGGTCGTGTCGGTGGAGGTTGATCCGCGCGGCTTTGCCAAACCCTGGGCCGATGCGCTGCGCCGCAACCGGGTGACGCGCGTCAGTCTTGGCGTGCAGACCTTTGCCCCCGAAATTCAGGCGGCGATCGGCCGGGTCCAGCCCCATGTGATGATCGAAGCAGCGGTGGCGCTGCTCCGAGCAGCAGGCGTGACCTCGCTCAATTTTGACCTCATGTATGGCTTGCCAGGGCAGAATGTCCGCACGCTGGCGGCTACGCTTGACGCGGCGACCGCGATGGCGCCGGAACGGCTGGCGGTATTCGGCTACGCACATGTACCCCATCTTATTGCGCGGCAGCGGCGGATTGATGCGTCGGCACTGCCCGATGCGGTGGCGCGCTTTGCCCAGGCGGAATTCGCCTATCAACGGCTGACCCGGGATGGATTCGTGCCCGTTGGGTTCGACCATTTCGCGGTGCCGCAGGACGCGCTGGCGGTAGCCGCTGCGTCGGGCACGCTGCGCCGCAATTTTCAGGGCTTTACGGAGGATCAGGCCGATGTCCTGATCGGGCTGGGTGCATCGGCAATCAGCCAGTTTCCCGCCTGGCTGCTGCAAAATGAAAAGAACGCCGGTCGATACCATTTGCGCATCGCCAATGGCCAGTTTGCGGTCGAGCGCGGCTGGGCACGCTCGGCAGCGGATCAGGCGATCGGCCGCGCGATCGAACATTTGCTGTGTCAGGGGCGCGCGACTCTGGCACGCCTACCGGGGCGGGGCGTGGTGGCCGAACGGTTGGCGCGTTATGTCGCCGCCGGGCTGGCGCGGTGGGAGGGGGAGGCGCTGGCGATTGACCCGCATGGCTTGCCCTATGCTCGGGCGATCGCCGCCGCACTGGACCCTTATCGTGTCGCTTCGGCGACCCGCTTCAGCAGCGCGATCTGACGATGCGCAGCGGTGCGTTGTTTGCCATCATCGCCTCGATTGCGATGGGCTGGACAGGCGCGCCAGTGCATACCCCCGGCGGCGTGATGGTCGCAGTGTGCGGCGATCCGTCGCGAACGGTCCGGTTGCCCGTCCCGATGGGGAAGCGGGAGCGGCGCGATTGCCCCGCCGGGTGCCATGCGCTTTGCATGCGCCGGACCACTGAAGATGACACGATGTTATGACATCCCCCCTTGACGACACGGTCGCTTCCCGCGCTATGACAGTCGCGGGGGCCGGGCGATCAACGCCCGGGCAAAGGCCGGAAAGGTTGCAATGCTCTCTACTCGGGTATGCACCGAATGCGCGGTGCGCGATCGCGCATTGTGCGGGGCGCTGAGCGATGATGAACTAGTCGCGCTGAACAGCATTGGCGCGCGGCGCAAGGTAGCGCGCGGCGAAACGGTGATCTGGTCGGGCGATGAGAGCATCATCTGCGCTAATCTGCTCGACGGGATTCTGAAGCTGTCGGCGTCGACCAGCGACGGGCGGGAGCAGACGGTGGGCTTGCTCTATCCCGCCGATTTTGTTGGGCGGCTTTATGCCGAGCGTGCGGGTTTCACGGTGACCGCGCTGACTGACGCGGAACTGTGCGTTTTCCCCCGCGCGAAGTTTGAGGCGGTGCTCCACGATCATGTGCGGATGGAGCGGTTGTTGCTCCAGCGCACCTTCTCGGCGCTGGAGGATGCGCGCGGGCGGATGCTGTCGCTTGCCAGGCGTTCGGCGACCGAGCGGGTGGCGGCGTTTCTGCTCGACATGACCGACCGGGTCGGCTCGGCGGGATGCCGCGCGGTGGAAAGCGGGCCGGTGACGTTCGACCTCCCGCTGTCGCGCGGTCAGATTGCCGAACTGCTCGGCCTGACGATCGAGACAGTCAGCCGCCAGCTCACCCGGCTACGCGCCGCCGGGGTAATTGCGCTGCCCGGCCTGCGCACCGTCACCATCCGCGACCGGGCGGCACTGGAGGCGCAGGCCGACGCAGCAGAGTGATAAGCGCCTAATCCCGCTCATCTTCATCGATCAGGACGCGCAGTGCGGCACCCTCCAGATCCTCGAACTGCCCAGATCGCGTTGCCCAGAAAAATGCCGCCAGTCCGGCCAGCCCCAGCCCCAGCGCCACCGGCACCAATAGCGCCAGCACCGTCACCGCGCGGCACGCGCCAGGCGCAGTGCATTGGCCACTACGATCAGCGATGATCCCGACATGGCGATGGCCGCGATGAGCGGCGTGACCTGCCCTGCAATTGCCAGCGGCACCGCAAGCAGATTATAGCCGATCGCCAGCGCAAAATTCTGGCGCACCACCGCCATAGTCCGTCGCGCGGTGATGATCGCGGTCGGGACCGCGCCAAGCTCCTCGCCAAAAAACACCAGATCGGCGGCAAGTTGCCCCACATCGCTCGCGGTGGCGGGTGCCATGGCGGCATGGGCGCGCTTGAGTGCGGGGCCATCGTTCAGCCCGTCGCCGACCATTAGTACGCGCTTGCCCGCCGCGGCTTGCCGCTCGATCAGCGCGAACTTGGCGGCAGGCGACAGGCCCGCAACGCCCATAATGCCCAGCCGTGCCGCGATCGCTGCCACCGGCGCGTAGCGATCGCCCGACACCAGAATCGGGGCAAACCCCATCGCCTTCAGCCGTGGCATGGCGGCCGGAGCATCAGCGCGCAGCGTGTCGGCAAAGCGGATCAGCCGCGCCGGACGGTCGCCCCAGCGAAAGGCGGTTGCCGTCTGCACCTCACCGGCAGGCACGCCAACCCAATCGGGGCGACCAAGCCGGGCCGGCTTGCCGTCGATTACGGCGACCAAGCCCATGCCGGGCTGCTCGCGCAGGTCAATTGCGTCGGCTGCCTCGATCGCGCCCAGCCCATCGGCGATCGCCCGTGCGAGCGGATGGGTGCTCGCACGAGCAAGCGCGATCAGGGCACAGCGCTCCGCCGGATCATCGGGCAGGCCGCCGATCGGCTTCAACCCGGCCATCGTCACGGTGCCGGTCTTGTCGAACAGAATTGTGTCCACCTCGGTCAGCCGTTCCAGTGCGGCCCCATCCTTGACCAGCACCCCGCGGCGCATCAGCGCGCCGGACGCGACCACCTGGGCAATCGGCACCGCCAGTCCCAGTGCGCAGGGGCAAGTGATGATGAGCACGGCGACCGCGATCATCACTGATTGATGTACCCCCGCCCCTGCGAGCAGCCAGCCGATGAAGCTCAGCGCGGCAAGGCTGTGGACGACGGGCGCATAAAGCCGCGCTGCCCTGTCAGCGATGCGGACATAGCGCGACTTGCCCTGGCCCGCGCTTTCCATCATGCGTGCGATTTCGGCGATGATGGTGTCCGCGCCAATCGCGGTCGCGCGCACCGTCAGCGGTGCGTCGACCGGGATGGTGCCGGCAAGCACCTGGTCGCCTTGCGATACCTTTTCGGGCACACTTTCCCCCGTCACCAACGCGCGATCGACCTGCGCGGTGCCCGATGCGACCACGCCATCGACGCAGATCCGCTCGCCTGCTGCCACCAACACCAGCGCGCCAGGGACAAGGCGGGCGACGGGCAGGGTGATGGTGCGGCCATCCCCGGCGATCACGGTCGCGCTGTCGGGGATGCGGCGCAGCAGCGCGGTCACGCCATCGGCGGCACGCGCGCGCATCATGCTGTCGAGTAACCGCCCACCGAGCAGGAAGAACAACAGCATCACCGCGCCATCGAAATAGGCGTGTGCCCCGCCAGTTGCGGTTTCATACAGGCTCATCGCGGTAGTCAGCAGCAAACCGATCGAAATCGGCACGTCCATATTGGTGTGCCCCCGGCGCAGCGCGCGGGCCGCGCTGATGAAAAACACCCGCCCGGCATAGGCAATGGCGGGCAGCGCGATCAGCGCCGACAGCCAGTGGAACAAATCCCGCGTCGCCCCTTCCGCTCCCGACCAGATCGCGACCGAGAGCAGCATGACATTCATCGCGGCAAAGCCCGCCACGGCGGTGGCCTTCGCCAACGACCGGCTTTCGTCATGGGCCGCAGAGGCGACTTCCTCGCGCACCGCATGCGCGCGAAAGCCAAGTTGTTCGATGGTGGCGCTGATCGCGTCCGCGCTTAGATCGGTTGCGTGGTGCACCATAACCAAATGCGCGGCGAAATTGACGCGCGCGCTTGCAACCCCGCTCAACGTCCCCAGCGCCCGCTCGATCCGGGCGATGCAGCCCGCACAGCGCATCCCCTCCACCGCGATGCGGCTCTCGGCGAGGGGGGCGGCGGCGATGCCAGTGGCGACGTTCATGCGCGGACTTCGGCTTCAAAGCGGGCGGCGCGACCATGCGCGTGCACGACGATCAGCAATTGCCAGCGTCCGGCAGGCAACGAGGCGCTGGCGGTGAAGCCTTGCCCTCTCGCCGCCATCGCGACCGCGCGGTCGGGCGCGCGGCCAAGCGGGTGGCGCGCGATGACGGCGATGCGCCCGATGATCGGCGCGCCGCGTGCATCGACAGCGGTGATGCGCAGCACCCCGCCCGGTCCCACCGCCGCCGCAATCCGCCAGCCCAGCCGCGCTTGCGCACGCCCCTGCGTCAGCCAGCCATTGAAGCGCTGGCTTGCGACATAGCTGTTGTCGACCACTGCGCCGCCGAATGTTCCGACGGCATAGCGCGCCATCGTGACATTCACGGCAATGACGACCGCAAAGAACAAAATCATGATGCTCAGCATGTGCCAGCCGGTAAAGGGGCGGGTCATTGTGCAGCTCCTGCAATTGCGGGGCGGCTGAACCGGCTTGTCTGGCGGGCGGTTGCGCCCTCGGCATCGATCGCGCGCACGGTAAAGGTGATGTCGTGATGCTCAGCCCCCGCCGCCGGGCCTGCGACAAAGACCGACACCGGCCGCACTTGGTCCGCGCCCACATCGACCCGCAGCGTGGCGGTGCTGGCGTCGCGGTCGCCCATATCGCGCCACAGCCGCGCCCCTGCCAGCCCGCTAATCCCAAGCTCGAGCGTGCGTGGGCGTTGCTCCATATTGCGCAGCTTGACGATATAGCCATTGCGAATGTCGCCGCTGGAAAGGCGCACCCATTCGGGATTGCGGTTCTGTGTCACCGACAGGTCGAGCCGGGTGCGATTGCCCAGCGCGAACAGCATCGCCAGACCAATCGCACCCCACACACAAGAATACGCCAGCGTGCGCGGCCGGAACAATCGCCGCAGCGCGTCGACCGGGGTGCCGCCCTGGCGGGCGATCGCGGCATCGGCTTCGGTTGCATAGCCGATCAGCTTGGGCGGTCGGCCGACCTTGGCCATGATTTCGTCGCACGCATCGATGCACAGCCCGCAGGTGATGCAGCCGATTTGCGGCCCTTCACGAATGTCGATGCCGGTCGGGCACACCGCGACACAGGCGTTGCAGTCAATGCAATCGCCGATCCGCGTATCGGGATTGTCGGCAAGCGCGCTCACGTCATGAGTGCGCTTCAGTCCCTTGGCGCGCGGCTCGCCGCGCCAGTCTTTGTAGGTAACGGCAAGCGATTGTTCGTCCATCATTGCCGCCTGAATCCGCGGCCATGGGCACATGTAGATGCATACCTGCTCGCGCATCAGCCCGCCGAGCGCATAGGTGGTGAAGGTCAGCACGCCGACCGTTGCATAGGCAACAAAGGGCGCGGTGCCGCTGAACAGCGCGCGCGCGAGCGTCGGCGCATCGGCGAAGTAGAATATCCACGCGCCGCCCGTCGCCATGGCAATGAAGAGCCATGCGGTGTGCTTGGCGACGCGACGGGCGGTCTTGGTTGGTCCCCAGGGTGCTTTTTCCAATCGAAATTGCGCGTTGCGATCGCCGTCGATCAGGCGCTCGATATGGACAAACAAATCGGTCCACACCGTTTGCGGACAGGCATAGCCGCACCACGCACGCCCGACGGCAGAGGTTACCAGGAACAGGCCAATGCCCGCCATGATGAGCATGCCCGCCACGTAGTAAAATTCATGCGGCCAGATTTCGATCTGAAAAAGGTAAAAGCGGCGATTGGCGATGTCGACCAGCGCCGCCTGGTCGGGCGCATAGGGCCCGCGATCCCAGCGCAGCCATGGCGTGACGTAATAAATGGTCAACGTCACCGCCATGATGATCCATTTCAACCGCCGGAACGCGCCGTTCACTGCCTTGGGAAAGACTTTGCGGCGCGCTTCGAAAAACGGCTCGTGATCGATGAGATCAGCGGGGCTGGACATTGTTGGCGGCCTGTTGGAGCGCGAGAGCTGGCGCGCGTTCGCCGCCGCCCAGTGTGTGGACATACACCGCAAGCATCTTGATCGTCACCGGATCAAGCCGCGTCTTCCATGCGGGCATGATGCCGTAGCGCGCCTTTGCGATGGTCTGGGTGAGCGCGGCGCGGTCTCCGCCGTAAAGCCAGATGCCGTCGATCAGATTGGGCGCGCCGAGGGTGCGGTTCCCCATGCCGCCATCGCCGTGGCAGACTGCGCAATTGGCCGCGAACAGACCTTTGCCCCGCGCAGACGCCGCCGATGCGCCCTCTTGCCGCGACAAGGTGCGGACATGCGCGACGACATCGGCGATCTGTGCGGCGGTCAGGATGCCGTCGCGGCCAAAGGCGGGCATTTGCGAGGCCCGTGTCGCGTCATCACCGGGGTGTCGGATGCCGTGGATCAGCGTTTGTTCAATCGCCGCCAAGTCCCCGCCCCACAACCAGTCATCGT
>DHHS01000155.1:0-10798 GCA_002403415.1 Sphingomonas sp. UBA4766 | reverse complement strand
CCCACAACCAGTCATCGTCATTCAGATTGGGATAGCCCGCGCCGCCCGCGGCGCCCGCGCCGTGGCACTGGACGCAATTGACCTTGAACGCGGCGCGCCCCCCTTCTTGCGCGGCGCGCAGCAGCGCGGGATTGGCGGCGATCTGGTCAATCGGAGTCGCGGCAATCGCGGCAAGTGTCGGCCCTTTCCGCTTGGCATCGGCGCGCTGTTCGGCGGCGAGCTCACCCAGTGAAGACCAGCCCAGCGTCCCCGGCGTCGCTCGGTCCGCAAGCGGGATTGCCGGGTAGAGCACGACATAAATCAGCGCAAAAACGATTGTTGCATAAAGGATATAGAGCCACCAGCGCGGCATTGGTGTGTCGAGTTCCTCAATCCCGTCCCATTCATGGCCGACAAAGTCGGTCCCTGTGGCGCTGTCGATGCGCTTTTGCGAGTCAGCCATTGCCCTGCTCCTCATCTTCCAGGATCATGATTGCGGCGCGTTCGTGCGCGGCGCGGGCGCGGGGGAGGAAAGTCCAGCCGACAAAGATCAGGAACATCCCCACCATCGCGACCAGCCCCCAGCTATCGGCGAAATGGCGCAGTGCGTCATAGCTCATCGGCGCTGCTCCTGTGCTTGCGCTGCGCGGAAATCGACCTGCGTGCCAAGCGATTGCAGATAGGCGATCAGCGCATCCATCTCCGTCACCCGGCCAGGGTCGCCGTCGTAGTCGCGGGCTTGCGCCTTGGGGTAGCGTTTCAGCAGCGCAGCGGTATCGCCCTCGCCCGTCGCCTGGGCGTCGAAATCGGCGGCGGCCTGTGCAATCTGCTCGGCGGAATAGGGCACCCCGACCCGGCTGAGCGCGGTCAGATGTGCGCCCACCCGCTCGCCGTCCAGCTCACGCTCGGCAAGGAAGCCATAGGGTGGCATGATCGATTCAGGGACCACCGATTGCGGTGCGCGCAAATGCTGGACATGCCATTCATCGGAATAGCGCCCGCCGACCCGCGCCAGATCAGGTCCGGTGCGCTTCGATCCCCATTGGAACGGGTGGTCATACATGCTTTCGGCCGCGAGACTGTAATGGCCGTAACGCTCAACCTCGTCGCGGAACGGGCGGATCATTTGGCTGTGGCAGCCATAGCAGCCCTCACGCACATAAATGTCGCGCCCGGCCAGTTCGAGCGGGCTGTGCGGGCGCACCCCCTCGACGCGAGTCACGGTGGACTGGATCCAGAACAGCGGCGCAATCTCGACAATCCCGCCAATTGCCACCGCGACCAGCGCAAGGGCCGCCAGCAGCGTGACATGCCGTTCGATCAGCTTGTGCCGGTTGAGGAAGCTGGTGGTCATCGGTTTCTCCTTCTTATTCGGCCGGAAGGGGGGCGGGAGCGGCCACAGCCGGCCGGTCGCGGCTGGCGTCAAACGGGGTTTCGGTGAGTGGCACCTCGGCGCGCAGCTTGCCGGCAATCGTCATCCAGATGTTGACCACCATGATCGCCGCGCCCGCCAGATAAAGCAGCCCGCCCGCCGCGCGGATCAGATAATAGGGGTGAAGTGCGGCGACGACTTCGGCGAAGGAATAGACGAGGAATCCGTCGGCACCATATTCGCGCCACAGTAATCCTTGCGTAATCCCCGAGACCCACATCGACGAGGCATAGAGAACAATGCCCAGCGTCGCGCACCAGAAGTGCCAGTTTACCAGGCGCAGCGAGTATAGCCGGGTCCGCCCCCAGAGCCGCGGCGTGAGATAATAGAGGGCGGCAAAGCTGATCATTCCGTTCCATCCCAGCGCGCCGGAATGGACATGGCCAATCGTCCAGTCGGTATAGTGTGAGAGCGAATTGACGCTCTTGATCGACATCATCGGCCCTTCGAACGTGCTCATCCCGTAAAAGGCCAAGCTCGCCACCATCATGCGGATGATCGGATCGGTGCGGATCTTGTCCCACGCGCCGTTGAGCGTCATCAGCCCGTTGATCATGCCCCCCCAGCTCGGCATCCACAGCATGATCGAAAACACCATGCCCAGCGTCTGCGCCCAGTCGGGGAGGGCGGTGTAATGCAAATGGTGCGGACCCGCCCAGATATAGAGAAAGATCAGCGACCAGAAATGGATGATCGACAGCCGATAGCTATAGACGGGGCGCTCTGCCTGTTTGGGCACGAAATAATACATCATGCCCAAAAATCCGGCGGTCAGGAAAAAGCCAACCGCATTATGCCCATACCACCACTGGGTCAGCGCGTCCTGAACCCCAGCGAAGGCCGAATAGGATTTGGAACCGAGAAACGATACCGGCACCGCGAGATTATTGACCAGGTGCAGCATCGCGACGGTGATGATAAACGCAAGAAAGAACCAGTTGGCGACATAGATGTGTGGCTCCGAGCGCTTTAAAATCGTGCCCCCGAACACGATCAGATAGCTGACCCATACAATCGTCAGCCAGATGTCGACATACCATTCGGGTTCGGCATATTCGCGGCTTTCGGTGACGCCCATCAGATAGCCGGTCGCCGCCAGCACGATGAACAATTGATACCCCCAGAACACAAACCGGGCGAGGCCGGGCGCGAATAGTCGCGCGCGGCAGGTGCGCTGGACGATGTAAAGGCTCGACATGAGCAGCGCATTGCCGCCGAATGCAAAGATGACGGCCGAGGTGTGCAGCGGGCGCAACCGGCCAAATGTCGTGTATTCGGTCGGAAAATTCAGCCATGGGAACGTGAGTTGCAATGCAATGAACAGCCCCGCCGCAAAGCCGACCACGCCCCAAACGGTCGTGGCAATCACCCCCCATCGGATGACGTCATCGTCATAGCGGTCCGGCGGCACCGCGGTCGGCGCGTTCTCGCCCACCTGCTTCATGGTGGCAAAGGCGGCGATGATCGCCGCAACGGCAGCAATCGCCATATGTACCGAAAAACCGCGATCCGCGCCGAATATCGCAGCACCCGCCGCCAATAACGCCGCCATCATCCAGATGCCCGACTGGGTCGCGATCATGCTCATCCTTGGCCCCTTGGTTGTGGATGAGACCGCTATGCGCGAGCGTGGGCAGGCCTGCTTTGATCTGGGTCAAGCCCGGTTGTTGGCGCGCGACACCCTCACTCCCGCGAAAACCGGAAGTACCAGACTACAGCTTCAAACGCTCTGTATAATTCTGTAAAACAACGATATTATACCAAGAAGTTTGGCTTTGGTACCGCTGGGTAATCACCGGGCAATCACCGTCGCACGCGTGTTTTCGTACATTCGGCGGCCATTGGCGGCGAATATTTCGGTCGCGGTTTGAAATGCGTGTACCGCTCTGCATGTCCGCCCGTCAGGTTCGATGCGCCTGTCTCCAAGCGCTTGCACACGACTAACCGTTCAACCAGGTTCGGATGATGAACGCCACGATGCCAAGCACCGCGACGCTGGCGACCCAGATCGCGACAAGCCACGCCAGCCGCTTCCACAGGGGCGCTTCGTCCATCAGTGATAGCCGTGCGTGCCGACCTTGCCGCGAAACACCCAGTACGCCCAGGCGGTGTAGGCGAGGATGATGGGAACGATGATGACGGTCCCCACCAGCATGAACAACTGGCTCGACGCAGGCGCGGCGGCGTCCCAGATCGTGATTTGGTCGGGCACGATATAGGGAAAGATGCTGATACCAAGTCCGGCGAAACCGAGCAGGAAAAGGCCGAGCGCGATCAGGAACGGCGTCCGTTCGGCACCCGCATTGAGGCTGCGGAAATACAAAAAGCCCGCGATGACGACAAGGATCGGCACCTGTGCGGTGAGCAGGACGCCGGGCATCTCGAACCAGCGCTGCCAATAGGCGTAATCGAGGAACGGGGTGGCGGCGCTGACTGCCGCCATCGCAACCAGCGTGACGACGCCAAGGATGCGCGCCAGCCGGACGGCATGGGCCTGAGCGGTGCCTTCGACTTTCCAGTTTAGCCAGGTGGCGCCGAGCAGCGCATAGCCCGCAACGACGCCAAGGCCGGTCAGCAGGCTGAACGGCGTCAGCCAGTCGAGCCAGTTGCCCGCATAGGCCCAGCCGCCAGCTTGCACGCTTGAGACCACAGTCACGCCTTGCAGGATCGCGCCCAGGATCATCCCCTGCGCCATGGCGGCGACAACAGAACCGAGCGTGAAGGCAAGATCCCAGAGCGGCCGGTGGAGGGGATCGCGCCAGCGGAATTCGAACGCGACGCCGCGAAACACTAGCCCCAGCAGCATGGCGATCATCAGCGGATAGGTCGCCGGAAGGATGACGCCATATGCCGCCGGAAAGGCAGCGAACAGTCCGCCGCCGCCCAGCACCAGCCAGGTTTCGTTGCCGTCCCATACCGGCGCGATCGAGTTCATCGCCTGGTCCCGCTCCTCGCCGACGGCGAAGAAGGGAAACAGGATGCCGATGCCGAGATCGAAGCCGTCCATGACGACATAGGCGAACACGGCAAAGGCGATGATGAATGCCCAGATAGTGGTGAGATCGAGCGTGTCGGTCATGGCTTACTCCGCCGGAACAGGGGTGCCGTCCAGCGCGGGGGCAGGCGTGAGCCCGGCCGAGCGGATCGGCATTTGCGGCGGTTCGGTCTCGTGCGCCTGTGGGGCGTGACCCATCAGCCGGAGCAGATACCAGGTGCCCGCACCGAACACCGCGAAATAGACGATGACGAACACCATCAGCGATGCGGCAACCGCGGGGGCGGCAAGCGGCGAGTGGGACTGACCGGTCAGCAACTGGCCATAGACGGTATAGGGCTGCCGCCCCACCTCGGTCGTGATCCACCCGGCAATCACCGCAACGAACCCCGTCGGCCCCATCAGGATTGCCAGACGGTGCAGCAGCGACCAATCGTACAGCGTGCGCCGGAAGCGGGCGATGAGGCTGAACAGGCCCAGACCGAGCATGGCAAATCCCAGCCCGACCATCACGCGGAACGACCAGAACACGATGCCTACCGGCGGTTCCCGATCGTCGGCAATGGTGTCCAGCCCCGCCATCGGCGCGTTCAGGTCATGCTTGAGGATCAGCGACGACGCCTTGGGAATCTCGATCGCATAATCGACGCGCTTCTCGGCGCTGTTGGGGATGCCGAACAGGATCAGCGGCGCGCCGTCCGGGTGGCTGTCATAATGGCCCTCCATCGCCATGACCTTGGCGGGCTGATGCTCCAGCGTGTTCAATCCGTGGAAGTCGCCCGCGACAATCTGGATCGGCGCGACGATCGCGGCCATCCACATCGCCATGGAGAACATCTTGCGGGCGTACGGATTCGTACGGTTCTTCAGCAGGTGCCAGGCCCCGACTGCACCGACGACGAGCGAGGTCGTCAGGTAGGAGGCGATGATCGTGTGAACCAGCCGATAGGGGAAACTGGGGTTGAAGATGATCGTCAGCCACGATCCATCCGGCACGAACTGGCCATTGGCGTTGATCGCAAAGCCGGTCGGCGTCTGCATCCAGCTATTGACGCTCAGGATCCAGGTCGCAGAGATGAAGGTGCCGAGCGCGACCATGCAGGTGGCGGCGAAATGCAGCTTGCGCCCGACCTTGCTCATCCCGAACAGCATGACGCCGAGGAAGCCGGCTTCGAGGAAGAAGGCCGTTAGAACCTCATAGGCCATCAGCGGGCCCAGAATGGGGCCGGTCTTGACCGAAAAAACCGACCAGTTCGTCCCGAACTGATAGGACATGACGATGCCCGACACGACGCCCATGGCAAAGACCACGGCGAAAATCTTCAGCCAGTATTTGAACAGGTCCAGATACACGGCTTTGCCGGTCTTGAGCCAAAGCCCTTCGAGGACCGCCAGATAGCTCGCCAGCCCGATGGAAAAGGACGGGAAGATGAAGTGAAAGCTAACCGTGAACGCGAACTGGATACGGGCCAGCAATACGGCGTCGAGATGATCAAGCATGGGGGGAATCCATTCCTGGCGACGGTAGATTAATCGGAGGGAGGGAGCGAGGTGCCATAATCAGATCAGCCCCCGCGCCATCCACGGGTCACGCTCGGCATCGGCCCGATCGACCATATCGGCGCGGCTCAACAGTTCGCTGAACGCATCGTTCTGCGACAGGAATACCGTCCCGCCCAGTGCGCCCAGCAGGTGCGATCGCTCCAGCGCATCCATGACCGGCCCCTTCACCTCCGACAGGTGCAGCTTCACCCCGGCATCCAGCAGTCGGTGGTTGATCGCCTCGATGCTTTCCAGCGCGGATGCGTCGATCGCGTTAACCGCTGAACACATCAGGATCAGGTGGTTGATCCGTGGGTGCTCGGCCACCTGCTCCAGGACGAACTCCTCGAGCCAGCGGGCGTTGAGATAGGTGAGGCTTTCGTCGATGCGGATGGTGACGATGCGCGGATCGGTCAGCACGTCGTGGCGCTTCACGTTGCGGAAATGCTCGGTCTCCGGCACCCGGCCGACGATGGCGGCATGCGGACGCGAAGCGCGCCACAGGTAAAGGGCGAGGCTTAGCGCCACGCCGGCGATCACCCCCGGCTCCACCCCGGCAAGCAGCGTGACAACGATGGTCGCTGCCATCGCGGCAAAGTCCGGTTTCGAAAAGCGCCAGATCGCCCGCGGCGTCTTGAAATCGACCAGGCTCAGCACGGCGACGATGATCGTCGCGGCGAGGGTCGCGATGGGCAAGGAGTGCAGCAACGGGGTCAGGAACAGGGCGGCGATCAGGATGCCGATGGCGGTATAAGCCCCCGCTGCCGGGGTTTCGGCGCCCGCATCATAATTGACGACCGAGCGGGCAAAGCCGCCGGTGACGGGATAGCCGCCGGAAAAGGCTGCCGCGACATTGGCCGCACCCAGCCCGATCAGTTCCTGATCCGGATCGATCCGCTGGCGTCGTTTGGCGGCCAGCGTCTGCGCGACCGACACCGATTCGACAAAGCCGATGATGCTGATCAGCAGCGCCGGCACTGCCAGTTGCCCCCATAGTCCTGCGTCGAACAGCGGGATGGTGATGGGCGGCAGGCTCTGGGGGATGGCGCCGACCACCTTGACGCCCTGCGCTTCAAGATCGAACAGGATCACAGCCAGCGTCGAGGCGGCGACGGCGGCGATCGGCCCGGCCTTGGCGATCAGATCGGCGGCACGCGGGGCGACGCCCATGCGGATGAGCAGCGGCTTCAACCCTTTGCGAACCCAGAACAGGAACGTGGTTGCCGATATGCCGATGATCAGCGTCGGCAGGTTGGTGGTCCCGATATTGGTGGCCAGAGTGTGGAGCAATTCGGGCATCGCCTCGCCGCTGGCGCTGATCCCGAGCAGCGATTTGAGCTGGCTGGTGGCGATGATGATGCCGCTGGCTGTGATGAAGCCGGAGACGACCGGATGCGACAGCAGATTGCCCAGAAAGCCGAGCCGCAGCACGCCCATGCCGATCAGGATCAGGCCCGATAGCAGCGCCAGGATCAATGCGGCGGCGATGAATTCGGCTGTGCCAGGTGCTGCGATGCTGCTGGCGGCGGCCAGCGTCATCAGCGATACGACCGCGACCGGGCCGACCGCGAGGGTCCGGCTGGTCCCGAACAGCGCATAGGCGATGATCGGCAGGATCGAGGCGTAAAGCCCGATTTCCGCCGGCAGGCCCGCCAGTATGGCATAGGCCAGGCTTTGCGGAATCAGCATGATCGTGACGATCGCCGCTGCAACCAGATCGTTGGTCAGCGTCGTCCGGCCATAGCGCCGCCCCCAGTCGAGGACGGGCAGATAGCGGGCCAGCGCGCCCATGGTCAGGCGGCGTCGCGGTGCTGCGGCTGGGCCATCCATTCGCGGCCCTTGAGCATCGCGTTCCAGTAAATCCACGGCAGCGCTTCGGACTTGAGCAGCCAGGGCAGGCGCTGCGGCTTGGTGCCGTCGATGATCCAGCTTGGAAAACTGGGCAACAGCTTGCCGCCATAGCCGAACTCGGCGAGCAGGATTTTGCCGCGCTCGACCGTCAGCGGGCACGAGCCATAGCCGTCATAGACCGCCATGGGCGGCTTGCCCGAAAGCACCGCCAGCAGATTCTCGGCGACCACCGGCGCCTGTTTGCGCGCCGCCGCCATCGTCTTGGCATTGGGCGTCGATCCCCCGTCGCCCAGGCCAAAGACATTGGCGTAGCGCAGATGCTGAAGACTTGCCGGATCGACATCGACATAGCCCGCGTCGTTGGCCAGCGGACTGCGCGCAAGAAAGGCCGGGGCCTTTTGCGGCGGCGTGACATGGATCATGTCGAATGACTTGGTGACCTCGCCTGCCTTTTCCCGAAAGGTGGCCGTGCGGTCGGCGCCATTAACCGCGATCAGCGTCGATTCGAACGCCAGATCGATACCGTAGCGGTCGACATACTCCATCAGCGGGGGGACGAATTCCTTCACGCCGAACAGCACCGCGCCCGCCGTGTGGAACTGGACGTCGATGTTCTTAAGCACGCCCTCGCGCCGCCAGTGATCGCACGACAGATACATCGCCTTTTGCGGTGCGCCGGCGCATTTGATCGGCATCGGCGGCTGGGTGAACAGGGCAATGCCGCCCTTCAGCGCGCGGACCAGTTCCCACGTATAGGGGGCGGTATCGTAGCTATAGTTCGACGTGACACCGTTGCGACCCAGCGTTTCGGGGAGGCCGTCAATGGCGGCCCAGTCGAGCGCGATGCCGGGGGCGACAACCAGCGCGCGGTAGCCAATCGTGCTCCCGTCCTCCAGCGTGACGGCATCGCGCTCCGGCTGAAAGCTGGCGACCGCGCCCTTGATCCAGCGGACCCCGGCGGGGATGACGCTCGCTTCGGCGCGCCGGGTTTCGGCCACGTCGAACACGCCGCCACCGACCATCGTCCAGCCAGGCTGATAATCATGCGTCTCACGCGGCTCGATGACGACGATGTCTAGGGTTTCGTCGCGTTCCAGCAGCGACGCCGCTGTCGCAAGGCCCGCCGAGCCGCCGCCGACGACGACGATGTCCGCCTTGCCCGGCCTGGCACCCTCGGGCGTCGTCGTCGGCAGTTCGAGCCGGGGCCGCAACGCCGTCAGGTCGTAACCGGCATCGCTGGCCGTCGCGATGATGCTGTCGGCGGACCGCTTGCCGGCCTGAGACAGTGCCCACAAGGTCGCGGAGCGGGTGCCGGTCCGGCAATAGGCGAGGACCGGCCCGTCGAGCCGCGCAAGCGCGCTCACCATCTGCGCCACCTCCCCATCGCCGATCTTGCCGGGGACGGCAGGGACGTGCGCAAATCCCATGCCGTGGCGCTGGGCGAGTGCCTCCATCTCTACCGCAGACAATTGGCCCGGCTCTTCGCCATCGGGCCGATTGTCGACGATCGAGCGAAAGCCGTCGCGTGCCGCCTGGGCGACGTCTGCTTCGCTGAGCTGGGGCGATACCGACAGCGTCGGGGTCAGGGGTTTGAACGCCATGAAAATAATCCTTGAACAGCGGGGTCAGAAGGAGCTGGAAGTCAGCGCATCTTGGCCCGCGTCGAGATGCCGAACGGCAGATAGGCGGGGCATGTCGAGGTCAGGCTGGTAACCAGCAGGACCAGCGCCACGACCCCCAGCACGATCGCGAGCGTTCCCCCGATCAGTCCGAGGCCATAGGCACCGGCGATGGCGACAACGGCGGCTATCCTGATCATCCGGTCGATGGTTCCGACGTTCTTCATGACGGTATCCTTCACGAGAGTAGGTGCCCGGCGCGCACGGAGTGGCAGCGCCGGGTAGTGGCATCAGGCCGCCAACGGGCGGGTGGAGAAATACCAGTCGGTGTAGTTGAAGCCTTCGCCCTCGCGTGCTTCGGCGGCGGCGACCGTCTTGGGCGGCGAAACGATGGCGTCGTCGCCTGGCTGCCATCCCGCTGGTGTGGCGACCCCATTGGCGTCGCTCGTCTGCATGGCGGTGACCAAGCGGACGATCTCGGGGATCGAGCGCCCGTTGCTCATCGGGTAGTAGAGCATGGCCCGCAGCACGCCTTCGGGATCGATCACGAAGGTGGCACGCACGGCAGAGGTGTCGCTCGCCCCTTCGTGGATCATGCCATAGGCGCGGGCCACATCCATCTTCAGGTCTTCGATAATCGGAAACGGGATTACGACACCGAACTTCTCGGCGATGTTCCGCGTCCAGGCGATGTGCGAATAGATGCTGTCGATCGACAGGCCCAAAAGCTCGCAGTTCTTGGCCTTTAATTCCGCCGCAACCTCGGCAAAACCGATGAACTCGGTGGTGCATACCGGGGTGAAATCCGACGGGTGCGAGAACAGCACCAGCCACTTGCCCTTGTAATCGGCCAGCGAGCGATCGCCATGCGTCGTCTTGGCGGAAAAGGCGGGCGCAGGCGCGTTGAGGCGCGGCAGGCCGACCGAGGGGGTATCAGACATTGGAAGTCTCCAGATTGCGCTGCCGTGCCGGAGTGGCGGGCAGCAGGCGGTGCAGGATCATCCCGCCGAGCATCGCCGCTACGAAGATCGCGGCAGGAACCGGGGCGAGAGCAAGATCGGCGATGGCGGGGCCGGGGCACAGCCCGGCAATGCCCCAGCCCACGCCGAAGAGAACCGCCCCGCCGATCAGCGAAGGATCGACATCGCGGCGGGTGGGCAGCGAGAATCGGAGATCGGCGATTGGTGCGGCCATGCGCTTCTGCACGGCCCAGGCGAGCGCCATCGGGATCAGCGCGCCGCCCATGACAAATGCCAGCGTGGGATCCCAGGCGCCATAGATGTCGAGGAAACCGCGCACCCGCTGCGGGTCGGCCATGCCCGACACGGCCAGCCCGGCGCCGAACAGCGCTCCAGCGACGAGGGCGAACAAGCCGCGGCG
>DHHS01000009.1:11227-11999 GCA_002403415.1 Sphingomonas sp. UBA4766 | reverse complement strand
ACAGGGTGAAGGCGTCCGCCGTGGCCCCCGCAAAGCCGCCAATCACCGATCCATCGCCCAGCCGCCGCACCTTGCGCGCATTGGGCTTCATGACCGTCTGGCCCATCGACACCTGGCCATCGCCGACGATCACGACCTTGCCGCCGCGCCGCACGGACAGGATTGTGGTACCGTGCCATACCATGTTTTGCTCATTCATGGCCGGGGATGTGGGAGCGCACCCAGCGCACCGCAATGCCCCCCACCGCCAGGCATCAGCGATTGCCAGCCCTGCACCGCCGGTTTACCGTTTGTTGAAAAAACGACTCAGCGCGGGAGAGGGTAATGCACCGAGCAGCGTGGGGCTTGATCGCAGCGGCATTGGCGACGGGAAGCGTGGGGGCAGGAAGCATCGCGGCGGCAAAAGAGCCGCGCCTCGCCGCGACCATCACTCGCACCAGCTATGGCATTCCGCATATCAAGGCCGCCAATTGGGGCAGCGCCGGATACGGGATCGGTTATGCCTATGCCGAGGATAATCTGTGCCTGCTGGCCGAGGAATTTGCGACCGTCGCGGGGGATCGCTCGCGCTATTGGGGACCGGGCGGAAAATCGACCATCAGGGTTGAGCCAATCGACAATCTGTCGTCGGACATTTTCTTTCGCGCGATGATCGACCTGCCCGCGCTGCGCAAGGGGCTGGCGCGACGGCCCGCTCAGGACCGCGCGCTGCTTGCCGGCTATGCGGCCGGGTATAACCGCCGGCTGAAGGATCTGGGACCGGCGGGTGTGC
>DHHS01000009.1:5501-10931 GCA_002403415.1 Sphingomonas sp. UBA4766 | reverse complement strand
ACCGGCGGGTGTGCCCGAGCCATGCCGGGGCAAGCCATGGGTCCGGCCCGTCACCACCGACGACATGCTGCGGATTGCGCAAAAGCAGGTGCTGCTCGCCAGTTCGCTGGCGCTCGCGCCGTTCATCGTCAACGCCCAGCCGCCGGGTAAGCCGCAAGCGGCTCTCCCGTCCGGCGCGTTGCCCAACACGCTTCCGGGCGACGACGGTGTCGGCTTTGGCAGCAATGGCTGGGCCTTTGGCGCGGATGCGACCGGCAATGGGCGCGGGCTGGTGGTCGGAAATCCGCACTTCCCATGGGAAGGCGCATCACGCTTTTGGGAAATGCACCTCACCATTCCGGGCGAGGTCGATGTGATGGGAGTGGGCCTGGCGGGCACGCCGCTCGTCACGCTTGGGTTCAACAAGGATGTCGCCTGGACGCACACGGTGACGGCGGCGCAGCACTTCACCGGCTTTGAACTGCAACTCGCGCCCGGCGACCCGACTAGCTATCTGGTCGATGGCAAGCCCGAAAAAATGCGCGAAATCCGCGTCACCGTGCCCATGGCCGATGGCAAGCCCGCCGTCACCCGCACGCTTTATGCAACACGCTTTGGCCCGGTGGTTACGATCCCGCTGCTCGGCATGGGCTGGAAAACCGATCTGGCCTATACCATCCGCGACGCCAATTACGACAATGACCGCAGCATCGCGGCATGGATGGCAATTGGCAAGGCGCGCACGGTGGCGGATGTGAAAGCGGCCGTCTCGACGACGCTGGGTATCCCGTGGGTGAACACCATTGCCGCCGACCGCGCGGGCAATGTGCTCCATGCCGATGTAACGGCTGTGCCTAATGTTTCCGCGCAAAAGGCCAAGGACTGCGCCACTCCGCTGTCCGCCAAGCTTGCGGGGCGCGTGGTGCTGCTCGACGGACGGCGCTCGGCCTGTGATTGGGACGATACGCCGGGCACCGCCGCCCCGCGCCTGCTCCCTGCAAGCGAGCAGGCGATTTGGGAACGGCGCGACTATGTCGCCAATTCGAACGACAGTTACTGGTTGAGCAATGCCAGCGCGCCCTATCGCCAGCTTTCGCCGGTGCTGGGCGAATGGGGCGCGCCGCTCTCACTGCGCACGCGGTCGGGGCTGGTCGAAATTGCGCGGCGGTTCGACGGGCGCGACGGATTGGGCGGCACGCATGTCGATGCAGCAAAGGCGGCGCAAATGGCGTTTGCGAACAAGAGCCTGGCGGCCGAACTCGCGCTTGACCCCGTTCGGTCACTGTGCGCCGGCAAGGCCGAAGTGGCCGCCGCCTGTGCCGCGCTGAACCTGTGGGATGGGCGGTTCGATATCGGCAGCCGCGGCGCGCTGGTCTTTGCAACCTTCTGGCCCGCCGCCAGCCGCATCGCGGGCCTGTGGGCAGTGCCGTTCGACCCTGCCGATCCGGCCCATACCCCGCGCGATCTGGTGACCACCGGCGAGGTGGGAGCACAGCTGCTCAAGGCGCTGGCCGATGCGCAGGCCAAATTGCTCAAGGACGGGTTCAAGCTCGACGCGCGCTGGGGCGATGTCCATTTCGCGGTGCGCGCAAGCGAGCGGATCCCGGTGCACGGCGCCGAACACCAGCTCGGTGTGCTCAACATGCAACGCGCTAACCCTGTCGAGGGAGGCTTTGTCCCGGTTCACGGGTCGAGCTATGTCCAGATCGTCACCTTTGACGATCGCGGCCCGGTGGCCGACGCAGTGCTCAGCTATTCGCAGTCGACCGACCCGACCTCTCCCCATTTCGCGGACCAGACCCGGCTCTATTCAGCGAAGAAGTTTGTGCGGTTGCCCTTTACCCCAGCCGAAATCGCTGCCGACCGGCAGGGCCAGGTGCGCACGATCAGCGAGTGAGCGGGTTCATCCCAGAAACGCGCGCATCGCCGCATTGACCGCGCCGGGCGCTTCCCAGGTCACGAAGTGCCCGGCCTCGGCCACCCGCACCAGCGTGAGGTCGGGCACCAGCGCATCCAGCCCCTCCAACTGGCAGGGCAGCAGCGCATTGTCCCCCATCCCCCAAATCACCAGCACCGGCATGGCGATTGGCGGGAAAGGTGCATCGAGGAAGGCAGGCCGCGCAGGCTCCTCGTCCATCGCGGGGACGATCAGCGCACTTGCCCGATACCAGTTGAGCATCGCGGTCAGCGCACCCGGCTGAGTCCATTGGTCGAGGTAATGGGGCATCTCCGCCGCCATCGCCACCGGGTCGCCATGCCCGACAAAGGTTTGCGCGAAATACGCCTCCACTCCCTTGGCGGCGATGCGCGCTTCAGTCTCCGGATTGCGAAAGGCGCTGATATACTGGCTGGCGGCGCGCTGGCCCGGATCGTCGAACAGCGTGCGCTGAAAAATCAGCGGGTGCGGCGCGTTGACGATAATCAGCCGATCGATCCGGTCGGCATGGTTGAGCGCCGCCGCCCAGGCAATCGCCCCGCCCCAGTCATGCCCGACGAGTGTAAAGCGCGCCTTGCCGAAATGATCTGCCAGCGCGAGCAAATCGGCGACCGGCTTGTCGGGGGTGTAATTCTCCACGCCCACGGGCTTGTCGGACCGCGCAAAGCCGCGCTGGTCGGGCGCAATCACGAAATGAGTTTCGGCCAGCGCCGGTATCTGGTGCCGCCAGGTGCGGTGCGATTCGGGAAAGCCATGGAGCAAGATGATCGCGGGCGCCGCCGGATCGCCCGCCGTCACTACATCGAGCGCAACGCCGGTGGGCAGGGCAATGCGCGCTTGCGGGAAAGCGTCGGTCACTGGGCGGCTCCGGCATTTTGGGCGATAAGATCGGCAAGATCCTCAGGGAAATAATGCTCGTCAAGCGCGGCCAGTTCGGCGAGCGAAAACCAGCGCCAGCGCGTCATCACCCGCTGTTCCAGCGCGGTATGTCCGCCGGTGTCGATCGCGTCACCGGGCGCGCGGATCAGGAAATAACGCTCATCCGCCGACACCGGCACCCCTTCGATCGTGATGAATTCGACCTGGCGGCGGGCAATTTCGGGGCCGGGGTCCAGGTCAAGCCCGGTCTCCTCGCGCAATTCGCGGCGGGCCGCACTCGGATAATCCTCGCCCGGATCAAGCGCGCCGCCCGGCGTGCACCAAAAGGGCGGCCGATCATCGGGGTCAAAGCGGAACAACAGCACCCGTCCCGACGGATCGAGCAGGATGATGCGCGCGGCAGGCCGCTCGGCGCGGGTCATGCGGGGTCTGCACCCAACTCGCCGGGGGCACGCGCGCGAATGGCGAGCGCGTGAACGGTGCCCGCCATCAAATCCCCCAGCGCGCGGTTGACGAGCCGTTGCCGCACCAACCGCGACTGCCCGGCAAAGGCAGCGCTTTCAATCACGACGGTAAAGTGCGATTCGCCCGATCCGTCATCGCCCATATGCCCGGCGTGATGCGCGCTGTCGTTGATGACGTGCAGCACGGTCGGGGCGAGCGCAGCGCTCAGCCGGGCAGCGATTTCGGTGGCGACGGGGCCAGTGGAAGCAGCGGTCATAACCCCTATATAAGCGGCTGTGTCGTTTGTTCCACTGACGTGGAACGGGCACCGCCCCTGTTTCAGCAGCGCTGAAACTGGTTATACGCGCTTTGGGGAATTGCTTGACGGACGACGATGACAGGAAAGCCCGACCCCGCGCGCGCTTTCACGGCCGGGTGGAGGGCAGCGGGCGCCCTTGCGCGGTCGCAGGGTGCGACCAGCCGGGCGAATTTCGCGCACCCGCCGAACAGGGGCCCGGCCCGAGCGACCGACCGCCGCCCTATCGCTGGTTGTGCCTTGACCATGTTCGCGAATTCAATGCGCGTTACAACTTCTTTGCCGGGATGACGCCGGAGGAAATCAGCAACGCCCAGCGCCCCTATGCCGGATGGGAACGCGAGACGCGCGCCTTTGCGTCGAACGGCACCGATCGCCCACCCGCCTGGGCCGATTTTGCCGATCCGCTCGACGCGATCAGCGCGCGCTATCGGGCACAAGCGCCCGCCATGCGGGCCGACGGGCGCCCCTTGTCCGACGCCGACCGGCGCGCGCTCAAAGTGCTGGGGCTGGAGATCAACGCGGATCGGCGCGCGCTGCGCAGCCGATACTCAACACTGGTGCGGCAATATCACCCCGACCGCAATGGCGGCGACCGGCGTTTTGAGGCAAAGCTGCAAGCGGTGATCGCCGCTTATCAGCAGTTAAAGGGCGCGCCGGCCTTTGGGTGAGGCAAGCCGGTGGGTCGAGTTCATTTCTCGATCGAATAAACCGTCGAAAAGCCACCAAAGATCATTCGCTTGCCATCGAAAGGCACCGGACCCGCGGTCATGGCCGGATGATCGCGCAGCTTTGCCATCCCGGCATTGCGCGTTGCCTTGTCGGGCCACTCGACCCAACTGAACACAATTGCCTCATCGTCTTGCGCCTGCACAGCGCGGTAGAAATCGGTGACATTCCCGTGCGGCACCTCATCACTCCAGCTTTCAACCACGCGCAACGCGCCGAAATCAACGAACAGCCTGTCAACCTGCTCGGCATGCGCAATGAACTCGGCGCGCTTGTCGTTGGCAACAGCGATGACAAATCCATCAATATAGCTCATCGGTTCTTCCTCTCGTCGCGCCCTTCGCTCATCACTTCAGGGGTGCACCAATCCCCCAGGAGTGGCCGAACGGATCAACCAATTGGCCATATCGGTCGCCCCAAAATTGATCGGCAAGCGGCATTTTTACGCCCGCGCCCGCCGCCACGGCGCGCGCGAACCACGCATCGGCGTCATCGACCTGCAAATGCAGCACCACGCCGCGCGGCGGCCCGCTATCGGCTTGTTCGGGCGGCACATATTCGGGAAACTCATCGTGCAGCATCAGCGACGCGCCGTTGATGATCAGATGCGCGTGCATCAACCTTTTGCCATCATCGGCCAGCATCCGCGTTTGCTCGACCCCGCCAAAGGCCGATGTGTAGAACGCAACGGCCTCCGCTCCCCGGCCGTCGCCAATGGTGATATGCGGGGTCAGCCCGGTTACTGGGCCCTGTGCATCCTGCGTCATCGCATGCGTCTCCGATCGTTTTGTTGTGTGCGACCTCTAACAGATTTCACGCGCCAGCGCGAACGCATCTCGACTTCGCGGTCGGCGTGGCGCTAGGGGATATAAGACGAAAGGCACCTGCTTCATGACCGACCTCCCGAACATCCAGCCCGACAGCCGCGCGACCACGATCCTCGCCGCGCCCGACAAGATGGTCCGCGTGCGCGACCTGTTCGGCATCGACAGCGATATGCAGGTCCCCGCGTTCAGCGAAGCGGATGAGCGCGTGCCCGATCTCGACCCCGCTTATGTGTTCGACGCCGACACCACGCTCGCGATTTGCGCGGGCTTTGCGCACAACCGCCGCGTGATGGTGCAGGGCTATCACGGCACCGGCAAGT
>DHHS01000009.1:5055-5196 GCA_002403415.1 Sphingomonas sp. UBA4766 | reverse complement strand
GCAAGTCGACGCATATCGAGCAAGTGGCGGCGCGGCTGAAATGGCCGTGCATCCGCATCAATCTGGATGCGCATATCAGCCGCATCGATCTGGTCGGGCGCGACGCGATTGTGCTCAAGGACGGCAAGCAGATCACCGAAT
>DHHS01000009.1:2122-4757 GCA_002403415.1 Sphingomonas sp. UBA4766 | reverse complement strand
ACGGCAAGCAGATCACCGAATTTCGCGAAGGCCTGCTCCCCTGGGCGTTGCAGACGCCGACGGCGCTGGTGTTTGACGAATATGATGCCGGCCGCCCCGATGTGATGTTCGTGATCCAGCGCGTCCTGGAGACCGAGGGCAAGCTGACGCTGCTCGACCAGAACCGGGTGATCCGGCCCAATCCGCATTTCCGGCTGTTCGCAACCGCCAATACGGTGGGCCTCGGCGATACCAGCGGTCTTTATCACGGGACGCAACAGATCAACCAGGGCCAGATGGATCGCTGGAACATCGTTGTCACGCTCAACTATCTGCCCGCCGCGGTCGAGGCGCAGATCGTGCTGGCGAAGTCGGGCGAATATGACAAACCCGACGGCAAGGCCATGGTCGACAATATGGTGCGCGTTGCCGATCTGACCCGGCGCGGCTTCATCGGCGGCGATATTTCGACAGTGATGAGCCCGCGCACCGTGATTAGCTGGGCGCAGAACACGCTGATCTTTGGGGATGTCGGCTTTGCCTTTCGCCTGACCTTCCTCAACAAATGCGATGAGGCAGAGCGCGCGCTGGTGGCCGAATATTATCAGCGCGTGTTCGGCAAGGATCTGCCCGAAAGCGTGGCGAGCAAGCGCTGAACGCCTGCTCGCCCGCGATCGACCACCACACTCAAGGGTGCGCCTTCACCACCGGCCCGCTGATTTCGCCAGCGTTAAACGCGTCGGTGTGGATGTTGAGCACAATCGCCCCGCGGTCGAGTGCGGCGACGAACGCCTCAAAGCTTGCTGTTGATCCCAAGGTCGCCATCCCCTTGGCATAGGACTGCGCGCCGGTGTCGACCGCAAAACCCTCTGCCGTCGCGCGATAGCTGGGCCCGAACGGCAGCGGAAAGACGAGCACCGACGCATCGGGATCGCTCAAATCGGCGCCAGCATATTGATGCAGGTGCACGGGGCCAATCGGGGCGACCACCAGATTGTCCCAAAGCGCGGTAACTGGCATCCCCGACACCTGCATCCGCACCGCCACGGTCATTGCGTCGGTATCGACGATGATCTCGGCAGTCGCCCTCGCCGTTGAGCCGGTTTTGGCCGACGCTGAATCGCCGCTCAAAGCAGCCGTATAGGTCACGCTACGCGCCTGTGCAGCGACAGGCACCAACGCCAGCAGCGCCGCCATCATTACGGGTCGAACCATGGTCATCCTCATTCTCTCCCCACAGCGCCTGTTGCGCTGATCCACGCAGACCAGACTGCGTATAGCAAGATACGGTGGCAAGCGCGGTTTGGACTTTCCTTTCCAACCCATCGCCCGATATGACAGCGGGATATGGCCAGCGAGACCCCCCTTGATCGCCTCAAATCCGTGCTCGGCGGAGCCGCGCGCGCGCTGGCGGATGAGCCGGAGATCGAACTGGCCTATACCGCCGACGCGCCGACACAATCGGGCAAGCATATCAAGGTGCCGATGCCCGCGCGCGGCCTGCCCCCCGAACAGGTCGCCGAGGCGCGCGGCTTTGCCGATGGCTTTGCGCTGCGGCTGAAGCATCATGACGCCGCGCTCCACCTGAAGGCCGCCCCGCAAGAAGCAGTCGCGCGCGCGGTATTCGACGCCGTTGAGCAGGCCCGCGTCGAGGCGCTCGGGTCGCGCGGTTATGTCGGGATTGGCGACAATCTGGAAACCGCGCTCGCGCTGCGGCTGCGCGCCGACCCGATTACGCGGGCGCGGTCCGCCGATGAAGTGCCGCTGTCAACCGCGATTGGCCTGATCGTGCGCGAGCGGCTGAGCGGGCGCGAATCGCCGACCAGCGCGGCGCCGGGCCTCACGCTGGTGCGCGACTGGATCGAGGAAAAGGGCGGCAGCGACCTCGACGCGCTGGGCCTCGCGATCGACGATCAGGCGGCCTTTGCCGATTTGTCGATGAAGCTGCTCCAGGATCTTGACCTGGTCGAGGGCGATTTGCTGCCCGAAGAAGCCGATGACGGCGGCAATGAGGATGAGGGCCAGGACGACCAGCAGCAGGACGACAGCGATCAGGGCGACGACGCCGGCAGCGAGGGTCAGGGCGAGATCGAACAGCGCAGCGAAACCGCCGACTCCGACCAGCAGGAAGGCGAACAGAGCCAGCAGTCCGACGACAGCTTCGATGATGCCGACGGTGATCCCGGCGACGAGGGCGAAGACGGGATGATGCCGGTGCGGCCCAACCGCCCGTTCAGCGATCTGGCCCCGCAATTCGAGTACAAGGCGTGGACGCAAAGCTTTGACGAAGAGATCGCCGCAACCGAATTGTGCGATGCCGATGAACTGGCCCGGCTGCGCGCCTATCTCGACCAGCAGCTGGTGCATCTTCAGGGCGCGGTGACCAAACTCGCCAACCGGCTGCAACGGCGCTTGATGGCGCAGCAAAACCGCAGTTGGGATTTCGATCAGGACGAAGGGTTGCTCGACGCCGCCCGGCTGGCGCGGGTGATCGTCAATCCGATGCAGTCGTTGTCCTACAAGGTTGAGCGCGATACCGAGTTCAAGGACACCGTCGTCACGCTGCTCATAGACAATTCGGGGTCGATGCGCGGGCGGCCGATCTCCATCGCGGCGATCAGCGCCGATATTCTCGCGCGCACGCTGGAGCGGTGCG
>DHHS01000009.1:0-1827 GCA_002403415.1 Sphingomonas sp. UBA4766 | reverse complement strand
CGCGCACGCTGGAGCGGTGCGGGGTGAAAACCGAGATTCTGGGCTTTACCACCCGCGCGTGGAAGGGCGGGCAGGCGCGCGAATCCTGGCTCGCGGCCGGGCGCCCGCCGCAGCCGGGGCGGCTGAACGATATTCGCCACATCATCTATAAACAGGCCGACGAACCCTGGCGCCGCGCCAAGCCGTCGCTCGGGCTGATGATGCGCGAGGGGCTGTTGAAGGAGAATATCGACGGCGAAGCGCTGCTATGGGCGCATGCGCGGCTGATCGCGCGGCGGGAGGACCGCCGCATCCTGATGGTGATATCGGACGGCGCGCCGGTGGATGATTCAACGCTCAGCGTCAATAGTGGTTCCTACCTTGAGCGGCACCTGCGCCAAGTCATTGGCTGGATCGAAGCACGATCTCCAGTGGAATTATGCGCGATCGGCATTGGGCATGATGTAACGCGATATTATTCGCGCGCGGTGACGATTATGGACGCCGAACAATTGGGCGGCACGATGATCGAACAACTGGCGGGGTTGTTTGATAAAGATGGGCGGTGATTGATCTTCCGCTCTAATTGGCCAACGGCTATGATTCACCCGAATCGGGGGAGCCCGCCATGCTGAACAAGATGCTCGAACCGCTGACCGCTGTTGGGTGCGCGCTGGGTGCGGCGTCGATGAGCGCATTGGACGGCGGGTTGACCGCGGGCGCGCTCGTCGGTGGCGCGGCGCTGATCGCCCGTTACCGCGAGGAGTGCACGAAGCACGGGCTCGATTCGGCGGCTTTGATCGACAAAATGCGCCTTGCGGTGCTGAAGGATTGGGACCGCGCCGACCAGACGCAAGCGGAGCGGGACGCCATCGCGCTCGCCGTCAATGCGATGGGGGATCATATCGCCGACTGTCTGCCGAAGCGGCAGGAACTGGCGGCGACCGCGCTGAAGGGGAGCAAAGTCTATCCCGCAGAAGCAGCGGTGCTGGTCGTGGATCGGCTGGCTGAGCACAATGCGGACTGCCAGGCGCTGTTTGCGGCCCCGCCGCCGGACGAGGAGCCCTCGGTCGCACGCCGCTTTGCGCTCGACGTGGTGGAACGGGCGATGCGCGTCGCCAAGGACGACCCCGCCTATGCCCCGTTGCTGACGCTTGACCTGGTGATCGAAGTGGCGGCCGGGGTCGGGCGGCTGGAGCGCGACATGGCCGAGTTGCTCGCGCTCGCTCGCGCGCAGGCCATGGGCAGCAAGTTGAGCGACGACACGCTGCTCGGCGCCATCGCTCGCTTCATCGCCATCCGCCCCGACGCGAGCCGGGGGGAGATTCTCGACGAAATTGCCCGCTTCGAAACTGGGTATCGCGCCTTGCTGGATCAGGTGCGCCAGATTGAGGCGGTCGACAATCATGTCGCCTCGTTGAAAGCGGAGGCGGAGGAAGCGCTGGCCGAGCCCGATGTCGATCTGGACCGGGCCCGCGCCTGTTATGCGCAAGCGGTGCAGGTGGCGCGCGACAAGCTGGTGGAGCCGGTCCGCAATATTGCGCAGATGCAGGCGGCGGCGGCGGCGACGGCGCTGGTCGCGCTGGATTGGGCCGATGCCGATCGCAACTGGGCGACGGCGGAGGCAATGCTCGCCCCGTTCGACCGCGCGGGCGCCGACGATACCGTGTGGCAGGCGACGGAGAAATTGCTGGACCATGGCACGATCTTCGGCGCGCGCGGGGCGCTCGACGCGGCGATTGCGCGCGCGCGGGCAGCGCTTGCCGACCCGGCGCTCTACACCCGCGATCCGAAGCGCTTTGCCGCGCTCAGCGATGCGATCGCCACCGCGCGCGCCGAAAAAGACGC
>DHHS01000010.1:13979-23553 GCA_002403415.1 Sphingomonas sp. UBA4766 | reverse complement strand
TGCCACAGCGCCACATTCTCAAGCGCCGGCGTCACATAGCCGCGCACCATCCGCGCCAGACCGGTCAGGTTTTCGCTCAGCACCGGATTGCGCTTGTGCGGCATCGCGGACGAACCCTTTTGCCCCGGCGCGAAATATTCCTCCGCCTCCAGCACCTCGGTGCGTTGGAGATGGCGGATTTCGGTGGCGAGTCGTTCCACCGACGAGGCGATCACGCCAAGCGTTGCAAAAAACATCGCGTGGCGGTCGCGCGGGATGACCTGAGTCGAGACGGGTTCGATCGTCAGTCCCAGTCGCGCGGCAACATGCGCCTCCACGCGCGGATCGACATTGGCAAAGGTGCCGACGGCGCCGGAAATCGCGCAGGTTGCCACTTCTGCCCGCGCCGCGACGAGCCGCGCGCGCGCGCGTTCGAACTCCGCATAATAGCCCGCCAGCTTCAGCCCGAACGTCACCGGCTCGGCATGGATGCCGTGGCTGCGGCCGATGGTTGGCGTGAGCTTGTGTTCGATCGCGCGGGCCCGCAGCACCTCCAGCAGCGCGTCAATGTCAGCGAGCAGCAAGTCGCTGGCGCGCGCCAATTGCACTGCCAGGCATGTGTCGAGCACGTCGGATGAGGTCATCCCCTGATGCATGAAGCGCGCCTCATCGCCGACTTGCTCGGCGACCCAGGTGAGGAAGGCGATGACGTCGTGCTTGGTCACGGCTTCGATCGCGTCGATGGCGGCGACGTCAATCACCGGTTTCGTCGCCCACCAGCGCCACAGTGCCGCGGCAGCATCGGCAGGGACCACGCCCAGTTTCGCCAGCGCGTCGGTGGCGTGCGCCTCAATCTCGAACCAAATCGCATAGCGTGTCTCTGCGGACCAGATGGCGGTCATCGCCGGGCGGGCATAGCGGGGGATCATGCGGACTTCCTTCGGTCGGACGGCGGGTGGCGGCGCCGGATGCGTCCCGCCCTCTCCCTGTGATGCCCCTAGCAAAGCGCGCCGGTGCCGCCAAACCACATTATCGAGCGCCGAGTCGGGCGGGCGGCGCGTTCGCTATTGCAAAATAATATCGTGGAAAAAGCGGAGCGGCGGCGGTCGCGCCATCATAGCGACGCTCATCAATAGAATAAAGTAATCAGGATATTAACCGATAATGCTGCGGCGGTGACCCGCGCGGGGTCAAGGCTGTGTCACCGGAGTGTCGCGATAATGCAGTGCAGCATTCACAATCTCCCGCCATCGGCACTCCCAATCGTTCGGGGGGAATTTCACCATGACCATTCGCCGTTTCATCATCGCCTCATTGCTGATGTCGACCGGCTTTATCGCTCAGGCCGCCCATGCGCAGGCCGCCCCCGCTTCCGATCCGGAAGAAAATGAAGTCATCGTCACCGCGCAAAAGGTGGAACAGCGCGCGGTCGACGTGCCGATCACCATTTCGGTCAATAGCGGCCAGCGGTTGCGCGATTTGGGTGTGTCTGACCTCGACGAATTGTCGAACTTTGTTCCGGGCCTGAACATTCAGGAGCAGAGCGCGAACAATCCCGGTATCGTTATCCGCGGCATCACGTCGGACAGTGGCTCGGCGCAGCAGGGCCCGCGCGTGACGCTTTATTACAATGGCGTCGACATCTCGCGCTCGCGCGGGTCGTATCAGGCGATTTTCGACGTCGACCGCATCGAAGTCATCAAGGGGCCACAAGCAACGCTGTTCGGCACGGCGTCGGCGGTGGGCGCGATCAGCATCATTTCGGCGAAGCCAAAACCCGGCACATCGGGTGCGCTGACGCTGGGCTATGGCAATTTCGATGCGCGGCTCGCGGCGGGTTTTGTCAATTATGGCACCGACACGATCGGCGTGCGTTTCGCAGGTGAGTACAAGAACCGCGACGGCTATGTCCGTAACCTGTCGACCGTGCAGCGTGATCTGTATTCGCAGGATCAGCTTGGGCTGCGCGGGTCGCTCCATTTCGCGCCGGTTGATGATTTTACGCTCGATTTCGTCGCCACTTATGACCGTCAGCGCAATGGCGGCACGCCGTTCATCTCTAGCCGTCTGCCGACCGAGGCGGGCCCGCCCAATCCCTTTGGCCCGGCTAACCTAAGCGGGTCGCCGCAATCGGCCGCCGTGCTCGGCGCGCCGCTGCTCGGGCTGACGCGCGATGTCTATGACGCTAATCTGACGCTGGGCTATGACTTTGCTGCCGGCTGGAACTTCACGACCACCAATGGCTTTCGCCGGTTTAATAGCCTGGAGATTTTCGACGCCGACGGGTCGCGCGCGACCTTCCTCGAATTTGCCGAATCGGCCTTTGGGTATCAGGTGAACCATGAGGGGCGCTTCACCTATACCGATCCGAGATGGCGCGCATCCTTTGGCTGGAATTATTTCCGTGAGGACGGGCAACAGGTCGTGCCGTTTTCCACCAACGAGCGCGTGTTCTTCGCCTGCCTCGGCGGTGGGCTTGGGCCAACGTGCGTGGCGCCGAATGGCACTGTTCCGGCCGATGCACAGCCGCCCATTTTCAACCGGTCGGTGTTCGGCAATATCGGCCGCAACGATACCTATTCGGTGTTTGGCGATGTCGCATGGAGCCCGGTGCGCAAACTGGAACTGACAGCGGGTGTGCGTATTCAGATCGAAAAGCGCCGCTCGGGCTTTTTCGCAAACGTGCCGCGCTCGATCCTGACCGGCGGACCTTCGGTCATTCCGGGGCAGGTTGATACGCGCGGCCAGACATTTTTTTCGGAAGATAGCTTTGCCGCGGTGCTGCCGCGCTTCAACGCACTTTACCGCATCAATGACACTGTGAATTTCTTCGTCACCGTGTCGAAAGGACGGCGTTCACCAGTGGTGCAGGTGGGCGCGGCATCGACGCCCGCGGGGCCAGTGCCCGCCATCACGCCGGTCGGCGAGGAAGTGGTGTGGAATTACGAAGGCGGGCTGAAGGGTCGCGTCGGGCCGTTATCGGGGTCGATTGGCCTTTATTATCAGCAATACTTCAACTTCCAGGTCTCGGTGGTAACGGGCACGGGTCAGACGGTTACGGTGAGTGCGGGCACCGCGAGCAATCTGGGTTTTGAAGCCGAAGCCAATCTGAAGCTGCTTTCCTGGGCCAATTTGTTTGCCAATGTCGGCTATATCAGCGGCGGGATCGACCGCACGCCTGCGAACGGGCGCTTTGCCGGCAACCGCTTCCGTTTGCAGCCGGAAGTGCAATTAGCGGCGGGCTTGACGATCGACGCGCCGATTGGCGGCGGGTTCAAGCTGTTCGCGACGCCTACTGTAACCTATCGCAGCCGCATTTTCTTTGAAGTGCCCAACAACCCGCTGATCGCGCAAGGGCCCGTCGTGCTCGCCAACCTGCGTGCGGGGATCAGCGTCATGGACGGGCGTTATGAGCTGTCGGGCTTTATCCGCAACGCGACCAACGCGCGCTACCTGCTTGACGCGGGCAATACCGGCGGGGCCTTTGGCGGGGCGACGTTGATCCCGGCGGAACCGCGCTTCTTTGGCGGTCAAATCGCGGCGAAGTTCTGATGACGGCGGGGCGGGTGGCAGTCGTGCCGCGCGCCCAGGCCAGCCGAGTCAGGCCCCGTCAGATCAAGCCTTGCGCGCGCAGGCTGACATGCCCCTGCGTGCCGATGATGATATGATCGTGGAGCGCAATGCCGGGCGCCTTCAACGCGGTTGCGATGCTGCGCGTCAGCTCGATATCGGCGCGGCTGGGCGACGGATCGCCGCCGGGGTGGTTGTGGACCAAAATGATCGCCGCTGATCCTAAATCCATCGCGCGTTTCAGGATCTGACGGACATGGACGGCGGCTTCGTCGATCGTCCCCTCGGCGATCAGTTCGTCGCGGATCAGCATGTTGCGGGTGTTGAGGTGGAGCACGCGCACCCGCTCGATCAGATGATGCGCCATATCGGCATGGAGATAGTCGATCAGCGCCTGCCAATTGCCGATCACCGGGCGGCGAGCTGTTTGCGTGCGCAGCATCCGCAGCGCGGTGGCCTGAACAATCTTGATAGCAGCGATCGTGGTTTCGCCCATGCCCTTTACCCGCATCAGTTCATCGGCGGGGGCCGCCATCAGCGCGCCGATGCCGCCAAATTCGGCGAGCAATGCCTTGGCCAGCGGCTTGGTGTCGCGACGCGGAATGGCAAGCGCGAGCAGATATTCAATCAGCTCATAATCATGAAGGCTGTCGCCGCCCTGGCCCACCAATCGCTGGCGCAACCGCGCGCGGTGGCCGTGATGATCGGGCGGCGGGTCGCCTTCACGCTGGGGATCGCCGGAAATGCTCATGCGGCGAGGGAATTACGCATTGTCGCATCGGGTGGCAATTGCGCATAGGAGTGCGGGGGCTATGCTTGCCCGCATGGCGGGGGCCGGGAGTTGAGAGTGGACAGATCAACCGGCGATCATCGGCCATCGGCGCGTGCCCCGCGCCTCCGGCTGCGCTGGATTGGCGGGTCGCTGGTGGTGCTGGCACTGGTGACGGTCGCGGGAGCGTGGGTTGGGCGGCGCGGCATCGCGACCGAATGGGTGAACGGTGAACTTGCGCGGCGCCAGGTTCCGGCGCGCTATGAGATCACCCAGTTTGGCCTGCGCACGCAAAGGCTGGAACGCATAGTGATTGGCGATCCGGCGCAGCCCGATTTGACCGCCGACTGGGTGGAGCTTGACACCAAGGTGTCGCTTAGCGGTGCGCAAGTGACGGGGATCCGGGCGGGTCGGGTGCGGGTGCGGGGTCGGCTGAGCGAGGGGCGGCTGATGCTGGGGTCGATTGACCGGTTGCTTCCGGCGGGCACGGGACAGGCGGCGCGACTGCCCGCTTATCGATTGGAACTGGCCGATGGGCGGTTGTCGCTTGCGACGCCCGCAGGCGCGGTTGAAGTGCGGCTGGCGGGGCGCGGGCGGATCGACAATGGGTTTGCGGGGACGCTGGCGGTTGGAAGTGACGCGCTGACCGGCGGGGGGTGCCGGGCGTCGGGCGTAAGCGGAGACCTGCGCCTGCGCACGCGCGGCGGTCGCGCGATGCTGACCGGGCCCGTACGGGCGGCGGGTGCCACCTGCGATGGCGGTGCGGTGGCGGCTGTTGTCGCGCGTGTCGATGCGCAGCTTGCGCCGACATTTGACCAATGGGCCGGCCGTGCCGAATTCGGCTTTGGGGCACTGCGCAGCGCAGCGGCGCGGGCGGGCGGCGGATCGGGCATGGCCGACTTTGCCGGCAATGCGAATCGCACCGCAGGCGGGGTGATGGTCAACGCTAACCAGGTCGCCGCGACTGACGCGAGCGCCAAGCTGCTGATGCTGACCGGGCGCTATCACGCCGGGCTTGGGGGGAGCGGGTTTGCCGGGCGCGTGTTGGCGACGGGGGCGGCGCTTGCGCCCGCGCGGCTGCGGGCGATTGCTTCGGCGGGCGGCGCGGGATCGGATACGCCGGTCGCCCCGCTGATGACGGCGGCGGCGAAGGCAGGGCTGGCGGCGGCGCGCGACTTTGGTGCGTCGGCGCGGCTGCACGTAACGCCCGACGACACCGGGTTCCGGGCGGTGCTGGCGCAGGTGGTGGTCGCGAGCACGAGCGGCGCGCGTGGCACGCTTGCCGGGGCGGAGGCGATCACGCTCAACGGCGAGGGATTACGTCTCAACACGGCGCTCACTCTGGCCGGTGGCGGGTTGCCGGGGGCGCGCGTGCAACTGTCGCAGGCGCGCGTCGGCGGGGCGATCCGCGTCCGCGGGCGTATTTCTCCCTACGCCATGGGCGGGGCTCGGCTCGACATTTCTGAATTTCAGGCGGTGGTCGGTGCCGGTCATGGCCGCTTGCAGGCGGCGGTGCGGCTGAGCGGGCCGGTGGAAGGCGGGCGGATCGACGGGATGCGCGCGGCGCTCAACGCGCGCTGGGACGGGCGCGGCGTCGCGATCAATCCGGGCTGCACGGCGGTCGCGTTTGACCGGGTGCGGGTGGCGGCGCTGACGCTTGATCCGGCGCGGGCGCGGGTCTGCGCAGAAGGGACGGTGCTCGCGCGGTTCGATGGGGAGCGCCTCTCCGGTGGTGCGCGCGTCGCGGATATTGCGATGACGGGGACGCTTGGCGGATCGCCGGTGCGGCTGGCGGCGGATGGGCTGCGCTACCGGCTGGGCAGCGATGACTTTACCGTCACCACCCCGCGCGCCGCGCTTGGTGAGCGCGAGGCGGTGACGGTGGTCGAGGCGGCATCGCTCGACGGCACGATCAGTGGCGCGGGCGCGGGCGGGCGCTTTACGGGCGCTTCGGGGCGAATCGGCACCGTGCCGCTGCGCATGAGCGAGGCGTCGGGCAATTGGCAATATGCGGACGGCGCGTTGTCGCTCGGCGGCGCGCTGACGGTGGCCGATGCGACCCCGGACAGGCGCTTCAACCCGCTCATTAGCCGCGATATGGTGCTGACGCTGGCAGCGGGGCGGATCACGGCGGCAGCGACGCTGTACGCGCCCGGCCATGACCCAGCGATCGTGCGCGCGAGCATTGGCCATGATCTCGAATCCGGGGCGGGGCACGCCGACCTGAGCGTGCCCGATATCGTGTTTTCGGACAGCTTTCAGCCCGACCGGCTAACCCCGCTGACCTATGGCGTGGTCGCCGAAGTCCGCGGCGCGGTGAGCGGCACGGGACGGATCGACTGGACGCGCGAGCGGGTGACGAGCGCGGGAACGTTCCGCACCACTGGTCTTGACCTCGACGCTGCCTTCGGTCCGGTCGAGGGGATTGCGACCGAGCTGCACTTTACCGACTTGCTCAATCTGGTGACCGCTCCCGCGCAGCGAGTGACGGTGGCTCGGGTGAACCCCGGTGTCGCGGTGGAACGCGGCGTGATCGACTATCAACTGCTGCCGGACCAGCATGTGCGGATTGAGAGCGGGCACTGGCCCTTTGCAAGCGGCGCGCTGACGATGGCGCCATCCGATCTCGATCTCGCGGTCAGCGCCGAGCGGCGGCTGACATTTCGGCTGGAGGGCGTGGATGCGGGCGAGTTTTTGCAGCAGCTCGATTTCAAAAATCTTGACGCGACCGGGGTGTTTGACGGCACCCTGCCGATCATTTTCAACGCGAAAGGCGGCCGTATCGAAAATGGTGAGTTGCGGGTCCGCGCAGGCGGGGGCACCATCGCGTATGTCGGCGAAGTGAGCCAGGAGGATTTGGGCTTTTGGGGCAATACCGCGTTTCAGGCGCTCAAATCGCTGCGGTATAAGAGCCTGACCGTCGCGATGAATGGCGCGCTGGACGGTGATATGATTACCGAAGTGCGCTTTGCCGGGCTGAGCCAGGGTAAGGGTGCCAAAAGCAATTTCCTGGTGCGGCGGCTGCAACGGTTGCCGTTTGAGTTTAATGTGCGGATCTCAGCACCGTTTCGGCAATTGTTCGACTTGGCCGATCCGGGCGGCTATGCGCAGCGCACGCTATCGCAAGGGATCACCCCGCCGACCACGAGCGCGCGCCCCGTTCAGCCCCCCGAAAGCGATGCTATGGCAAAGGATGATGCGAAATGAAGAAACTCTGGTGCGCCTTGATAATCGGTGGTCCGGCGGTGGCGATGCTTGGCGGGTGCGTCAATGTATCGGCGCCCGACAAGCCGATTGTCATCAACCTGAACATCAACGTGACCGCGCAGGTTGTGTTGAAGCTCGACGCGGAAGCGAAAAAAGTGATCGATCAAAATTCGGGGATTTTTTGAGATGAGCAAGACGTTGACCGCGCTAACCTTGGCCCTGATCGCTGCGCCGATTGTTGCTGTCCCCGCCCTTGCGCAGCGTGACCCCGCCTATGCCGATGCGCGTGCAAAGGGCTTGGTCGGCGAACAGCCCGATGGCTATCTGGGGATTGTCGGCGCGCCAAGCGAGGATCTCCGTCGGTTGGTGAGCAATATCAATATTCAGCGCAAGGCCGCCTATACCCGCGGCGCGGCCGATGGCGCGACGATTGAGCAATTCGCCTTTACCTCTGGCTGCAATTTGATTGCGAGGACGGTGCCCGGCGAGAAATATCAGGCCCCCGATGGGAGTTGGAAAACCCGCACGGCCGCAGCCCCTGAACGCGACCCGCGTTGCCTCTGACGCGGGCGAGCCGGGGCGGCGGACCCGCCGGGCAATGGCGGATGTTGAGTGGTTACCGCACTGCGGTTGACTCGGATGGATGCGCTTTCTAAACGGGCGCCGCAGCGCGGAGCTTAGTGCCCCTCGTTGCGCACCCGTCGCCCGCATTGATGCGCGGCGGCGTTTCTATATCGGGATGGGCTGTGAGCTTCGCGTTGGCCGACAATCGCCAGAACGGACGAGACGACCTCGACGCACGCATTGCGCGGGCGAAGGCGAACGTCGTGCGTCCCGTGCGCGGGTCGGTGCGCGCCGAAAATCGCGGTTGGTCGATTGCGATCGAATTCGTCGGTATGGTGCTGGTCTCCGCCGCCATCGGTTACGGCATTGATCGCTATGCCGGGCTGGGCACGGCGCCGTTTGCGATGATTGCGATGCTGGTGCTTGGCTTTTCCGGAGCGGTTTACCGCGCCGCGCAGGACAGTGCCTCGTTCGACGCCGATCCCGGCAACGACAAAAAGGATTAAGGCGACCGATATGGCCGGCCCGATGGAACAATTTGCGCTCAAGACGCTGCAACCGCTGGCAGTCGCGGGCTATGACGTGTCGTTCACCAATTCATCGCTATGGATGGCGATTGCGACGGTGGCGATTGCGGTATTCCTGTATGTCGGCACCGCGCGCCCGCAACTGGTGCCGGGGCGCTGGCAAGCAGCGGTCGAATATCTTTATGATTTCGTTCGATCGATGCTTGATGAAAATGTCGGGCCAGAGGGGCGGCGCTATGTCCCGCTGATCTTCTCGCTCTTTATTTTCGTGCTGGTATGCAACCTGCTGGGCCTGATCCCGTGGGTGGGCGCATTCACCCCGACTAGCCATATCGCGGTGACGCTTGGCTTGGCGCTGATCGTGTTCGTGACGGTGTGCATCGTTGGCTTTGCCCGGCACGGCTTGCACTTCTTTTCGCTGTTCTGGCCGCATGGCGCTGGCATTGGGCTGGGCAGCTTCGTGTTTGTGATCGAAATCCTCTCCTTCCTCAGCCGCCCATTCACGCTGGCAATCCGGTTGTTTGCGAACATGACGGCAGGGCACGTGTTGCTGAAGGTGTTCGGCACGTTCGTCGTGACTTTGGGGTCGTTCGGGGCATTGCCCTATGTCTTTGGGATTTTACCGCTGGGCGTGAATATTGCGCTCTCGGCCCTCGAAGTATTGATCGCGGTGGTGCAGGCTTATGTGTTTGCGCTTCTGGCGTCGCTCTATTTGAACGATGCGGTTAATCTTCACTGATTTTGGTTTCTGATTGTTCTAACGGAAAGGTTCGTAAAATGGATTTGGCTTCGGCAAAGGTTATCGGTGCAGGTCTGGCAGCAATTGGGGCGGGTTTGGCCGCAATCGGCGTGGGCTCGATCTTTGGGCAGTATCTGAACGGTGCGCTCCGCAATCCGGAAGCCGATGCAAAGATGGGCGGTCGCCTGATTTTCGGGTTCGCGGTGACCGAAGCGCTCG
>DHHS01000010.1:0-13685 GCA_002403415.1 Sphingomonas sp. UBA4766 | reverse complement strand
CGCGGTGACCGAAGCGCTCGGCCTGATCGCGGCGGTGGTCGCGCTGGCACTCGCGTTCAGCTCGTAAGCCTCAGACAAAGGGGCGGCTGCGGCCATGCCACAATTTAATTTTCAGATGGTGTTCTGGCCGCAACTTGTGTGGCTGGCGGTGTTTTTCACGATCCTGTATTTCGGGATTGTCGGCCCGACCCTACCCAAGCTGGGCAGGGTCGTCACCGAGCGCGAGGGTAAAATCAACGGCGATATCGACTCCGCCGCTGCCGCCAAGGCGAAAGCCGACGCGCTGGGCACCGATTATGCCGCCGGGATCACCGCTGCTCAGGATGCGGCGCGCGCGCGGCTGAACCAGGCGCGGAGCGAGTCGTCGGCGGCGATTGAGGCGCAGCTCAGCGCCGCCAATGCGCGGCTGGAGGCGGACGCGGCAGCGGCGAAGGCCGCGCTCGATACCGCCCGGGCGCAGGCGCTGGCGGAGATTGAGGCGGTGGCGGGAGAAGCCGCCGCCGATATCGTCGAAAAGCTCACCGGCGTGCGCCCCGCGCCCGAGGCGGCAGCTGCGGCAACGCGCGCGGCGTTAGCGTAAGGACGACGGACGATGACGGGTGCCATTCTTGCGGCGGGTCATGCCGCTGTCGATCACCACGGACCCACGCTGCTCGGCCTCAGCGCTGAAGGTTGGGTCTATGTCGGGCTGACGATCTTTTTCCTGATCGCGATTTTCTACGCCAAGGCGCCACAAATGATTGCGAAGGCGCTCGATGCGCGAATCGCCACGATCCGCGCACAGCTCGATGAGGCAGCGACCCTTCGCGCCGAGGCAGAAGCGATGTTGGCGGACGCCAAGGCGCGGTCGGCGGCAAGCGCAGGCGATGCCGCCGCGATTGTCGCGCAGGCCGAAGCAGAGGCAAAGGCCATGCTCGCCAAGGCAGAGGCGGATGCGCGCGAACTGGTCGCGCGGCGCACCAAGATGGCGGAGGACAAGATCGCCGCCGCCGAGCGCAGCGCGCTGGCTGATGTCCGTGCGGTTGCCGCACAGGCCGCCGCGAATGCAGCGGGCGCGATCATTGCCGACCAACACGGAGCCAATGCTGATCGCGCGTTGGTCGATCGGACGATTGCCGGGCTGTCGCGGCCGAATTGATCGCTGAATTACGCTCGCTGCGTCGCAATTGCGCTAGCATTACGCGAGAAAACCAGCGAGGATATCGAGCGGTCAGTTGGTGACCGCGCCATGCCTTGAGGTTTGTATGAAGCTTATCGCCGCTGCCGCGTTGACGTTGTTCGCCGCTGCCCCCGTTCTTGCCCAAACGACGCCCACGCCGACGCCCGCGCCCGGCGCGACCACGGCGACCCCCCCTGCCACGGCGCCGGCTGGCGCGGCCAAGTTCACGGTCGATACACCGATCGAACAGCTTGTTGCCGATGAAAAGGCAAAGGCGGTGCTGACGTCGGTGCTCGGCGGCGACATTACCCAGAACCCGTTTTATGATCAGATCAAGGCAATGAGCTTTGCGCAGGTGCAGCCCTTGTCGCAGGGTCAGATCACCGACGAACTGATGAAGAAGCTTGCTGACGGGCTCGCTGCGATCAAATAACTTGCGGAGCGCCGATCGGGTTAACGGCCCGGTCGCGAACCCCCGGCGGCGCTGCGATCGGGCAGGCCGCCGGCGTGCGCCTGAGAACCGACATATCTCCTGGGTGAGGGCGTTTTTCGTCCCTCACCGGCGACCGCGCTAGATCCATGGCTCAGCCCACGCCCACTGCTTCGCCCGCCATGCCCGACCGCTTTGCCGAGGAGCAGGCGACCTATGCCGTGCGCGGTGCTGATGCACCTGACCTTGCGGGCGGGGTCGCCGCGATCCGCAACGTGCTCGCGACGCTGCCCGCGCGGCCCGGCGTTTACCGGATGCAGGACGCGCGCGGCGATGTGCTTTATGTCGGTAAAGCCAGGGCACTGAAAAGCCGAGTCACCAATTATACTCAAGTCGATCGCTTGCCAAAGCGGTTGCAACGGATGGTCGCGCTGACTCGGTCAATGACGATCGTGACCACAAATAATGAAGCCGAAGCGTTGCTGCTCGAAGCGCAACTCATCAAACGTTATCGCCCGGCCTATAATGTACTGTTGCGCGATGACAAAAGCTTCCCGTTCATTCTGTTGCGGGCCGATCACGACTTTCCGCGTATTCAGAAGCATCGCGGCGCCCGGCGGGCAAAGGGCAATTATTACGGCCCCTTTGCCGGTGCGGGCGCGGTCAACACCACGCTGAACGCGCTGCAAAAGCTGTTTCTGCTGCGCAGTTGCACCGATGGTTTCATGAAACGGCGCGATCGCCCGTGCCTGCTCTATCAGATCAAGCGCTGTTCAGCGCCGTGCGTCGGTCGGATTTCGACCGATGACTATGCCGAGCTTGTGGCGGACGCCAAGGCGTTTCTGGGCGGCAAATCGACTCAGGTTCAGGCCAAGCTTGGCGCGCAGATGGAGGCGGCGGCGGCGGCGATGGACTTTGAGCTTGCCGCGATCCTGCGCGACCGGCTGCGCGCGCTGACGTTCATTCAGGGGTCACAGGCGATCAACGCCGATGGTGTCGGCGACGCCGATGTGTTTGCGATGGCCAACCGCAATGGCGTGATCGGGGTGCAGGCGTTTTTCATTCGCGGCGGCCAGAATTGGGGGCATCGCAGCTTTTTCCCCGCGCACACCAACGATGTGCCGGAGGAGGAAGTGCTGACCGCTTTTCTGGGTCAATTTTATGAGGAAGTGCCACCGCCGCGCACGGTGCTGCTCGACCGCGAGCTGCCGGATGGCGCGCTGCTGGGCGAGGCGCTGGGGGCGCGTGCCGGGCACAGGGTCGCGTTCTCGGTGCCGCAGCGCGGAGTGCGGCGCAAATTGCTCGATCAGGCCAAGCGTAATGCTGAGGAAGCGCTCGACCGCCGTTTGGCGGAAAGCACGACACAGGCGCGGTTGCTGCGCGAGTTGGCCGAGCTGTTCGACTTGCCGGAGCCGCCCGACCGCATCGAAATTTACGACAACAGCCATATTCAGGGCACCAACGCGCTGGGCGCGATGGTGGTGGCGGGGCCAGAGGGTTTTCGCAAAGGCCAATATCGCAAGTTCAACATCAAAAATTCTGCGACCGAACCGGGCGATGATTTCGCGATGATGCGCGAAGTGCTGACCCGGCGGTTCACGCGCGCGCAGGCCGATGATCCCGACCGCGCTGCGGGCGATTGGCCCGATCTGGTGCTGATCGACGGCGGGCGCGGCCATTTGAATGTCGCGCGCGCAGTGCTCGACGCGCTCGAGATTGAGGATGTCTGCCTCGTCGGCATCGCCAAGGGACCGCATCATGGTCGCGACGGGCGCGAGGTGTTTCACCTGATGGATGGGCGCGAATTTCAATTGCCGGTCAACGCGCCGGTGCTGTTTTACCTCCAACGGTTGCGTGATGAGGCGCACCGCTTTGCGATTGGCGCGCATCGGGCGAAGCGGGCAAGGGCAATCGGCGCGAGCCCGCTGGACGATGTGCCCGGCATTGGTCCGGCGCGCAAAAAGGCGCTGCTGATGCATTTCGGCACCGCGCGCGCGGTGCGTGGCGCATCGCTTGAGGATTTGCAAAAAGCGCCAGGGATCAGTGCGGCCGTCGCGCAGCAGTTGCACGATTTCTTCAACCCGCGCTGATTTGGCCGCAGCGTTTCGGGATTCTTCACGGTTTGCGCCTAATTCCGGGCCATGCCGACACCCGTTTTCCTCACCGTCGACACCGAAATCGCCTGGCGCCACCATCGCGCGGGGCTTGACGTCGCGAGCGTTTATGACCGCTCGATCGAGCCGGCTGGGGTCGGCGTGTCCTATCACCTCGCGCGACTGCGCGAGCATGGGCTGAAAGCGACGTTCTTTGTCGATCCGATGCCGGTGCTGGTTTACGGGGCTGATCCGATCAAGCGCGTGGTTGGCGCGATCCTTGACGCAGGGCAGGATGTGCAACTTCACCTCCACCCCAATTGGACCGGCGCGCGGATCGATGATCGCAGCGCCGATGCGCCCGGCAATCTGACCGATTATAACCGGGCGGCGCAGCAGGCGCTGATCGGACAGGCGCGCGACCTGCTGATCGCGGCGGGTGCGCCCGCGCCGGTCGCGTTTCGCAGCGGCAGCTATGCCGCCAATGGCGACACTCTCGATGCGCTGACAGCACTCGGCTTTTCGATCGACAGCAGCCATAATGGCGCGATGGCGCCTAGCCTCAGCAAGGTGGATTTGCCACCCACGCAAATTGCACCCATCCGCCACCGCGGGCTGACCGAGATGCCGGTATCGCTGATCGAGGATCGCCCGGGGCGGTTGCGCACGATGCAGATTTGCGCGCTGTCGGCGAGCGAATTGCGCGCCGCACTTGGCCATGCGCGGCTGGAACGCCATGCGGCGGTTGTGATTGTCAGCCACAGTTTTGAGCTGGCCAATCGGGCGGGCACCGCGCCCAATATGGTGCATGTCCGGCGGTTCGATGCGCTGTGCGCGCTGCTGGCTGAGCATCGCGCGCTGTTGCCGACGCAAACGATGGGTGCTGCACCGGCGGTGCCGCTGGATCGGCGCGACACGCCGCTAAAGCCCCATCTCGGGCGCTATTACTGGCGGCAAGCCGAACAGCTTTGGTCGAATCTGGTTGCGGAGCGCGCGGCATGACTGCCACGCGCCTGCCGCTGCGGTTTCAGGTCGGCGCGCGCACGCTGTTTGCGGTTGAGCGCCGCCTGATCCGGGTGGCGCTTGGCCTGGGTGAACCGCTGCCCGCACTGCCCGCGCTTGACCGGGGCGTGGATGGCTATGCGATCACGTCCTTGCCCGAAGCGCAGCTAGCCGAGCTGAGCGTGGAGGGCTTCATCACCTTTGCGCGCCAGCGTTATACCCGGCATTTCATCGACCTGACGACGGGGTTTGACGCCTATCTCGCGACGCTGAGTGCTAACACGCGCTCGGGCATCAAGCGCAAGGCAAAGAAGCTCGCGCAGGTGTCGGGCGGGGCGCTCGACATTCGCCGCTATCGCAACCCCGCTGAGATTGAGGCATTCCACATGATCGCGCGGGGAATTTCGGCCAAAACCTATCAGGAAAAGCTGCTGGGCGGCGGCCTGCCCGACGATCCGGGCTTTATCGGCGCGATGGTGCGCGCCGCCGCCGCCGACGCGGTGCGCGCGTGGTTGCTCTATATCGACGATCGCCCGGTTGCCTATCTTTACTGCCCGATAGCGGGCGGCACGGTGCGTTATGACCATGTCGGCCACGACCCCGATGTCGCCGAGTTGTCGCCGGGCAGCGTGCTCCAGATCGAGGCTATGCGCGATCTGTTTGCCGAAGGGTGTCACCGCCGCTTCGATTTCACCGAGGGTGAGGGGCAGCACAAGCGCCAGTTTGCGACTGGCGGCGTCGCGTGTGTCGATGTCCTGCTGCTGCGGTCGACCATCGCCAACCGGGCGACGGTGCTCGCGCTGGCCGGGTTTGACGGCGCGATGGCGCTTGGCAAGCGGTTGGTCGAGCGGTTCGGCCTGCAAGCGCTCGCGCGGCGCATCCGTCGCTGATTTCGCGAGATCGCCCGTCCGCGCTATAGCGGCGCGATGCAGTTTTGTGCCGACGCCACCATCCTTGCGGTTCGCGCGCATGGCGAGCACGGCGCGGTGGTGCGCGCGCTCACCCGCGATCACGGGGTGCAACCCGGCTATGTGCGCGGTGGGCGGTCGACGCGGCTGCAACCCGTGCTGCTAGCGGGCAACATTATCGCGGGCGATTGGCGCGCGCGGACCGAGAGCCAGCTTGCCGCGCTGACCGTTGAGCTTATTCATAGCCGCGCGCCGCTGTTCGCCGAACCGCTGCCAGCGGCGGCGATCGACTGGTTGACCGCGCTGACGGCCGTCGCCGTGCCCGAGGCGCAGCCCTATCCCGCGATTTTCGATACGCTGGCCGCCGTGCTTGATGCGGTGGAGGCTGCCCCTGTCGCGCGCGATTGGGCGGCGGCGATTGTGCGTTATGAGCTGTTGCTGATGGCCGAACTCGGCTTTGGGCTGGACCTGCGTCGCTGCGCGGTGACGGGCGGCACCGATGATCTGGTCTGGGTCAGCCCAAAGAGCGGTGCGGCGGTGAGTGCGGGCGCAGGAGCGCCCTATGCCGACCGGCTGCTCGCGCTGCCGCCATTCCTGCGCGATGGCGGGGCGGGCGATTGGGCGCAGATTGGCGCGGGGCTGCGGCTGAGCTTGCATTTCCTGACCCGCGACGTCCTCACGGGCCGTGCGGCAGAGGCACTTGCCGCGCGCGAGCGGCTGACCGATCGGCTCAACAGGGCGGTTGCGTGATCGCCCCCGGCCCGGCATTGAACGCGCCATGACGCAAACGCTTGCCGACCGCGATCAGGAGACGGGACCGCTCGATCTGGCGGTGGTCATCCCGACCTTCAACGAAGCGGCCAATGTCCCGCGGCTGATCGCGCTGCTGGAGGCGGCGCTTGCCGGGCTCGCCTGGGAAGCGATTTTCGTCGATGATGACAGCCCCGATGGCACAGCGGACGCTGCACGCGCGCTCGCCCGGGCTGACCGGCGGGTGCGGGTGATCCAGCGGATCGGGCGGCGCGGGCTGTCATCGGCCTGTATCGAGGGGATGTGCGCGACCGCTGCGCCACTGGTCGCGGTGATCGACGGGGATTTGCAGCATGACGAGGCGCTGCTCCCCGTCATGCTGGCCGCGTTTCGCGCTGACCCTGCGCTTGAACTCGCGATCGGCTCGCGCTTTGTGGCAGGTGGCGGTACGGGCGATTGGGACCGTGACCGGGTGGCAAAATCGGCGCTGGCAACCCGGCTGTCGCGTCAGGTGTTAATGGCCGATCTGACCGATCCGATGAGCGGGTTTTTCATGATCCGCAGCGAGGTTGCACGCAAAATCGTGCCGGGGCTGAATGCGATCGGGTTCAAGATCCTGCTCGACATCATGACCGCGAGCGCGCGGCCGCTCAAATTCGTCGAGTTGCCCTACACCTTCCGCACGCGCGCGGTGGGGGAGAGCAAGCTCGATCATGTCGTTGCGATGGAATTTCTGATCGCGCTGTATGATCGGATGTTTGGGCGCATCATCCCGGTGCGCTTTGCGATGTTTTCCGCCATCGGGCTGATTGGCGTGGGCGTGCATATGTCGGTGCTGTTCCCGGTGGTGCGGCTGGGCGGTGAGGGGGCCTTCCTTGGCGGGCAGATACTTGCGGCATTCACCGCGATGACCGCAAATTTCTTCCTCAACAACGCGCTTACCTATCGCGATCGGCGGCTAAAGGGCGTGCGGGCGCTGTTCGATGGCTGGGTGTCTTTCTGCCTGGTGTGCGCGGTGGGGTTGGTCGCGAATATCGGCGTCGCAGGGTTTCTGCACGACGCGCGCGAGGGCGGCTGGGCCGTTTCGGCGCTGATGGGCGTGCTGGTGGGGGCGGTGTGGAATTATGCGCTGTCGTCGCGTTTTGTATGGGGGCGGTATTAGCCTTCAGCGCCAGCTCGCAAACCAGGTCCACCGCAGGAACGCCTGATCGTTGTCGAGTGGTGCGGCCGAGATGATCGGGAAAAACCACGCGAACAGCGCGAGTGTTATCAGCAGTGCGGCCTCGCTTGCATATTTGAAGCGCGGTTCGGCATAGCGTTCGAGCGCCGCCGCCAGCGCGAGGCCCAGGAAAATGCTGGGGAGGTAATAGTAATAGAAGAACCCGATCTTCTTTGGAACCACCACCCACATGCCATATGATCCGCCCCAGAGCAGTGCTGCGGCCAGCATCGGCGTTGCCCGCTCGCGCAACCCGCCATAGACGCACGCGGCCACCGCGATCAGCCCACCCCACATCACCGCCGGATTGCCGAGCAGCAAGATCCCGCGTTGGATGCCATCGACCGGCTCATAGAGATACCACATCGGCCGCAGATCGAGCGGCCAACTCCACCATACCGACTGATAGGGATGAATGGGCAAGGGCGCGAGTTGCTGCGTCAGGATGCGGAACTGAAACGGGATCAGCGTGGCGAGCGTTAACGGCTCATATTGATAGAAGAAGGCAGGCGCGAACGTGAGAAAATAGGTTACAATGCTCACCCCGCCCAGAATCGCCAGCCCCGGCGCCAGCGAAATGCCCGCGAAATAGCGCCGTTCACGCCCACGCAGCCGCAGCGCGATCATCGCCAGCCCGGCAAAGGCGACATAAGGAATCGCGGTCCATTTCGACCCGACCGCCAGCCCGAGCAGCACCGCGGCAAGGACAAGCCACCGCCGCGTCTGTTCCGCAGGCGCGCGGGCGGCGGCAATCATCGCTGACACTGCCATCAGGACAAAAGCTGCCATAAACCCGTCGAGCATTGCGATCCGCGCCTGAATGAACACGGTGAAGTTCAGCAGCACGAAGATCGCCGCGTACAGCGCGGGGCGCACTCGACCGAAAATCTGCCAGCCGATCGCGAACACGCCCATCACCACCGCTGACCCTGCGACCGTCGAGAAAAAGCGCCAGCCAAGGGGATTATCGCCGAACAGCAAAACACCGCCCGCCATGATCGTCTTGGCGAACAGCGGGTGTTCGACGTTGTAGGGGCCGTAAAGCCGGGCGATGGTGCGTGCGGCCTCGGTATAATAAACCTCGTCGAACACCGGCTTTGCCGGGATGGTCAGATTGGCGAGGAACAGCAATTCTGCCGCCAACGCCAGCGCCAACGCAATCAGGATCGGGCGGGGTTTCAGCGAATCGGTCGTCATGGCCTGCGCCTTTCCCATGTCGGACGGCACGCGGCAAGTCGGCTTGCCGGGATCGCGTCTCCCCATGAGCCAAGCCCATTGACGGCGGGGGCCAGCCACCGGCAAACGGGTTCGCGATGAAACGCCGTACAGGACAATCCGACGCCGCCCGCCACTGGCGCCCCGCGACCCAGGCCGTGCGCGGCGGCACCGCGCGCAGCGAATGGGGCGAGACGTCAGAGGCGTTGTTCCTGACTTCTGGTTTTGCTTATGACTGCGCCGGCGACGCTGCGGCGCGCTTTGCCGGCGAGCAGATGGGGATGACCTATTCGCGGCTGCAAAATCCGACCGTTGAAATGCTCGAACACCGTATCGCGCTGCTGGAGGGAGCAGAAGCGTGCCGCACCATGGCGACCGGCATGGCGGCAATGACGGCGGCATTGCTGTGTCAGGTGCAAAGCGGCGATCATGTGGTGGCGGGCCGCGCCGCCTTTGGCTCGTGCCGGTGGCTGGTCGACACGCTGCTCCCCAAATTCGGGGTGGAAACGGTGACGGTCGATGCCCGCGACCCTCAGGCATTTGTCGATGCCGCGCGGCCCAATACCAAGCTGTTTTTCTTTGAAACGCCGGCCAATCCGACGATGGACATTGTCGATCTGAGGGCGGTTTGCGACTTTGCGCGCGCCCGCGGCATTACCACGGTGGTTGACAATGCCTTCGCGACGCCCGCGCTCCAGCGGCCGATGGCGTTCGGTGCGGATGTGACCGCCTATAGCGCGACCAAGATGATGGACGGGCAGGGGCGCGTGCTGGCAGGTGCCGTATGCGGGACGCGCGACTTCATCGAAAACACGCTGTTGCCGTTCACCCGCAACACCGGGCCGACGCTCTCGCCATTCAACGCCTGGGTGGTGCTCAAAGGGTTGGAGACGCTTGACCTGCGCATCCAGCGGCAGAGCGAGAATGCGCTGGCGGTCGGGCGGTTTTTGGAGGGGCGGGTTGCGCGGATGCTGCACCCCGGCTTGCCCAGCCATCCGCAGCATACGCTGGCGATGCACCAGATGCGCGCCTGCGGGCCGATTTTCGCGTTCGAGGTTGCCGACCGCGCGCAGGCGCACGCGCTGCTCGACGCGCTCACCTTGATCGACATTTCCAACAATATCGGCGATTCGCGGTCGCTGATGACGCATCCCGCCTCCACCACTCATGCCAGCGTCGCCGAGGACAAGCGCGTCGAAATGGGGATTGGCGACGGGATGCTGCGCATCAATGTCGGGCTTGAAGACCCAGCCGACCTGATCGACGATCTCGATCAGGCGCTAGCGGCGGTCGGGCTGTAAGCCGGAGATGAAGGCGCTGTTCCCCTATGTCGCCGAGACGCGCGGGGTGATCGTGCGGGTGTCGGTGAGCTATTTGTCCGAACAGAGCGAGCCGCGCCGGGGCCGCTGGTTCTGGGCCTATCATGTGCGGATCGAGAATAAGGGGGCGGTTGCCGTCCAACTGCTCACCCGCCACTGGATTATCACCGACGGGCGCGGCGCGCGGCATACGGTGGAGGGCGAAGGCGTGGTCGGCGAGCAACCGCAAATAGCACCGGGGGCGAGTTTTGACTATGTGTCCGGATGCCCGCTCCCGACGCCCGCCGGGTCGATGCAGGGGAGCTATCACATGATTGGCGCCGATGGGTCGTCCTTTGACGTCGATATCCCGAAATTCGGGCTGCTCGCGCCCGCCGTTGAGAGTTGATCGCGGATGAAGCGCACGCATTTGCCGCTTAACGGTCTGCGCGTGTTCGATGCCGCTGCGCGCCATCTGAGCTTTACCCGCGCAGCCGATGAGCTGGCCGTCACGCCCGCCGCTGTCGGCCAACAGATCCGCGCGCTGGAGGATGTGCTGGGCGTCGTCCTCTTCCGCCGCACGACCAAGGGGCTGGAGCTGACGCCAGAGGGGGAGGCGGGGCTCGACGGGCTGCGCCACGGGCTGCTCCAGTTCGAGGAATCGGTGCGCGCGATGCAGGCCGGGCAGTCGAGCAAGTCGCTCACCATTGCCGCGCCGCGCGACCTGACCCAGCGTTGGCTGTTGCCGCGCCTCGCCGACATGGCCCGCGCCGATCCCGAATTGCGGCTGGTGCTATTGCGCGCGGACGAGGCGATCGACTTTACCGAGGCCAATCTTGACCTGGCGATCCGTTGGGGCGCCGGGCCGGGTGAGGATGAGGGCGAGGCAATCGAGTCCGAAGGGATGGTGACGGTGGAAGCCCCCGGTGGCGGCGCGGACACGCGCATTTCTTGGCCCGGCTGCATCAGCGAAGGCGATGCGTCGCTGGTGTCGGTGGGGGATGCGGGACTTGCGCTGGACGCGGCGGCGGCTGGTATGGGCCGCGCGACTGTGCCCGAATTGCTGGCGCGTGGCGATATCGCGCTGGGGCGGGTGGCGATGGTCGGCGCGCCAAAGCCGTATCCGCATGGCTATTGGCTGGTCGCGCCGCTCCCCCAATGGCGACAAAAAAAAGTGCGGGCGCTGGTGGATGCACTGACGCGGTGAATGAGTATTTCGTCAGCCAGCGCCTGACGATGCGGCCGCAATCGGTGCACGATGCGGAAGCCTTGTTCGAGGCCTATTCGGACGTTGACCTGATGCGTTATTGGTCGAGCGGGCCGCACACGACCCTCGCCGAGACACGCGCCTATCTGGGCGAGCGCGATGGCGATCCCAAATGGCGCGGCTGGACGATTGCGCTGAAGGGCGATGATCGCGCCATCGGCACAATGGGCGCGGGCGAAGTACGACCGGGTGTCGCCGAGATTGGCTATCTGCTTGTCCGGCGGCATTGGGGGCAGGGTTATGCGCGCGAAGCGGTCACCCGGCTGCTCGACCTGTTGCTGCTTGAGGAGGGGTGGCGCCGTGCCTGCGCCGACACCGACCCCGATAATGAAGCGTCGAACGCGCTGTTACGCGCGCTCGGCTTTCGCCGTGAAGGGCATTTGCGCGGCGAATGGGAAACCCATATCGGCGTGCGCGACAGCTATATCTGGGGGCTTCTGCGCGACGAATGGGTGACTCGGTGCCGCTGAATTCAGTCGATTGTCAGCCGTTGCACTTCGGTGCCGATCGCGAAAATGTGCTGCTTGCGGCCATCGGCCACCACGCGAAACTTGTTGGCGGCACGCGCGATCGGCGCCGCTGAGAAGGTCTTGCCGCCGTCGCGTGTTTCATACCCGCCGACCGCAGTCCCAACCCAGCCTCGCTCTTCATCGACAAAGCCGATCCCGAACTGGCGCGCCTTGGCCTCCATTACCATTGGCAATTCGGTCCAGCTCTTGCCGCCATCGACCGTCTTGACGATCAATTGTTGGGCGCGAGCCGCATCATAGCTTTGCACCGTGGCATAGCCGACCCGGGCATTCGCGAAGGACGCCTTCCAAATCAGTTCGGGCTTGCGGCCGGATCGATAGACCGGCGCCCAGTTTTTACCGGCGTCCTCCGTGCGGAGGATCAACCCTTCTGCGCTGGCGGCATCGCGCCCGCTTGCGGCAAAAATCAATCCGGTCTGCTCGTCGAAGAATTTGATGTCGAGGATCATGCCTGCCTGCGCGCTCAGGTCGCTGACCGACCAGCTCTTGCCGCCATCGGTTGAGCGCAACAGACCCGCCGGCCCGCCCACCCGGCCCGCCGCATGGACGATCGTGCGCGGTTCGAGCTTCCCTTGATAAATCCGCTGTACCTTCAGCACGTCGATTGCGCACACGCCGACGATGGTCTTGCCGCCTAGATCCGCCGGCGTCCAGGTGACGCCGCCATCATCGGTGCGGTACAGCGGCGTGGTATCGGTGACGCCGGGATAGTAATCGGTGCCGACATTGCCGATGAATCCTGTGTTTGCATCGACAAAGCCGAGCGCGCGGATGAAGGTGCCGGGCTTGCTGGCAACCTTTGCCCAGCTCGCGCCTCCATCAGTCGTACGGAATAGGTCACCCTTGCCCGTTCCATACCAGCCGCGCGCCGGGTCAACGAAGCTGATGTCATCGCGCTTGCCGGGATAGGCCTCGGTCGGAAGCTTTGCCCAGGCCGGTTCGGCTGCGCCAGCGCCGATGAGCGGCACCGTTGCCACAGCGGCACTGGCGGTCAAAAAATCACGACGATTCAATTCGGTCACATCCGTCTCCGTCACACTTTTGCAGTGTGTTATGCATATGCCACGCATTCGTCAATATTGCCGATGGGGAATGAGCCTGTGTAACTTTTTGCGGGCCGGTTTCGAACGGCCGGGCAACCTTTAGCCATTTTGGGGGGCGGTATGACCAATCAATATCCTGTGCCATCGAATGACAGTGCCATCGCGGCCTTGCGTTGGGCACTTGTGTTCATTTTCCTGTTTTTTGGGATCGCCAAGTTCGCGCAATATGAGGCCGAAGGGGTCGCGCAGATCGCGCGCAATTACCCGTTATTCGCCTGGATGTATCCGCTGTTCGGTGTGCGCGGGGCAAGCAATGTGATCGGCACGATCGAGCTGGCGACTGGGGCCGCGCTCGCAATTGGCGCGTTTTCGCCGCGGATCAGCCTGATCGGCGGGTTGATGGGGATGTGCACTTTCCTCATCACGCTCAGCTTCACGTTGGGTGTGACTCTTTGGGAAAAGGGTTATGGCTTTCCGTTCATGGGTTCGATCGCGCAATTCCTGTTCAAGGATGCAGGGCTGCTTGCCGGTTGTTATGCGATTGCCATTTTTTCGGCGCGCAAGGCCGGGTTGGCGCAGGACTGATCTCTACGCATCAATCGCATCTTCCTCCACCCGCGCGGCATTTTCCTGGATGAAGGCAAAACGGTGCGCGGGGTTGGTGCCCATCAGCCGGTCGACCAGATCCTTCACCCCTGCGCGCTCCTCATAATCCTGCGGCAGGGTGACGCGCAGCAGCGACCGTGACTTCGGGTCCATTGTCGTTTCGCG
>DHHS01000003.1 GCA_002403415.1 Sphingomonas sp. UBA4766 | reverse complement strand
ATCGGCATGGGCACCGCCGCCCGCGCCGAATGGCTGGAGGCAAGCACGAGCCATTTCGTCGTTTACGGCAATGTGCCCCCGCGCAAGATCACAGCCTTTGCCGACAAACTCGAGCGATTTGGCGCGGCAGTGCGTTATTTGTTTGAATTGCCGGAGCCAGAAGGCGGCGCATCGAACCGAGTTATTATCTACCTGGTCAGCGGTATCGGTGGCGTCCAGCGTTACTATCGCGGGCGAACCGACGATGTCGCCGGTTTTTATCGAAACCGTCCCGAGGGGCCGGTTATCTTCACGCCCGATAGTGTCGATTCGTCGGGTTCAAGCTCGGTCGCCGATGAAATTCTGTTTCACGAATTCACGCACCACATGCTGCTCAGCAATAGTGCGGCGATTTATCCCGGCTGGCTGAGCGAGGGGCTGGCGGAGGTACTGGGCACGGCCATGTTCGTGGAAAAAGGTGCGGTCAGGCTGGGTGCGCCACTGAATTCGCGGGCATCCGCCATATTGACGGATAGTCCAATGCGGGTGCGCGATCTGTTGGATCTTGATGGTCGCGATCTCAATCCTTCGCAACTGTCGCAGAAATATGCGCGCGGCTGGTTATTGACGCACTATTTGCTGTTGAGCGGCAAGCGAGCAGGCCAATATCGCGCTTATTACGAATTATTGGCCAAGGGGGTGAAGTCCGTCGACGCGGGCGCGCAAGCTTTCGGGGATTTGCGCGAACTCGATCGCGACCTGAACCGTTACCGATCAACCGGGTTCAACAGCGTCGTCATCCCCGCCGACCGCCTGACGGCTGAGCCGGTGGTGACCCGCGCGCTTTCACGTGGGGAAGCCGCGATGATCCCGCATTGGCTGTCGCTCGCCGCCGGGTTGGATGATGCCGAGGCGCGCAAGATCGTGACGGGCGCGCGCAAGATTGCCGCCGAGCACCCTACCGAAGCCTGGGTTCAGCGCGTTGCCGCCGAACTTGAGTATCGCGCGGGCAATCTGGCCGAAGCCGAGGCTGCGGCCGACCGGGCGCTCGCGATTGAGCCCAAGAATCTGATGGCAATGACAACCAAGGCGCGCGCGCAGTTGCTCCGCGCGATCAAGGCCGAACCGAGGGATCGCGCGCTGTTCACCCAGGCGCGTAGCACCATCGTGAAGGCCAATCGGCTCGACCCCGATTTCGCCCTGCCGCTGGTGTTGTTCTACACCAGCTTTCGCGCATCGGGCGAGCCTGCACGACCCAATGCCGTTGACGGCCTGTTGCGGGCAGTGGAGCTGGCACCGCGCAGCGACTCCGTGCGCCTTCTGGCGTTTGGGGCGTTGCTTGACCGCGATGACCTTCCCGGCGCGCGGCGCATGCTGGCCCCGGTTGCGTTCAGCCCGCATGCCCGTGCCGACAACCCGGCGCGCACGGTGCTGGCCCAGATTGATGACGGGGCTGATCTCGCAACGGTGCGTGCAGCGGCGATCCATGCCAAGCTTATCGGCAATCAGGGCAATGACTGACCCCGGGCCAGCGCGATTCGCGTTTGTCGGTTGACTTTTTCACCAAATAGGTTATATAAAATCCCGCAGGCGACTCAGCCAATGGGGGGCAAATGAGCTTTACGATCAGAGACCATAAACTGCGCCAACAGAGCCGCGTGGTCGAACAAATCGGTTCACCCTATACCGGCGGCGCGTTTACCGCAGTGCCCAAGATCGCGGTGATGCACTTCACCGCCGGGGCATCGGGCCGGTCGTCGGCGGAGTGGTTTCGCAATCCCGCCAATCCCGGTTCCTCCGCGCATGTTGTCGTCGACCGCGACGGGTCAGTCATTCAGTGCGTGGGCTTTGACACGCGCGCCCAACATGCCGGGCGGTCGCGCTGGCGCAACCGGGCGGGGGTGCAGCTCAGCGGGCTGAATGCTGCATCCTTTGGCATTGAACTGGCCAATTGGGGGCATTTGCGCGCGTCGGGCAGCGGCTGGGTATCGCAGAGCGGTGTCGCGATTGCCGATCCGGTGATCGCGACCCACCGCAATGGCAACCCCGACGGGTCGCGCACCCCGATTGGCTGGGAACCTTTCCTGCGCGTGCAACTTGAGGCGGCGGCGGCGATCGTGCGGGCGTTGGTCGAAAGCTATGGCGTCAACGAAATTGTCGGCCATGACGATATCGCGCCGGTGCGCAAGGCCGATCCCGGCCCCGCTTTCGACATGGCGTGGTTCCGCGCGCGCGTGTTTGGCGGGCGGGCTGATGATGGCGATGCCTTGAGCCGGGTGAGCGCGGCAAGCGGGCTGAACCTGCGGACCGGCCCCGGCACGCAGTTTGCGGTCACCAAGCTATTAGCGGAGGGCGTTTTGCTCGAGGAACTTGAAGTCGACGGCAATTGGCTTCAGGTCAATGTGATTGACGACAGCGGCCGGCCCAGCCTGACCGGATGGGTGCATCAGCGTTTTACCGAACCCGCCTGAACCGTCGCTATTCGGGTTACAATGCGTCGATGCGCGCGAGCCCGAAAGCCGCAAGCGCCGGGGCCAAAGCATGTTCAGCTTCCCCGAGCCGTGTGAACACCGCCACGCCGGGGGCGGGCGTGGCAGGCCAGGCCCGATCGCGGGTCAGGTGCGCGATCCGGCGGGCAATCCCCGCGCTCCCATCGACAAAGCGAAGGGTGCGCGGCGAAGCGGCGGCCAGCTCTGCCTCGACCAGCGGGAAATGGGTGCAGGCGAGCACGACCGTGTCGATCCGGTCACCGCCCGCCTGACCCAGCAAGCCGTCGAGCGCGGCCCGGTAGCGCCCGGGCGCGACCGGATGACCCCGTAGCTTTTCTTCGGCGGCGGCCACCAGATCGGCCGATCCGTGGCGCAGGACCAGACAATCGCCGGCAAATTCATGCGTCAGATTATCGACATAGGCCTGGCGCACCGTTGATTGTGTCCCCAGCACGCCAATGGCGCGGGTGGTGCTGACCAGCGCGGCGGGCTTGATCGCGGGGACGGTGCCGACGATCGGCAGGTCGAGTGCGGCGCGCACCGCCGCCAGCGCGATCGTGGAGGCGGTGTTGCACGCAATCACGATGAGGTGCGGGCGATACCGCTCCACCAGCCGTCCGAGCAGCGCGGGGACGCGCGCGGCAATTTCGCCCTCGGGGCGGGTGCCATAGGGAAAGCCGGCCGAATCGGCGGTATAGACGACCGGCATCTGCGGCATCAGCGCGCGAGCGGCGGCCAGCACCGACAGGCCGCCAATGCCGGAATCGAAAAACAGGACGGGGCGCATCTCCATCGCTCGCCCGCCATGGCGCAAACCGGGCAGGCTTGGCAATCGCCGGGCCGCCTGACCGCGAGTTGCATGGCGGGCCCCGCCAGGGCTAAGGATTGGCCCAACGCGCAGGACCAATGGGGGCAAGGCATGGACTGGACAGTGATTTCCCCGGCGCTGCTGTGGCCCATCATCATTGGCTATTTGCTGGGGTCTATCCCCTTTGGCCTGGTGCTGACGCGGGCGTTCGGTGCGGGCGACCTGCGCCAGATCGGATCGGGCAGCATTGGTGCGACCAATGTTTTGCGCACGGGCCGCAAGGGGCTGGCGGCGGCCACCTTGCTGCTCGATGCGGCCAAGGGCGGGGTTGCAGTTGTAATTGCCGAACAGCTTGCACCGGGCGCTGGGGCGGGTGCTTTGCCAGGTGCTGGGCCGGTTGCGGCGGGCGCGGCGCTGATCGGACATTGCTACCCCGTCTGGCTGCGGTTTCGCGGCGGCAAGGGCGTGGCAACCGCGTTGGGGATCATTCTGGCGGTCGCGTGGCCGGTGGCGCTGGCACTGCTCGGCGTGTGGGGCGTGGCGATTGCGGTGTCGCGGATTTCCTCGCTCAGCAGCCTGAGCGCGGTGGTGGCCGCGATCCCCGCTGCGCTGTTGCTCGGCAGTCCGGCACTTGTCCCGCTGATGGCGGCGATGGCGCTGGTGATTGTGTGGAAGCACCGTGCGAACATTTCCCGGCTGATGAACGGCACCGAGCCGCGCATCGGCGGTGCCAAGGCCGATTCGGCCCATGGCGGATGACGCCGCCGACCGGCTCCGGCTGATCCGTTCTGCCAATATCGGCCCGGTCACCTATGCGCAGCTGATCGCGCGGTTCGGCACCGCCTCGGCGGCACTGGCAGCGATCCCGGCACTGGCCGTGCGGGGCGGCGGGCGCGCGCCGGTGATCGCCGATCCCCGGCTGGTGGCGCGCGAACAGGCAGCGGTCGCAAAGCTGGGTGCGCGCTATCTTTTTCTGGGGCAGCCCGACTATCCCGAGCTGCTCGCGCAGACCGACACTGCGCCGCCCGCGTTGATCGTGCGCGGATCAGGTGAGCTGTTGGCGCGGCCCGTTGTCGCGATGGTGGGCGCGCGCAATGCATCGGCTGCGGCCTGTCGTTTTGCGCGCGAGCTGGCGCATGCGCTGGCGAACGACGGCGTGGTGGTCGTCTCGGGCCTGGCGCGCGGAATCGATACCGCAGCGCATGTTGGCGCGATCGCGGGTGGGACGATCGGCGTGATCGCGAGCGGCATCGACATTGCCTTTCCACCAGAAAATGCCGCGCTGCAGGAACGGATCGCGCAAGAGGGGTTGCTGATCGCCGAACAGCCGCCCGGCGCCGAACCGCTTGCCCGCCATTTTCCGCAGCGTAATCGCATTATCGCTGGCCTTGCGCTCGGCACGGTGGTGGTGGAGGCGGCGCCCCGTTCCGGCTCGCTCATCACCGCGCGGCTGGCGGGCGAGGCGGGGCGCGAAGTGATGGCGGTGCCGGGCAGCCCGGTCGATCCGCGTGCACAAGGGTGTAATCAGCTGATCCGCGAGGGCGCGACGCTGGTGCAGTCGGCGGCCGATGTGCTGGAGCTGATCCGCCCGATGGACGCGCGGATGCTGCGGGCGCCGCGGTCACGTTATGGCGCGCCGCCAGTGGCGGGGGATGCAAGCGAGGGCGAACGCCGCGCGATTACCGGCCTGCTTGGCCCTGCGCCCGTCGCGGTTGACGAGCTGATCCGTCAATCGGGCTTTGCGCCGTCGGTGGTGCAGATGGTGCTGCTGGAGCTGGAACTCGCCGGCCGCCTGACGCGGCACGCCGGCGGGCGGGTGAGCATCGGCGCTTGACGAACCCCATCGGGGCTTCCCACCCTCGCGCGTATGCGTAAGGGAGCGTCCATGCAGCTTGTCATTGTCGAATCGCCGGCCAAGGCCAAAACCATCGAGAAATATCTGGGGGGCGATTACCGGGTGTTGGCCAGCTATGGCCATGTCCGCGATTTGCCCGCGCGTGATGGATCGGTCGATCCCGACGCCGATTTCGCGATGGAATGGGAAAATTACGCCGACAAGGCCAAGCAGCTCAAGGCGATCACTGATCTTGCAAAAACCGCCGACCGGCTGATCCTCGCGACCGACCCCGATCGTGAGGGGGAGGCGATTTCATGGCATGTGCAAGAAGTGCTGCGCGCCAAAAAGGCACTGCCCAAGGCGGTCGAACGCGTGACCTTCAACGCGATTACCAAGGCGACCGTGACCGAGGCGATGCAGCATCCGCGCGCGCTCGATACCGATTTGATCGACGCTTACCGCGCGCGCCGCGCGCTCGATTATCTGGTCGGGTTTACGCTCTCGCCGGTGCTGTGGCGCAAGCTGCCCGGCGCCAAATCGGCGGGGCGGGTGCAATCGGTCGCGCTGCGGCTGATCGTCGAGCGCGAGCGCGAGATCGAGGCGTTCCGCCCCCAGGAATATTGGTCGGTGACCGCCGCCCTTGAGCATGACGGCACGCCGTTCACCGCGCGGCTGAGCCGGTGGCGCGGGGACAAGATCGACCGGCTCACCATCGGCGACGAAGGCGATGCGCTTGCGGCCAAGGCCGATGTCGAGGCGGGGCGCTTCAGCGTGGCCAGCGTCGAGACCAAACCCGCCACCCGCAATCCGCCGCCGCCCTTCACCACCTCCACCCTGCA
>DHHS01000004.1:12652-12988 GCA_002403415.1 Sphingomonas sp. UBA4766 | reverse complement strand
ATCCCTTTTCGATGCCGCAGGGTGAGATGGAAGCGCTGGAGACGAAAGATCCGCTCGATATCCTGGCCTATCAATATGATATTGTGTGCAATGGGGTGGAGCTGTCGTCCGGCGCCATCCGTAATCACCGGCCCGAAATCATGTATAAGGCGTTTGAGATTGCCGGTTACAGCCAAGCCGATGTCGACACCAATTTTGCCGGCATGATCAATGCCTTCAAATGCGGTGCCCCGCCGCATGGCGGCTCCGCGCCGGGGGTCGACCGCATTGTCATGCTGCTCGCGGGCGAACCCAATATCCGCGAAGTTGTGGTGTTCCCGATGAACCAGAAGGCCG
>DHHS01000004.1:3870-12367 GCA_002403415.1 Sphingomonas sp. UBA4766 | reverse complement strand
TTCCCGATGAACCAGAAGGCCGAGGACCTGATGATGGGCGCGCCCAATTTCGCGACGCCAAAGCAGTTGCGGGAACTTAACCTTCGTCCGCTAGACATGCCCGCCCGTTAGCGATCGTCAATCCCGGCGGCTGGTGTCGGCGGAGCAGGAAAGGGGCCAATGCCGCATCATCGTCCCGATACCGAGGCCCAGGAAGTGGCACCCGAGGGGCTGGTGCGCAGCCTGGGCCTGTTCGGGGTGCTGTTCCTGACGCTATCGGTAGCGACGCCGGTGTCGTCGCTGTTCGTGATTGTGCCCGGCATGTTGCAAGTTGCGGGGACGGGAGCGGTGTGGGCGGTCCTGCTCGCGGCATTGGTATGCGTGGCGACCGCCTATGTTTATGCCGAGCTTGCATCGAACTGGCCGGTGGCGGGCGGCGAATATGTGATGGTCGCGCGCACGATCGGGCCGATGGCCGGCTTTGTGATGCTGGGCGTCAATGTGTTCAACAACTTGCTGTTTCCTCCCGTCGCCGGACTGGGGCTGAGCGCGGTGCTGGCCGCGATTTGGCCCGGATTGCCCCAAATTCCGCTCGCACTGGCAGTGGTGATCGGCGCGACGCTGGTTTCGCTGCTTCAGATCAAGGTCAATGCTTGGATTACCGGCGCGTTTCTGGCGGTGGAGCTGGTAGCGGCGGTGCTGGTGGTGTGGTTTGGCTTTGGCCATGCCGTGCGCGATGTCGGTGCGTTTCTGGCGGCGCCGGTGATGCTGGATTCAGCCGCAACCGGGTTGATCCCTGCGACGGCGGCGTCGATTGGCGTTGCCGCGTCGATCGCGATTTTCGCGCTGAACGGATACGGCGCGGCGGTCTATTTCGGTGAGGAGATGGAGGACGCGCCGAACGGCATTGCGCGCGCGATTTTCTGGGCGATGATCGCAACGTTGATGGTCGAAGGGTTACCGATTTTGGCGGTGCTGATCGGGGCGCCCGATCTGATCGCGCTGTTCAACCATGACGATCCGTTCGGGCTGGTCGTGCGCCATTACGGGGGCGGGGCATCGGCAGACCTGCTGGCGATCGGCGTCGCGGTTGCGATTGTGAATGCGGTGATTGCGTGCATTCTCGCGTGCGCGCGATTCTTTTACGGCACGGCGCGCGACCGGTGTTGGGGGCGGCCAGTGGATCAGTTGCTGACCGCGATCCACCCGCGGCTGGGCTCGCCGTGGATCTCGACCCTGCTGGTCGGGGGCGCGGGGGCGGTGTGCTGCTTCGTGCCGCTGGAGCAATTGCTGGTGCTGAGTGGCACGGGATTGATCGCGATCTATGGCGGAATCGCGCTGGCGGCGATTGCGGGGCGGCTGGGCGGGCAGACGGTGCAGGCACCGTTTCGAATGCCGCTTTACCCGCTCGCCCCGCTCGTCACGCTGAGCGCGCTGGGGTATATTGTCTGGCTAAACTGGCTCGATCCGGGCGAGGGGCGCACCGGCTTGCTGATGACCGGCGCACAGATCCTGTTGTCGGCTGCCTATTATCGACTGGTGCTAAAGCCGCGCGGTAATTGGGAAGTTTATGTGCCGGTGGCTTCCGCGCGCTGATTAAGCCCGCACCAGCGCGTCGATTGCGCTTTGCAGGATATAGCTTGCCGCCAGCTTGTCGATGCGTTCGGCGCGCTTGGCGCGGCTGATGTCCTCGGCAATCATCTGGCGCTCGACGGCCTGCGTTGACCAGCGCTCATCCTGCAGGAAGATCGGCAAGCCCCAGTCGGCAAGATTGCGGGCAAAGGCGCGGCTGGATTGCGAGCGCGGGCTCTCGCTCCCGTCGGTCAGGTTGAGCGGCAGGCCAATGACGATCCCTGCCACTCGTTGTTCGGCGACTAGCGCGGCAAGGGTTGCCTTGTCCGCGGTGAATTTAGTCCGTCGGATCAGGATCGCGGGCGACGCATAGCTCCAGCCGGCATCGCACAGTGCGGTGCCGATCGTCTTGGTACCGACATCCAGCCCAATCAAGCGGCCACCGCCCGGCAGGGCCGAGCGAAATGCCGCGCGATCGGTCGTAATCACCGCGCGCGGAAGTTGACGAGCCGCCGCGCGGCATCGGCGCGCACATTGGCCCAGAACAGGCTGTAATCGAACACATGGTAGTTGTTGCCCGGCAACACATATTGCCCGATATCGGTCGGCGGTGGCCCGATCAGGATAAACCCGCGCCCTGAGCAGCGCGCGCCCACCTGGCCCGCGCCGATGCGTGCCGTCTTGAAATCGGCGGTGGGGAACAGCGTGCCGCGATTGGCGCTGGCGGGCGCATTGGCACCTGGCGAGCCCGTGATCGGATTGGTGCAGACAATCGCCGTGCCGCGCCGCGCCGCGCCGGTCAGCCCGGTCGAGGCGTCGAATGTCTCCAGAATGAGGGAGGGGTCGGCGGGCTCGGCAAAGCTCTGCCACGACAGGATGCAGCCGCTCTGGTCGGCGTTGGCGCATTCGGGAAGACCAAGCGCGGGCAGATCGGCAGTACGCGAGATGGGCCAGCCCACGACATAGGCGGCAACAATCCGCCGCGCGATCGGTTGTCCCGCCACGCGGCTCCGCAGCAACCGCATCAGGTGCAACGCGCCCTGGCTGTGTCCGGCGAGGATAATCGGCCGGTCGGGGCCGATTTCGCGCAGGAATTCGTCAAATGCGGCGGTGACATCGCCATAAGCGAGGTCGAGCGCTTGCTGCGCCTCGCCCTGCGTGGTCAGGAACGCGCCGAACGTCGCCTGGCGATAACGCGGGGCCCAGATGGCGGCGCTTTCGTTGAACGCGCTCGCCTGCCCGCGTAAAAACAGTGCCGCGCGTTCATTGGCGACGGCATCGTCGAGCGGGGCATTCCACCGGCTGCGATCGAGGTAGGAGGTCGGGTGAAGGAAAAACAGCGCCGCTTGCGGGTCGGCTGCCGGTTGATGGCCGGCCGGGGTCCAGCGTGCCGGGTTGCCGGGCTTGTCGGGCCGGGCGACCCACATTTTCGCATCCGCATAGCGCGCGCTCGGCACCCCCGGCAATGGCTCGAACGCCGCCGACGGCACCAAGGCCGCCCGCATCATCTGCGCGCCGAACAAGCGATAGGCAAAGGCCGCAGCAATGGTCATGGCGATCAGAAAAGCAACCAGATAGAGGAATTTACGAGCCAAATTGCAGACACTCCAACCAGGCGCGACGGCGGTTTTGGGGGCTGCGCCCACCATCACGGGACGGCAGCCGCCCGTCGCGCCACCGCTCTTGCCCGATGGGCAGCGGGCTGGCAATCTTTGGCGTCGCTGGCGCACACATCAGTTGCACCGCGTGCACCGGCAGTGCTAGCCGCATGTCCATGGCTGTAGATATCCCCACCGTCAAAAAAATCGCGAACCTGGCCCGGATCGCGATCAATGAGGATGAGGCGGCGCGCATCGCGCCCGAACTCGACAATATCATGGGCTGGATCGAGCAATTGAGCGAGGTGGACACGCGCGACGTCGAGCCGATGACTGCGGTGATCGCCAACACGCTTCGGCTGCGCGACGATGTGGTCAGCGACGGCAATGTGCGCGACGCCGTGCTCGCCAATGCGCCGCTCGCCGATCGCGGCTTTTTCACCGTGCCAAAGGTGATCGAATAATGACCGACCTGACCGATTTGGGGATTGCCGCGATCCGCGATGGCGTGCGGCTGGGCCGGTTTTCGGCGGTTGAAGTCGCTGATGCGTTCATCGTGAAGGTGAGCCAGGCAAAGGCGCTGAACGCGTTTCTGGTCGAGACGCCTGATCACGCAATGGCAGCGGCGCGGGATGCCGATGCCGCACGGGGCGCGGGCGAGCTGCTCAAGCCGCTGGCGGGCGTGCCGATCGGGATGAAGGACCTGTTCTGCACGCGCGGCGTGGCGACAACGGCGGGCAGCCTCATTTTGGAGGGATTCACGCCTCCCTATGAATCAACGGTTTCCGGCAATTTGTTCGCAGCCGGTGCGGGGATGCTCGGCAAGCTGAACATGGATCAGTTTGCGATGGGATCGTCGAACGAGACATCCGCGTTCGGCAATGTCATTTCTCCGTGGCGGCGCGGCGATGGCGGTAATGCCCCGCTCGCGCCGGGGGGGTCATCGGGGGGATCATCGGCAGCAGTCGCGGCCCGGCTATGCCCCGGCGCGACCGGCACCGACACTGGCGGCTCGATTCGCCAACCCGCCGCTTTTGTCGGCATTTCGGGGATCAAACCGACCTATGGCCGTTGCTCGCGCTGGGGCGTGGTGGCGTTCGCCTCGTCGCTCGATCAGGCCGGCCCGATGGCGCGCGATGTGCGCGATTGCGCGATCATGCTGGAGGCGATGGCGGGGTTTGATGCCAAGGACGCGACCTCGCTCAACCTGGCTGTGCCCCAGTGGGAAGCGGGGCTGAACGCCAGCATGGCGGGCAAGCGGATCGGAATCCCGCGCGAATACCGCGTCGACAATATGCCAAGCGAGATTGACGCGCTGTGGCAACAGGGGATTGACTGGCTGAAGGATGCAGGGGCCGAGATCGTCGAAGTCTCGCTCCCGCACACCAAATATGCGCTGCCTGCCTATTATATCATTGCCCCTGCTGAAGCTTCGTCCAACCTCGCGCGCTATGACGGCGTGCGCTACGGCCTCCGCGACTTGCCCGATGGGGCAAATTTGCAGGACATGTATGCGGCAACGCGTGCAGCCGGCTTTGGCGATGAAGTGAAGCGCCGGATCATGATCGGCACTTATGTTTTGTCGGCAGGATTTTATGACGCCTATTTCACACAGGCTTCGAAGGTGCGCACGCTGATCGCGCGGGATTTCGACCGCGCGTTTGAGGCTTGCGATTACCTGCTGACGCCCACCGCGCCGAGCGCTGCCTTTGCGCTGGGCGAGAAAAGCGCGGACCCGATTGCGATGTATCTGAACGATGTGTTCACGGTGCCTTCGTCGCTCGCGGGTCTCCCTGCGATGAGTGTGCCGGGCGGGCTCGACAAGGCGGGGCTGCCGCTGGGCTTGCAGATTATCGGCCGCGCGCTCGATGAGCAGGGTGTGCTCAACGCATGTCTGGCGATCGAGGAGCGGGCGGGGTTTGTGGCACGGCCGGAGCCTTGGTGGTGAAGCGGAAGACCAGTTCTTTCTTGCTTACCCCATGCATCGTGATGGGGCCGAATATTTATTACCGCGGCTGGGATTGGCCCGCGCTTGATCCCTTCTTTTGGCTGTATTTCTTCGGTGGGGTTTTGGTCCTCGGCCTCGGCATGTTCCTGATCGTCAATGGCACGGCCAGACTGTTTGGCGCGACGGAGCCTTTGATCGGCCTCGGAAAGAAAGACGACCAGGAGGCGCCACTATGGCGGTTTGGCCTGATGTGGCTACTTGTGATCGTCGGATTGATCGTGCTGAGACCGCCCGAGCAATCCGCGCAGGGCTGGATGGGCGTGGGCTTTGCTCTCGCTCTTGGGGCTTTGGTCCTCGCTTTCGGCTATTGCCTCCGGCATTTCGGAAAATTCCTGACCGGGCGCTGGCTGTTTGAGGACAAGACGGTCGAACTCGTACCGGAGACCAAGTCGTGAGCATAGAAGTGTCGCCCGAGCGCGCGCAGATGCGGTTTGATGTGCTCGATGCGTTGCGCGGGATTTGTGCGCTGCTGGTGGCGCTGTTTCACTTCAGTTCGAACGGCTATATCGCGCAAACACCGATCGTGCAGAACGGGTGGCTGTTCGTCGACTATTTCTTCGTTCTCAGCGGCTTTGTGATCGCGCATTCCTATGGCGAGCGGCTGGCCTCGCGGCAGGTTTCGGTCGGGCGTTTCATGGGGCTGCGGATCGGGCGGATTTACCCGCTCCACATCGCGGTCCTGCTCGCCTTCATCGCGCTTGAACTGCTGCTGGTCTTCGGCGGGGATACGATCGCGCGCTATGTCTCGCGCGAGCCGTTCTCCGGATCGCGCAGCATCGGCGCGCTGATCCAGAACCTGTTTCTGGTGCAGAGCTTCAGGATTCCGGGCGGTTCGGGCTGGAACAATCCGGCGTGGAGCATCGCTGCCGAATTGTGGACCTATCTGCTGTTTGCGCTCGTGTTTCTCGCGCCGCGCCGGTTCATGCTGTGGATCGCGGGCGGACTCGCGGTGACGGCGGTGGCAGCGATGATGTCCTATTCGGACAGTCTCAACATCACCTTCAACGGCGGCATCCTGCGCTGCGTTTTCGGCTTTGCGGTCGGCGTGCTCACCTATCACGCCTTCCGCCGCTATGGCGGGCTGGGGGGCACGGGCTGGGAACTGGCCGCGCTGGCCTTCACCATTGCCTTCGTTTCGATTGCGAGGGGTGCGCTGACTTTCGCCGCGCCGGTGGTGTTCGGCCTGATGATCTTCGTGCTGGCGAGCCAGCGCGGGGCGGTCGCGCGGGTGCTGTCGTGGAAGCTGTTCCAGCAACTCGGGCTCGTGAGCTACTCGATCTATATGGCGCATATCTTCGTGCAGGGGCGGTTCGGTGAGATCCTGCAGATCACCAAGGTCGTCAAACTGAGCGTCGACCGCGATGGCCGCACGCTGCTCGAAGGGCCGCCTTTGATCGCCGATGCGCTAACCCTCGCAATGCTGGCGCTGCTGGTGGCGGCGTCCTTCGTGTCGTATTATCTGGTCGAGAAACCGGGCCGCGACATCTCGCGCAAGTGGCTGTCGGGCGGCAGGACAGCCAAGCCGGCGGTGGCGGCAGGCTGATGCTGGCGGCAACGATCTTCCTGTGCGTGTTCGTCATCATCGGCGGGGTGGTGATGTATCTCTCCAAGACGATCGACGCAGGTGAAGCGCGGTTTGACAGTGAAACGGGCAAGCAAATCCGAAACGAGAAGAACGACGATGAGTGAGTATCGTATCCGCGGCGCAACCGGTGATTGGGAGGTCGTTGTCGGCCTCGAAGTCCATGCCCAGGTGACGTCCAACGCCAAGCTGTTCTCGGGCGCCGCAACCGCATTCGGGGCGGAGCCGAACACACAGGTCAGCCTGGTCGATGCGGCCATGCCGGGGATGCTCCCGGTGCCCAACCGCGAGTGCATTCGTCAGGCGGTGCGCACCGGCATGGCGATCGACGCGCAGATCAACAAATGGTCGCGGTTCGACCGCAAGAATTATTTCTACGCCGATTTGCCGCAGGGCTATCAGATCAGCCAGCTTTACCACCCGATCGTGGGTGAGGGCGCGATTGACATCAGCCTGGACGACAAGGATCCCGATGCATCGGGCAAGAAGATCGGGGTTGAGCGCATCCATGTCGAGCAGGACGCCGGCAAGCTGATGCACGATCAGCACCCGCACCGCTCTTATGTCGACCTCAATCGCTCCGGCGTCGCGCTGATGGAGATCGTGTCAAAGCCCGAGATGCGTTCGCCTGCCGAAGCAGGGGCTTATCTGGCGAAGCTGCGATCGATTCTGCGTTATGTCGGCAGTTGTGACGGCAATATGGATCAAGGGTCGATGCGCGCCGACGTCAATGTGTCGGTGCGGCGGCCCGGTGAGCCCTTTGGCACGCGGACCGAGACGAAGAACGTCAATTCGGTGCGCTTCGTGATGGCCGTGGTTGAGCAAGAGGCCAAGCGCCAGATCGCGGTGCTCGAAGCGGGCGGGCGGATTGTCCAGGAAACTCGGCTCTACGATCCCGATCGGGGCGAGACGCGGTCGATGCGGTCAAAGGAAGACGCGCACGATTATCGCTATTTCCCCGACCCCGATTTGTTACCGTTGGTGCTGGACGATGCGTTTCTGGACGAGTGCCGCGCGTCGCTGCCCGAAATGCCCGATGCGAAGCGCAGGCGTTATCAGGCGCTGGGCATCACGCCCTATAATGCGGCGGTGCTGACCGCCGATGTTGACGCGGCGCGCTGGTTCGACGCGCTGCTGGAGGCGGGCGCAAAGCCCGCCGCCGCAGCGAATTGGGTGACCTCGGAGCTATTTGGTGCGCTCAACCGGCTGAATAGGGACATCGCTGAGTCACCGGTAACCCCGGCGCAGGCAGGCGAGCTGCTTGCACTGGTCGCCGACGGCACCTTGTCGGGCAGTCTTGCGAAGCAGGTGTTCGAGATCATGCTGGAAACCGGACAGGGCGCTGGCGCGATTGTCGAGGAGCGCGGGCTGAAACAGACCAGCGATACCGGTGCAATCGAAGCCGTCATCGCCAAGGTGCTGGCCGACAACGCCGACAAGGTTGCACAGTATAAGGGCGGCAAGGAAGCGCTGTTCGGCTTTTTTGTGGGGCAGACGATGAAGGCGATGGGCGGCAAGGCCAATCCGGGCGTCGTCAACGCACTGCTGAAAAAGGCGCTGGCGGGGTAGAGGGCCCGCGCGCGAGGCCGGGTGGGGAAAGCGCGCTGCGCGAGCCCCGCTGGCTCCCTGAGTAGGATTCGAACCTACGGCCGCTCGATTAACAGTCGAGTGCTCTACCGCTGAGCTATCAGGGAATGCGGTGCGAAGCGCGCTCTATAACCACGATAACGGGCATTGCAAGCGCTGACGCAATGAATT
>DHHS01000004.1:0-3565 GCA_002403415.1 Sphingomonas sp. UBA4766 | reverse complement strand
ACGCAATGAATTGCGCCGGGCAGGCAGTCACGCAATGAATTGCTCCATCGTGATGCGATCGTCGAGCGCGTGTTCGGGATCGAACATCAGCGTCAGCTCGCGGGTGCGGTCGATCGCGATTTCGACGCTGGCGACATCGCGCACTTCGCGCTGGTCGGCGACTGCGCTAACCGGCCGCTTCTGTGGCTCCAGCACGCGCAGCCCGATTCGCGCCTTGTCCGGCAAAATGGCACCGCGCCAGCGCCGCGGGCGAAATGCGCTGATCGGGGTGAGCGCGATCAGCGACGAGCCGAGCGGCAAAATTGGTCCTTGTGCGGAAAAGTTATACGCGGTCGAGCCCGCTGGCGTCGCCGCCAAAATCCCGTCGCATACCAGTTCGGGGAGCACGACGCGGTCGTTCAGCGTGACCTCAAGCTTCGCCGTCTCTCGCGTTTCGCGCAACAGCGACACTTCGTTGATCGCGGGCAGCGTCACGCGCTCTCCCACCGCCGTGGTCGCGACCATGCGCAGCGGCGTCACCTTGAACGCCTTTGAGCCTGACAGCCGCGCGTCGAGCCCGAACACCTGCCAGTCATTCATCAAAAACCCGACCGTGCCCAGGTTCATGCCAAACACCGGGAGCGGCACGCCGGGCCGCTCAAGCTGGCGGTGCAGCGTCTGGAGCATGAAGCCATCGCCGCCCAGCGCAACGATCATCTCCGCCTGATCCTCCGCTACCCAGTCATAGGCATCGGCGAGCGCGCGCGCGGCGTCTTGCGCTTGGCGGGTGGGCGATACCGCCAGCGCGCGGCGGGTGGGCGCGGTCATCCGCCGGTGACGCTCATGTGGCGGGCAACGGCGGGTGCGCTTCCCGGAGCGATCGCGAAGTCATGGCGTGCGGGCTTTTGCCCCATCGCCAGATCAAGCGCGGCGTCGAGCGCGACGATGCCGCCGTCCCGGATCGCGGCTTTCAGGTCAACCTGATCGTCATGCCCCAGGCACATGAACAACTTGCCTTCGGTCGTCAGCCGGACTCGGTTGCAAGTGGCGCAGAAATTGTTGGTCAGCGGCGAAATAAGGCCCAGCCGCGTGCCCCAAGGGCCAACCCGCCAATAGCGCGCCGGGCCGCCGCTGCGATACTCGCTGGGGGTCAGCGTGAAGCGGCGGGAAAGATCGGCAAACACATTGGTCAGCGGCACGAACCGGTCGGCGCGGTCCTCATCAATCGCGCCCAGCGGCATGGTTTCGATCAGCGACAGGTCAAAGCCATTGGTGCCGCACCATGCAAGCATGTCAGGGATTTCTTGATCGTTCAGCCCCTTGAGCGCAACAAGATTGATCTTGACGCGCAAGCCCGCATCGCGCGCGGCAAAGATGCCGCCGATCACCTGGCCGACATCGCCGTGGCGCGTGATGTGGCGAAACACCGCCGGGTCGCGGCTGTCGAGGCTGACGTTGATGCGCCGCATTCCCGCGGCGTAAAGCGCGTCGGCATGATCGGCGAGGCGGGTTGCGTTGGTCGTCATCGTCAGCTCGTCCAGCCCGGCCGCGAGCGACCGGCCTAGTCGCCGCGCCAGCTGCATCACATCACGCCGCACCAGCGGCTCGCCCCCCGACAAGCGGATCTTGGTCACCCCGCGCGCGATGAAGCGTTCGGCAATCAGCGCAATTTCCTCCAAGCTGAGCAATTGCGATTTTGGCAGAAAGGTCATTTCCTCCGCCATGCAATAGCGGCAACGCAGGTCGCAGCGATCGGTGACCGAGATGCGCAAATAGCTGATCGTGCGGCCATGGCGGTCGACTAGGGGCGGGGAGCAAGGCATTGCGCCGCAAAACTAGGCGTTTGGGTGCCGGGCGGCAAGCGCTGGATACGAAATGCTAGGCAAGGACTTATTCCCCGCCACGAGGATTGGCGAAAGCGCGCGCCGCCCGCTACAGTCTTTGGGTGAGCATCGCTGCTGCCCCCGATCCGTCGACCTACCGCATGCGCGCGCGGCCGCCCGTGTTCATCCTGTCGTTTCGTCAGCGCGACGAGCTGGCGGTGCTTGCCGGGCGGAGCGGGTGGCAAGTGATCGCCGCACGCCGTGCGGATGCCGTCGCCGAACGCTATGCCAGCAGCGGGGCGCGGATCGCCGTGATCGACGCGCGCGGGGCGCTTACCGATGGGCTGGCCGCCGCTGTGGCGCTGGGCGGGTATGTCAGCGAGCGCGACGGCGCGCTGCTGGTCATGGTATCGCGCGGCGATGCCGGGGCGCTTGCAGCACTGCTTGATGCGGGGGCGACACATTTCCTGGTCAGTCCGCATGGCGAAGCCGAATTTGTCGAATCGCTGCGCTATGCCGAGCGGCATGTCGACCGGCTGATCGCGCGCGTGGCGAGCGGCGCACAGGCCGATGGAAGTGCCGCGCCGTTGGGCTGGCGCATCGACGGCCGCCGTCGGGTGAAATTGACCGCAGCTCTCGCCGAATTGCTCCGCGCGCCCGACCAGGTCGATGCGCGCTGGTTGCTGCGACAGGTGCCGCGCAACGGGCGCGCGGCGGCGCTGGCGGCATGGCGTCGCTTGCGCACCGAAGCGGCACCGACCGCTTTTGCGCATGAGTTTACCGGGATCGGTCGCGTGGTTGAGCATATCCAATATGACCGCGTGGCCAATGCCGCGGTAGCCGTGATCGAACGGCTGGACTTGCTGGCGCACCCCGACGCGGTGGCGCGCGACGCGCTGTCGCGGGTGCGGGATGCGGCGGGTGCGCGGCGCTGGCTTGACCAGCAATTGCAGCAAGCGCGGCCGGTGCAAGTTGCGTTGATCGGGCTCAACCGGTTCGACATTGTCAACACCGCCTACGGCCGATCGGCGGGCGATACCGTGCTTCAGGCAGCGCAGCGGCGGATTGAGGAAGTTGCGGGCAGCGCATTTGGCAACACCGCGGTGATTGCGCGGATGAGCGGATCGGACTTCATGTTGGCTGTGGACGCGGCCGTGCCACAGGTCGAGCGGGTGGCAGGCCAGATTGCCGCTGCCCTCGCGCGGCCCTTTGTCGCGGGCGGGACCATGATTGTGTTGGGGTGCCGCATTGGGATTGCGCCGTATCTGGCGGGTGGCGCGGACGCAGCGGCGGCGCTGCGGCGCGCGGGTGAGGCGCTGGCGGTGGCGCGCGCATCGGACAGCATGACCGTCCATACCGCGGGCATCGAACAGCCGGGGCCATCGCTTGACCGGCTGGCGGTTGACTTGCGCGCGGCAATCGACGCGGGCGACATCGACGTGCTGTTCCAGCCGCAAGTCGCGATTGCGCAGGATGCGATCGTCGGTGTCGAGGCGCTGGCGCGGTGGGAACACCCGATCTTTGGAGCGGTGGGCGCGGAGATGCTGTTCGCCGCCGCCGAGCGGGCTGGGCTGAACATCGCGCTGTCGGATCATATTCAGCGGATTGCGCTGAAGCTCGCGGCGGGCTGGCCGCGCGCGCTGGCCGGGCTACGGCTGGCGATCAATCTGACGGCGGCCGATATCGCGCGGCCGGGCTTTGCCGACATCTTCCTCGACCGAGTCGATGGCGCGGGTTTCCCGCGTGCGCGGCTGACCGTCGAG
>DHHS01000005.1 GCA_002403415.1 Sphingomonas sp. UBA4766 | reverse complement strand
GCCTCGTGCGAGATGCCGTAAGCGATCAGCTTGTCGGGATCGAGCACGACCTGATATTGCCGGACCATCCCGCCAACCGCGGCCACTTCGCTGACGCCGGGGATCGTTTTCAGCTCATAGCGCAGGAACCAGTCCTGCAGGCTGCGCAGCTGCGCCAGGTCGTTGCGGCCGCTGCGGTCGACCAACGCATATTCATAGATCCAGCCGACCCCGGTCGCATCCGGCCCGAGCTCGGTCTTCGCTCCTGCGGGCAACTGCCCTTGCACCTGGCTCAGATATTCGAGCACGCGGCTGCGCGCCCAATAAAGGTCGGTATTGTCCTCGAACAGCACATAGACGAGGCTGTAGCCGACGAACGAATAGCCCCGCACGACGCGCGCGCCGGGCACCGACAGCATCGTCGTCGCCAGCGGATAGGTGACCTGATTCTCGACGATGCGCGGCGCCTGGCCCGGATAGTTGGTGCGGATGATGACCTGCACGTCGGACAGATCGGGCAGCGCGTCGATCGCGGTCGAGCGGACCGCGATGACGCCCGCCGCCGCCACCATCGCCGCTGCCAGCAGCACGAACAGCCGCTGCGCGATCGACCAGCGGATGACGGCGGCGATCACTTAGCGTTGCTCGCGGGCGCCGTCCCGATCGGGCGGACCGGAATGCCCGTCAGGCTCGCTTCGGAATCGAGCAGGAACTGGCCCGAGGCGACGACCTTCTCGCCCTCGGCGAGCCCGGCCAGGATTTCGGTGCGCCCGCCACTTTCGCGGCCCAGCTGCACTTCGGCAGGGTGATAGCGGCCATCGCCTGCCGCCAGCATCACGATCGTGCGCTTGCCGGTGCGGATGACGGCTTCGGTCGGGATCAGCAGCGCGCTGCGCTCGCCTTGCCCCACCGACACGCGCGCGAACATGCCGGGGCGCAGCCGCAAGCCGACATTTTGCAGTTCGACGCGGACGGTGATCGTCCGGCTCTCGCTCTGCGCGGTCGGCAGGATGGCCTGAATACGGCCGGGGAAATGTTCGCCGGGGAATGCGGTCAGCTCCGCCGTTACGGCAGCACCGGTGCGCACATCGCCGATCCGTGCCTCTGGCACCGCGGCATCGAGCCAGACCGTGCCGAGGCCGACGACACGCGCGAGCGGCTGACCCATCGCCAGCGTCATGCCGGGGCGCACGTCGAGCGTATCGATCACGCCGCCCGAAGGCGTCGTCAGCGTTGTCACGTCATGCACGCGTCCGCTGCGCGCCACCGCGCTGACGAGCCCCGGCGGCATACCGAGCAGCGTCAGTCGCTGCCGCGCGGCACTCGCAAGGGCTGCATTGCCCGTGCGCTGCACCGCCAGATATTCGCGCTGCGCGCCGCCCCATTCAGGCACCAGCACATCAGCGAGGGGCGCGCCGGCTGCGATGATATCGCCCGGTGCCCGTCGATAGCCGCGCTGGACGAACCCCGCCGCCCGCGCCTGTACCACTGCGACATTGCGCTCGTTGAACGCGATGACGCCGGTCACATCCAGGCCGGTCGCCAGCGTATCGCGCTTGGCCGCGACGATGCGGACACCCAGATTCTGCATTGCGGCGGGATTGATCGTCACTGCGGGTGGTCCGCTTGTCGCCTTGCCGCCCGTGCCCTCATCGGCAAATTTCGGCACCAGTTCCATGTCCATGAAGGGTGACTTGCCGGGCTTGTCGAACTTCTGGTTGGGGAACATCGGGTCGTAATAATAAAGCGGCCGCTTGCTGCCCGACGCCGCGCCTGATGGGGCGACGCTTGTCGATGGCGACGCGTAGCGACCCGCGACGAAGCCAATCAAGGCGACCCCGGCAAGCGCCGCGGCGAGTTGCGATGCCTGAAGCGAGGTCATCTTCACGGCCGGTCTCCTTGGTAGGTGAGCATAATCCGCACGCCGTCGCGCGCGACATCGGCCTGGCGATCGAGCAGGTCGATTTCGGCCTCGGCGAGCGCGATTGCCGATTGCAACGCCATGCCGAGGTCGATCCGCCCAGCGGCATAACTCGCGCGGTCGAGCTCGGCGCGCTCGCGGGCGAGCGGCAGCAGCGTCGTCTGCGCACGGTCGAAGCGCTCATGGTGCATCCGGTGATCGGCAAGGTCGCTGTCGAGGGCGGCGATCAACTCGCGCTCGGCATCGATCCGGTCGAGCCGCGCGCGCGCCATCTCGCTGGCCTTGGCGGCGATGACCGGGTTCTGGCGCTTCCCCGCGAACAACGGCAGGTCGATCTTCACACCCAGCGAGAACAGATTGCCATAGCGCGGCTCACGGTTGCCGATCGATCCGCTCACTTCCCAATCGGGATTCTTCGCCGCCTGGGCGAGGCGAACATCGGCCGCCGCCTGGCCGATCAGCGCATCCTTGACCTGCAGCGCGGGGAGCGTTGCTAGCCCGGCGTGCAGTCTGGCGGCATCAAGCGAGGGATCGGGGGGCGGCCCCGCGACCTGCGGTTCAGGATCACCTGTCCAGCGGGTCAATTTCGCGCGCGCGGTGGCAATCTCGGCGACCCGGTCGCTGCGGCGATCGGCAAGTTCGGCCTTCAGTCGCTGCGGCTCGATCGCCTCGCCGGGACGCGCGCTGCCGCTTGCCAGTCGGGCCGGCGCGGTCGTCGCCAGATCGTTCAGGCGCCGGTCGAGCCGATCGAGGATCGCCAGGCGCTGTTCGGCAAAATACAGGTCGATCCATGCCATCCCGGCGTTGATGCGCACCCGGCGACGTTCGGCGGCCGCCTCGGCATCGGCGATGCCGATATCGGCGGTCGCGCGCGCGGCGCGGGCATGGCGCTTGGCGATGTTGGGCACCTCCTGGGTGAGGCCCACCACCCCCATCGTGAAATTGTCGCTGTTGAACTTGCCTGCGTCGGGACCGGTGAAGGGAAAATCCTGCAGCTTCACCTCGAGCTTGGGATCGGGCAGCCGATCGGCGGCAATTGCCGAGGAGCGCGCCGCGTCGATTTGGGCGGTGCGCGCGGCGATGCTCGGCGCATCCTGATCAGCGCGGGCGAGCGCTTGCGCGAAGGTAAGCGGGCCGGCGACGGCCGGGCTCGCCAAGGACATTATGGTCGAAAACGCAAAAAAGCGGCGCATGCTGTGTCCCCCAGGCACGATCTAGCCAGATGTCTGGCCATCACGGAAGCGGGAACCATGCCGTTGGCTGGTCCCCGAACGCGATAAGGACGACGCCTCTCCCGCTGATGAGCGAGAGAGGCGTCGATCCCGATCAGCTGGCTTTGGGCATCGGCATGGCGTCCGCCATTTGCTCGACCGGGGCCTGACGGTCGGCAGGAACCCAGGTCGGCGTGCTACGCGGCCCGAAACCCAAGCGCCAATGGCCGGCTTCCCGCGCCATAGTGATGGGCTTGGCAACGCGGTCAGCAACTCTCCGCGCGGTGCCGCGCGGTCCTGGCGTATATTCCCAGTGATACCCATCGCTGGCGCGGTCGGCGGCGAACGTGGGCGACGCATCAGCGACGCTGGCGACAAGGGCAGTGGCAGCGAAAACGATGTTGGAAAAACGGTTCATGGATAAAATCCTCGAATTGATACCGGTCCCGCCGCTCGAGGGTCGGGCCAGTCGATGTCTTGATCCATGTGCAGCCCGGCCAATGCCAGCGGCGTACACATCCGAATTGGGCAGCCCGTAAGACGGGTGTGGGTCAGACGATCGTTCGAGGGGGTCGGTCGAGGCCGCTTGCGATCCTGGCGATCGTCAAGCTGGCAAGGGTCGTGACAGGCAGGCTGGCAGGCTCCAGAGTAGCGCGAACCGGCATCTGGGGCGGCAACACGATCGCGACCGCGCAGGTTGCATCGCATGCCTGCATGCACGCCTTATTTTTCTCGTCGCAGCAGCCGCCCTTCTTCATGCCGTGATCCATCGACGCCATCATCGGCATCGTATTGGCGCACATCGTCTGCGCCGCGAGCACCTGAACTGGCGCGGCAAAGGCAAACAAGGCCAGGAACAGGATGAGCAAGCGCTTCATGCAGCGAGATACGTAGCATATCGCGAGACGGTTACACCAGCCGCCAATAACATCCACCATCTTGGCAATGTTTGACAGTCAGCGGGGCCAGAGAATTACCGTCGCACCGGCCAGACAAAGGCCGACGCCACACACGTCGAACCGATCGAGCCGAACACCTTCTACAGCCGTCAGCCATACTACCGCCGCCGCCACATAGATGCCCCCATAGGCGGCGACGGCACGGCCCGCGGCTGGTGTGTCGACGAAGGTCAACAACCAGGCGAACCCGATCAGCGAGGTCACGCCAGGAATCGTCCATAGCATCGATCGACCCAATCGAAGCCAGGCCCAGAACGCAAAGCAGCCGCCGATTTCGGCGATCGCCGCGGCAACATAGGTCAGGAATATGGCGGGCGTCACGCGTCACGCTCCCCGCGCGAAGCGGTCGATCCCGACGGTGCACCCGGTTCGAGCGCTTCAAGAATTCGGCAATCGGTAATGACGCCGCCAGCGCACGAGTCGATCAGGCTGGCCAACCGTTCGCGCAATCGCGCCAGATCGACCATCTTGCGGTCGATGTCGGCAAGGTGCTGGCTCGCCAGAGCATCGACTGCGGCGCAGTCGGCGATCCGGTCGTTGGCCAGATCGAGCAGCTCGCGCACCGCGTCGAGCGAAAAACCAAGATCGCGCGCGCGACGGATGAACGAGAGCCGCGCCAGATGGTCCTCGTCATACGCGCGGTAATTGCCGGCCGTGCGCGCTGGCGGCGGCAGCAGACCGATCTGCTCATAATAGCGCACCGTCTCGACCCTGGTCGACGTTACACGCGCCATCTCGCCGATTTTCATGGCTTGACCCTCTAGTGACTTCAGGGTGCATATGGGCGGTCGGCCTAGTTTCGTCGAGGTAGATGACATGGTGTGTAGCAGCTGCACCGCAGAGGTGCGCGACCCGAGCGCCGACCCGCGCTGGCGGCAGGTGTTGTGGATCGCGTTGGCGATCAACGCGGCGATGTTTGCGGGCGAGATCATTGCCGGCGTCGCGTCCGGCTCGCGGTCGCTCCAGGCCGACGCGCTCGATTTTCTTGGCGATGCAGCAAACTATGCGATCAGTCTCGGTGTCGTCGGCATGGCCGTGCGCTGGCGATCGCGGGCGGCGCTGCTCAAGGGCGCGACCATTCTTGCGTTCGGGCTTTATGTTTTGGTCACGACGATCATGGCGATCTTTGGGACGCGCATCCCGCATGCCGAAACAATGGGTGTCGTGGGTTTGATCGCCCTTGTCGCGAACGGTGCTGTCGCCCTCATGCTCTACCGCTATCGCACGGGCGACGCGAACATGCGCTCGGTTTGGATCTGCTCGCGCAACGACGCCATCGGCAACCTTGCGGTCCTGGCAGCGGCCGCTGGCGTGCTCGGGACCGGTTCACCATGGCCCGATCTCCTCGTCGCTGCCATCATGGCCGCATTGGGGATTTCCGGCGGTGTTCAAATCCTCAAGCAAGCACGCGATGAGTTGGTCGGGATGGCGCGTCCAACTTCTGTCATCGCGCTGAAGACTTTCGCCAGAGATACAGAATAACGTGACTAGATATGACCATAGTCTCAGCGGGCGAAAGAACTCGTTTAATGCTGTTTGGTTGAAGCGCGCGGGGCTTGTCCGTTGATCTTTCGCTTGAATCGCGTAGAGCGACCGCCTGTGCGCAAGCTGCTCGCCTCAATCGCCAGCCTGATGCTGGCCCTGACCCTTTGGGCGGGGACGCACGCGTCCATCGCTTATGCCGCGCAGATCGATGCGTGCGTGACAGTCGTCGATGGCACGTCGGTCGGACATGCCCCCGGGGACGGGGATGAAGTGCCGCGCGACAGCGACAAGGCCACGCCGCATCACCATAGTACCGCGCACGCGCATGATCTTGGCGTGCCTGCGCGAACATGGGCTGCCGCGCCCGCCCTTGGTTCCTCTCAACCGGATGTGGTTCGCCGTGTCGTTGCGCCGTCGTCCTATCTGGCAGGGCGCGACCTGAGACCCCCAATCGCCTGACGTCGCCATCCTTCCGCCCGGCACGACCGTGCGCGGAACATCGCGAACGTCAGGAGTATTCCATTTATGTCTCGTACCCTCGCGGCGCTGCTCGCCGCGACCGTCTGCGTCGGCACCGCCGTTGCGCAGACGCCTTCGGCCGCCTTGGCCGATGCA
>DHHS01000006.1:1455-6817 GCA_002403415.1 Sphingomonas sp. UBA4766 | reverse complement strand
TGGCTGCAGGCCATGATCGCGCACCCCCGCGAGCAGCGCCGCCGCAACCGCCGCCGGATCAGCGTCGGCATCCGGCCCGCTGGCGAGGCGAATCGCCCCCAACCGCCGCTCGCGCCGCGCCTGAACCCCGCCGGTCGCGGGATCAAAGGCCACCTGGCGCGCCACCATGATCTGATCGGCGAACAAGTCCTCCACCGTCAGCGTGTCGATCGGTGCGGCGGCCAATATCCGCGCGCCCGCCGCCATCCCCTGCGTTTCCGCCACCGCCAGCCATTCGGCACGCGCGAGGCTGAGCGTCGGGTCAAGCCGAAACCCGCGCCCGCCCACCGACGCCCAATGCTCGCCCGTCGCATCGCGACGCCGCGCGACACGGTCGGGAAAGGCCAGCGCAATGCACATCGCCACCGAATCATTCCCATCCTGCCCCGGCGGGTTCGCCCCGCCCGCCACCATGGCGGCCCAACGTGCGGCAAGCTTGCGCGCGCCCTCGGCCCGGTGCCCGCGCTCACGCCGCCAGCGGGAAAGGCGACTGTCGAGATCGGGGTCATTGCCCCCCAGCCCGCGCTCGCTGAGCAGCACTGCAACTTCGGCGGCGACCGCGCCGATGCCGCGCCGTGCCCCTTCCACCAGCATGTGCCCGAGCCGGGGTGGCAGCGGGAGGCGGGCAATCGCCGCGCCATGCGCGGTCACGCGGCCATCGCCATCAATCGCGCCCAGGTTGAGCAACCGCCCCCGCGCTTCCACCACCGCTGCATCGGGCGGCGGGTCGATCCAGCGCAGTCGCCGCGGATCCGCCACCCCCCAGCGCGCGCAGTCGAGCACCAGCGCCGACAGATCAGCCTCGAGCATTTCGGGCGGATCGAAGCGGGGGAGGCCCGCAGTCGCGGCTTCCTCCCACAAGCGATAGGCGGTGCCTGGCCCCTGCCGCGCCGCGCGCCCGGCGCGCTGCGTGACGGCGGCCTGGCTGGCGCGCTCGGTGACCAGCCGGGTCATCCCTGCGGCACGGTCGTAACGCGGGCGGCGCGCGAGTCCCGAATCGACCACGATCCGGATGCCGTCGAGCGTCAGGCTGGTCTCCGCAATCGACGTCGCCAGCACCAGCTTGCGGGCAGCCGACGGCGCAATCGCCGCGCGCTGCTCATCGGGTGGGAGCGTGCCGTGCAGCTTGTGGAGCGCCATGCCAGGCAAATCGCCGAGCCGTTCGGCAACCCGTTCAATCTCCGCCACGCCGGGCAGAAAGGCGAGCACCCCGCCCTCCCCATCCATCAGCGCGAGGCGGATGGCGCGCGCAACCTCGTCCTCGATCCGCGCCTCTGCCGCCCGGCCCAGATGGTGGAGCGTCAGCGGATGGCTGCGCCCTGCACTCTCGATCACGGGCGCGTCGTCCATAAGGGCTGCAAAACGCGCACCGTCGAGCGTCGCCGACATCGCCATCAGCCGCAGGTCGGGGCGCAGCGCCCCCTGCGCATCAAGCGCCAGCGCCAGCGCGAAATCGCCGTCCAGACTGCGCTCATGCACTTCATCAAACAGCACCGCCGATACCCCGGCAAGTTCAGGATCGTCTTGAATCCGGTTCACGAAAATGCCCTGCGTCATCACGGTGACGCGCGTTGCCGCCGATCGCTTGCTATCCATGCGCGTCGCATAGCCATAGCTTTGGCCCACACGCTCGCCCGCTTGCTCAGCCATGCGTTCAGCAGCCGCGCGCGCAGCGATACGGCGGGGGGAAAGCAGCAAAATCTCGCCACGGCACCATGGCTCGCCAAGCAGCACGGGAGCCACCGCCGTGGTCTTGCCCGCCCCCGGCGGCGCGACCAGCACCGCCGACGAGCGCGCGCGCAGAGCCGCCAGCAATTCGGGCAGGACAGTGTGAATGGGAAGCGCGGTCACGCCCGTCCCACTAGGACGGGTGGGATTAGCCGCCAAGCGCTAACGCTTTGCCTCGGCCAGGATCAGTGCGCGGACTTCCTGCCATTCGGGTTCGCTGGTCGCGACCAGATCGAAATGCCCCGCGCCCTTGATGACATGGGTATCGACATCATCGCCCTTGCGCGACGCCAGCCTTTGCCACCACAGCCCGAGATAGGGCGGCAGAACATCGTCATATTCACCCATGATCGACCGGGTGCGAATACCCAGCGGGAACATCTGGTTCGCTGACGTGTCGGCAAAGGGTTTGGCGCGATCGGGGGTTTTTGCACCCACGACTTGATTGATCGTTACCACGCCCGGACAAGCAATCGGCAGCAGCTCGGCCGCGTGTTCGATATCGGGCGCCCCGCCCACGCTCAGGACCGAACGAACGGGCAGCGGATCGGCGCCGCGCAGGGCGTGTCCGGCGGGCAGCTTGTGCCGCGCGGCTCCCCACATGCCCAAATGCGCGCCCGATGAATGCCCGACCACGGTGACGCGCGTCAGATCAAGCCGATGCGCGCCCGCGACCGAACGCAGCATGTCAAATGCCGAGCCGACATCTTCATACATGCCCGGATAGCCGCCGCCCGGCTCCCCAATCCGGCGATATTCGATGTTCCATACCGCGACCCCGGCACGGGTCAGGTCCGCCGCATTGCTAGCCAACGTCTCCGCAGGCACTTCAACATTCCAGCATCCACCATGGACCAGAATGACGACCGGCACAGCCTCCCGCGCATCCTTTGGCAGGTAAAGATCGGCATATTGCGATTTTGCAGGGCCATAGCTGGTGCGAAGATCGGCCTTGGCTGGCTTGAGCTGGGCGAGGTATTTCGCGAGCGACAGCGTGTCCTTAAACGGCGCGGCGGCAGCCGCCAGACCCGCCACGATCGCCACGCTTAACGCGAGCCTGCTCAGAAACCGCGCCATCATCTATCCCCGACCCGACCAGTCGGAAGTTAGCAGAGAAGCGGGTTGTGCTCAATAAGCGCGGGCGACCGCGAATTCGACCGCTTCGATCATCGCGTCCTTGGCGTCGCTCGCGCCAAAGGGGCCGAGCGCGTCGATCGCGCGTTGGCCGTAATGTCGCGCCCGTGCCAGCGTGTCGTCGATCGCGCGAGCGTCGCGGATCAGCTCGACCGCATGGGTCAGGTCGGCATCGGTGTTGCGCCGCCCCTCCACGGCGTCTTTCCAGAAACGGCGCGCGTCGGCGTCACCCCGTGCATAGGCGAGGATGACGGGCAACGTCACCTTGCCCTCGCGGAAATCATCGCCCGCGTCCTTGCCCATCGTGCCGGCGTCCGACACATAATCAATCGCATCGTCGACGAGCTGAAACGCGATCCCCAGATTGCGGCCATAGGCGTCGAGCGCCAGTTCCTCCGCCGCTGACCGCTCAGCCACCACCGCCGAAATGCGGCAGGCGGCGGCAAACAGCGCCGCCGTTTTGGCGCCGATAATGTCGAGATAGCGTTCCTCGCCCAGATCAATCTTGCGCGCGGCGGTAAGCTGATTGACTTCACCCTCGGCAATCACCGCGCTGGCAGAGCTGAGGATTTTCAGAACCTTGTGGCTGCCATCCTCCACCATCAGCTCGAATGACCGGCTGAACAGGAAATCGCCGACCAGCACGGTTGCCGGATTGCCCCAAATCGTGTTTGCGGTGCGCCGCCCGCGCCGCAAATCGCTGCCATCGACGACATCATCATGGAGGAGGGTGGCGGTGTGGATAAATTCAACCGCAGCCGCCAGCCGGTGGTGACGCGTGCCCGCATAGCCCAGCAGCCGCGCACTGACGAGAGTGAGCATCGGCCGCATCCGCTTGCCCCCACCCGCGATCAAATGCCCGGCAAGCTCTGGAATCAGCGGAATCTGCGACTGCATCCGGTCCAGTATCACCGCATTCACAAGATTGAGATCACCGGCCACCAGCGCGATCATCGGATCAAGCGATGGGGTGTTGCGATCGGACAGGCGGTGGATCGACGCGGTCATGCTATCGCGCATCTGGCCCGTTGGCGGGCCAAAGGCAAGAGCCGGGGTTGCGCGGGCGCACGCCTCCCCGCAAAATGCCGCAAACTGTGCGAGATTGGGGGACCAATGCGATGACCGACACCATGTTGACCAGCTATCGCAAAAGCATCGACAATATCGACGCCGCGCTCATCCATCTGCTGGCGGAACGGTTCAAGGTGACGCAGGCGGTCGGCCGTTACAAGGCCGAACACGGCCTCCCCCCCGCCGACCCTGCACGCGAGGAAGCGCAAATCGCCCGGCTGCGCGCGCTGGCCGATGCGGCCGAGCTTGACCCCGATTTCAGCGAGAAATTCCTGCGCTTCATCATCGACGAAGTGATTCGCCATCACGAGCGGGTGCGGGGTTAGGGGCGCGCCCGGCGCCATTCGAGCCATTGCCATAGCGCAAGCCCCGGAACCCCGACGCAAATGTCGCGCGCCCGCTTCACCAGGCTGAGCGCAAGGCCGACCCCCGGCGACACGCCAAACAGCGGCCCGATCAGCACATAGGCCCCCTCCTGCACCCCAACCCCGCCGGGGATCGCAAAGGCGACCGTGCGCAGCGTGAAAATCAGCGCCTCGATCGTCAGCACCGCCATGATCGGCACGTCCTGACCCATGAAATGCAGCGCGATCCACGCGCCGCCCGCGCTGAAAATCCACGCGACCAGATGGAGCAGGAACGCGGCAATCACCCGCCCCGGCTGGCGGTAAATCGCGTCAAGTTCGCTGGTCAGCGCCTCGACCGTCGCCACTGATCCGGGGAGCAGTCGCCCCGCGAGCCCCTGCGCCATACGCAGCATCGGCCGCTGGCCCAGCGTAAAGCCCAGCATGATCGCGACCAGCACGCCCACGCCCGCCAGCACCAGCGGCAGCACCTGCGCTCCACCCGACCCGGCCCCCAGCGCCAGCGCCAGCATCGCCACCCCGAACAGGGTAAAGGCCAGTTGCGCGGCCAGCTCGGTCGTCTGATCGGCAATGAGCGAGGCATAGACGAGCGCGGGGCGAATCCCGCCCGCAATCGCGGTGCGCGCGCCAATCACTAACCCGCCAAATTGCGAGAAGGGGAGCACGTCCGTCGCCGCCTCGCGCGTCATCCGCGCCCAGGCAAAGGTTGGCCAGTGGCGCCGCTCCAGCCCCGGTGCGACCGCCCACCAGCCCGCGCCCAGCACGACGAGCGTCACCGCCGTCCACGCCATCAGCACCGCGAACCCGGCCCAGCCCACGCGCGCGACCCCGCCGACGACGTCGCGCCAGCCGGTCGCGCCGACCAGCCAGACCACCGCGCCCGCGCCGATGATCGTCAATAAGATTGCGACTGTCCGCCCCACAGCGCCCGCGCCCGGCGCTCGATCAACCCGCGACGTTGCGGTTCTTCAGAAAGTCGAAAAACTCCACACCCTCGCGCAGGCGGCGCTTCATCATCGTCGGGC
>DHHS01000006.1:0-1160 GCA_002403415.1 Sphingomonas sp. UBA4766 | reverse complement strand
GGCGCTTCATCATCGTCGGGCTGGTCGCCATTTCGGCGACGATCGCGCCGACTTTGGAGGGGCGGAAATAGAACTTCTTGTAAAATTCGGCCACCGCTTCAAAAATTTCGTCCGACGCCAGATGCGGGTAGGTGAGCTGGGCAATCTGGCCGCCGCCATCGGCGACCAGATGATCGGTGCCGTCGAACCAGCCATTTTCGATCGCCTGTTTATACAGGAACGTGCCCGGATAGGGGGCCGCCAGCGACACCTGGATCGTGTGCGGGTTCACTTCCTTGGCATAAGCGATCGTCTCTTGGATCGTGTCCTTGGTCTCTCCGGGCAGACCCATGATGAAGGTGCCGTGGATCTTGATGCCCAGCGCCCGGCAATCGCGCGCGAATTGCTTGGCGACTTCGATGCGCAGGCCCTTTTTAATGTTGTGCAGAATCTGCTGATTGCCGCTTTCATAACCGACCAGCAACAGCCGCAGCCCATTGTCGCGCATGATTTTCAGCGTGTCATAGGGGACATTGGCCTTGGCATTGCACGACCAGGTCACGCCGAGCTTGCCGAGTTCGCGCGCCAGTTCTTCAACGCGGGGGATATTGTCGGTCAGCGTGTCGTCGTCGAAGAAGAGTTCCTGCATCTGCGGGAATTCCTTCAGAACATATTTCACTTCTTCAATCACATGCCCAACCGAACGGACGCGGTAATTATGCCCGCCCACTGTCTGCGGCCACAGGCAAAAGGTGCAGCGGCTCTTGCACCCGCGACCCGTGTAAAAGCTCACATAGGGGTGTTTGAGATAGCCGATGAAGTAATTCTCCATCACCAGATCGCGCTTGTAGATGGGCGACACGAACGGCAGCGAATCCATGTCCATCAATACGTCGCGGTCGTCATTATGGACGATGACGCCTTCCGAATTGCGAAAACTGATACCCTTGATATCGGCCAGCGGCTTGTCTTGCGCCACATCAAGGATGGTGAAATCAAATTCGTTGCGCGCCACAAAATCGACGGTTGGCGCGTTCGCCATTGCCCAGGCGGCATCCACCGCGACGGTCGCGCCGATGAAGCCGACCTTCAGATTGGGGTTCAACTCTTTCAGCATCCCCGCGACCCGCACATCCTGCTTGAATCCGGGAGTGGAGGTGTGGATGACCACCAGGTCGCGC
>DHHS01000193.1:579-25224 GCA_002403415.1 Sphingomonas sp. UBA4766 | reverse complement strand
ATCCACGACAAGCTGCTCGGGCTGGGCATCGACATGACCGTCGATCCGATTCCGGTGGTGCCCGCGCAGCACTATACCTGCGGCGGGATCGTCATCGACCGCGACGGGCGCACCGACTTGCCGGGGCTTTATGCCGCGGGCGAATGCAGCGAGAGCGGGTTGCACGGCGCCAATCGGCTCGCGTCCAATTCGCTGCTCGAATGTTTCGTGATCGGCGAAAGTGTCGCGCGCCACATTACGGCAAATTGGGACGATCTGCCGCCGCCGCCCGCAATCCGCGCCTGGGACGAAAGCCGGGTGGAGGATTCGGACGAAGAAGTCGTCATCAAGCAGAATTGGACCGAAATCCGTCGCTTTATGTGGAATTATGTCGGCATCGTGCGCACGACGAAGCGGCTGGAACGCGCACAGCACCGCATCCGGATGCTGACCGAGGAAGTCGGCGATTATTACGGCCATTTCCGGGTGACGCCCGACCTGATCGAGCTGCGCAACCTCCTTCAGACCGCCGATCTGATCGTGCGGTGCGCGCTCGCCCGCAAGGAAAGCCGGGGGCTGCACTATACGCTCGATTACCCCGATTTGCTGCCCGATGCGGTTGACACAGTGTTGTTCCCATAAGGTCGGCGCGCGACATAACGCTTTATCGCGGTTTTCGGCGGTTTCGTCGCACCGAGCGGGATCGCCCTATCCCATTGTCGAAAACTCGCCGTCATGATGTGCTTCCGATGGCTTTCATCCCGTTGAATCCGAAAGAGAAGGTTAACGCGGTGCATCACCGCGCGCTGTTTGGCGCGGCTATGGCAATTGCCGCGCTTGCGGGATGCCAGACGACGCAAGCGCCCCAGATGAGCCGCACTGCGCTGCCCGTCCCGATTCCGGGGTTCAGCCTTGCATCACCCAAAGCCGCCGCATCCATGCCCTTGCCACCCGCTGCGCCCGCCGCGCTGGTCGCGGCCGTCAACGAACTCGCGCGCGGCTTTGACGGCAAGCTCGGGATTGCGGTGCGCAGCATCGATCTGGACTGGCAAGTGGCCACCAATGGCGACATCCCCCTGCCGCAACAAAGCGTCAGCAAGCTGTGGGTGGCGATGACCGTGCTTGACGCCGCCGATCAGGGACGGCTGCGGCTCGACGATCCGGTCAAGGTCACGCGTGAGGATCTGACGCTGTTTCATCAACCGATCGCGGCGATGGTGCGCGGCGACGGGTATCAGGCGACGGTGGGCGAATTGCTCCAACGAGCGCTGACGCAGAGCGACAATACCGCCAACGACCGGCTGTTGCGCTTGGTCGGGGGACCAGAGGCGGTGCGCGGCTTCATTCGTCGCAAGGGGCTGGGCACGATCAAATTCGGCCCCGGCGAACGCTTGTTGCAAAGCCAGACTGCGGGGCTTTTGTGGCAGCCCGAATTCGCGACCGGCAATGGCTTTATCCGCGCGCGCGCAAGCTTGCCGCTCGACACGCGGGTCAAGGCCTATCAAGCCTATGTCGCCGATCCGCCCGACGGCGCGGCGCCCGTCGCGGTCACCGCCGCCCTTGCCAAGCTCAAGCGCGGGGCAATCCTGTCCGCGCCCTCGACCCGTTATCTGATCGACACGATGGAATTGGCCAAGACCGGCAAGCAACGGCTGGCGGGCGCGGTGCCGCCGGGCTGGCGCTTTGGCCACAAGACCGGAACGGGCCAGGACCTGGCAGGACGGACGGCGGGCTATAATGATGTCGGCATCCTGAGCGCGCCCGATGGCCGGTCCTATGCGATTGCGGTGATGATCGGCGATACGCCGCGTCCGGTGCGAGAGCGACAGGCGCTGATGCACGCCGTCGTCGCCAGCGTGATCGCCACGCATCTCTAACGCCACGCCCCCGCCGTCGCTGCTGCGAAGTTCGGCTTTGTCACCGACAACGCTTGGGCTATCGAAGCACAATGCCCCATCTCTATCTCGTCGACGGCTCCGGCTATATTTTTCGCGCCTATCACCGGCTGCCGCCACTGACCAACAAGCATGGCCAGCCGGTGGGCGCGGTCTACGGCTATACCGCGATGCTGTGGAAGCTGGTTGACGAGCTGAACCAGGCCGATGGACCCACTCACATGGCGGTCGTGCTCGACAAGGGCAGCCATTCATTCCGCAACGATCTGTATGACCAGTATAAGGCGCAACGCCCACCCGCGCCTGAGGATCTGGTGCCCCAATTCCCGATGATCCGCGACGCGACCCGCGCGTTCAGCCTGCCCTGTATCGAGGAAGCAGGGCTGGAAGCCGACGACATTATCGCGAGCTATGCCAAGGCCGCGCTCGCGCAAGGGTGGTTGGTGACAATCGTGTCGAGCGACAAGGATTTGATGCAGTTGATCGAGCCTGGCCTCGACCTTTACGACACGATGAATAACCGGCGGCTCGGTGCCGAGCATGTTATCGAGAAGTTCGGCGTCGGGCCAGACCGGCTGGGCGATGTGCTCGCACTGATGGGCGATAGCGTCGACAATGTGCCGGGCGTCCCCGGCGTGGGGCCAAAGACCGCGGCCAAGCTTATCCTCGACCATGGCGATTTGGAAGCGGTGCTGGCCGCCGCGCCCGCGATGAAGCCGGGCAAGCTGCGCGACAATCTGATCGACCATGCCGAAATGGCGCGGCTCAGCCGGGTGCTGGTGACGCTAAAGGATGATGCGCCGCTGGCCGAGCCGCTCGACGCGCTCGCGCTGAAGGGGATCCCCGATGCGCCGCTGCGCGCGTTCCTTGACCATCACGGCTTTCGCTCGCTGCTGGCCAAGCTGTCGGCATCCGCGCCCGACGGTGCGCTGTCCACGCCACCAGATAATGCAGCGCCTGCCGAGGCGGCAGCGATCAACCTCGACGGATATGAGACGGTGACGACGCTCGACGCGCTCGACCGCTGGATCGCGCAGGGCCATCATCAGGGTTGGCTCGCGATCGACACCGAAACGACAGGGATCGACGCGACGCAAGCGTCGCTCGTCGGGATCAGCCTTGCGCTCGCGCCCAACATCGCTTGCTATATCCCGCTCGCACATGGCGGTACCGACATGTTCGCCGAAACGCCCGAGCAGATCGACATGGGTACGGCGCTTGCCCGGCTGAAACCGCTGCTGGAGGCGCCTGGGGTGCTCAAGATCGGCCATAACCTCAAATATGACATGATCGTGCTGGGGCGGCTGGGCATCGACGTCGCGCCGTTCGACGACACGATCCTGATGAGCTTCGACCTTGATGCCGGCCTGCACGGACACGGCATGGACGAGCTGGCGCTCGCACATCTGGGCCACAAATGCATTGCGTTCAAGGATGTGGTGGGTTCGGGGAAAAGCCAGCGCGGCTTTGCCGAAATCGACTTGAAAACAGCGACCCGCTATGCCGCCGAGGACGCCGATGTCACGCTGCGGCTGTGGCAGCGGTTCAAGCCCCGGCTGGCGGGCGAGGGGGCGACCCGGGTTTACGAACTGGTCGACCGGCCGCTCGCCCCCGTTATCGCGCAAATGGAGCGGCACGGCATTTGCGTCGACCGCGATCGGCTGGCGCAATTGTCGGGCGAATTTGCTGCGCAGATGACGGCGCTCGAAGCCGAGATCCACGGCCTCGCCGGTGGCTCCTTTACCATCGGCAGCCCCAAACAACTGGGCGAAGTCTTGTTCGAGCGCATGGGCATAAAGGGGGGGCGCAAGGGCAAATCGGGCATCTATTCGACGGACGTGACCGAGCTTGAAAAAATTGCCGTCGACAAAAGCTCGCCGGGCGCGGTCATCGCCGCGCGCGTGCTCGATTGGCGGCAGGTCGCCAAGCTCAAGTCAACCTATACCGACGCGCTGCAGGCCCAAATCAATCCGCTGACAGGCCGCGTCCATACCAGCTATTCACTGACCGGCGCACAGACCGGGCGGCTGTCCTCCACCGACCCCAATCTGCAAAACATCCCGATCCGCGCCGAGACGGGCCGCCAGATTCGCGAGGCGTTTGTGGCGGAACCCGGCAATGTCCTGCTCGCCGCCGATTATTCGCAGATCGAGCTGCGGCTGGCCGCGCACATGGCCGATGTGCCTGCTCTGCGGGACGCGTTCGCGAGCGGCGCCGACATCCATTCGATGACAGCGCAGGAGCTGTTCGGCGAGGTCAACCGCGACACGCGCGGTCGGGCGAAGACGATCAACTTTGCGATCCTGTATGGCATCAGCCGCTGGGGCCTTGCCGGGCGGCTCGACGTCAGCCCGGATGAGGCGCAAGCGATGATCGACCGCTATTTCGATCGCTTCCCCGGTATCAACCGCTATATCGCCGAGACAACACAAGCCGCGCGCGACCACGGCTATACCGAGACGCTGTTTGGTCGCAAATGCTGGTTTCCGCGTCTGAAATCCGCAGTCCAGCACGAGCGCCAGGGAGCCGAGCGCGCCGCGATCAACGCGCCCATTCAGGGGACGAGCGCCGACATCATCAAGCGCGCGATGGTGCGCATGGGCCCAGCACTCGCCAAGGCGGGCCTGCATGACGTCAGGATGCTGCTCCAGGTGCATGACGAACTGGTTTTCGAGTTGCCCAAGCGCGATGTGATGGCCGCCCGCCCGGTGATCGAGCGCGTCATGGCAACCGCCGCTGAACCCGCAATCGCCCTGTCGGTGCCGCTGGGGGTCGAGATTGGCACGGGGGCAAGCTGGGGGGCTGCGCATTGACGACGGCGAACGCACCCGCCGACGATATTGCAGCACTTGCGAAGGGCGGGCGCACCAATGTGCTCGGCTTTGCGCTTCGGCTGGCAGCTCGGGTGCCGTTTCTGTTCGTCGCCGGACGGCTTTACGGGGCCGATACGGTCGGGAAATTTGCGCTCGCCGTGGTGGCGGTGGAGTTGGCAGCTCTCGTCGCCACCCTGGGGATGAAGCGTGGGCTCGCTCAGGCATTGTCCACCACCGATCGCCCGCACGCCCATGTCGCGTGGGACGCGCTGGTCGTCGCGCTGTTTGCGTCGATCATTGCCAGCTTGCTGCTGTTTTCGTTTCCGCAGATCATGTATCGCGGCGCAGTGCCTGTCGGCATCGCCTTTTGGATGCCCGCGATCATCGTTGCCATCGCTTGGTCGGATATCAGCCTGGCGGCGCTCGCTTATCGCCATAATCTGCGCGCGACAGTAACGGCGCGCGCAGTGATCGAGCCATGGACGATCAGCATCGCGTCGGTGCCGCTCTGGTATGTCGATCCGGCGAGCGGACTTGAGATTGCGTATATGCTGTCAATGCTGGCGGCGGTAGTTGCGTCACTCATCCCGTTCCTGCGCAGCTATGGCATACCGGTCGGGTGGAAGCCGCGACTGGCGACGATTGCGGGACTTGCCTGGCAAAATGTGCCGCTGGCGGGGGCCGACGCGATCGAATGGGCGACGCGCAACGTCGACCGCTTCATCCTGGGCCAGCTCTTTCCACCCGCCATTGTCGGCATTTATTATATGGCGCAGCAGATTGCCTCGCTCCCCGGACGGTTGAAAACCAGTTTCGACCCGATTTTGGGGCCGGTAATTACGCAAAGGTTGGCGGCGGGCGACCGCGCCGCAGTGGCCGCGCAAGTGCGCCAGGTCGGGTTCTGGATCATGGCGGCGCAGGGGGGCCTTGCACTGATGGGGTCGATTCCAGGCAAGGCGGTGATGGGCACGATCGGCCCGCAGTTCGTTTACGGAACCGCCGCGCTGGCGTTTCTGCTGACCGCCGAAGTGCTGGCGGCCACTGCGTCCACCTGCGAAAGTGCGCTGGTCTACGTTGCACGGCATTGGAATCTGCTGATTTCGGGGGTGATGCTCGGCGTGCAGGTCGCGCTTAGCTTTGCGCTCATCTACCTGATGCGTGGCTGGGGATGGCCCGATAACTATCAGGCGGCGGGGCCCGCGATCGCACTGATGCTGTCGCTCGCGTTGACGTCGCTCATCAAGGCGTGGCTGCTTGGCCGCTTGCTCGGGGCGTCGGTGTCAGGGTGGCGGTGGCAATTGGCGGTGGCGGCAGGCGTCGCGATTGCCGTCGGCAGCGTGTTCACCGCGCTTCCCCAACGTCTCGAATGGGCCGAGCTGGTCTTCGGCCTGCCCGCGATTGCGGCAAGCTATTTGTTCGTGATCTGGCGGCTCGCTTTTGGCCTGGAGGATCGTGCGCTGTTTGGCGGCATGCCCAAGGCGGGAGGTTAGTGCCGGAAATGCCGCATACCGGTGAACAACATCGCGAGCCCGGCATCGTCTGCTGCGGCAATCACTTCCGAATCACGGATTGACCCGCCCGGCTGAATGACCGTCGTTGCCCCCGCTTCGACCGCTGCCAGCAAGCCATCGGCAAAGGGGAAAAACGCATCGGAGGCGACCGCCGAACCCACCGTGCGCGGCGCTGCCCAGCCCGCCTTTTCTGCCGCATCGCGCGCTTTCCACGCCGCGATCCGCGCTGATTCGAGCCGATTCATCTGACCCGCACCGATGCCCGCGGTCGCGCCGCCCAGCGCATAGACAATCGCGTTCGATTTTACATGCTTGGCTACCGTCCACGCAAACAGCGCATCGGCCAGCTCCTGATCGGTTGGCGCGCGCTTGGTCACCAAGGTGAGGTCGGCTGCAGCCACTGCGCCATTGTCGCGGCTCTGCACCAGCCAGCCGCCGGTGATCGCGCGCACTTCGCGGCCCGGGCGCGCCGGATCGGGGAGGGCGCCGGTCAGCAACAGCCGCAAATTCGGCTTGGCAGCAAAGATCGCTTGCGCGGCTTCGTCGGCGTCAGGGGCAACAACGACTTCGGTAAAGATGCCGGAGATCGCTTCGGCGGTCGCGCGATCCAGCGGGCGGTTGACCGCGATGATCCCGCCAAAGGCCGAGACGCTATCGCACGCAAGCGCTGCGGCATAAGCGGCTTCGATCGTCGCAGCAGTTGCAACTCCGCACGGGTTGGCGTGTTTGACGATGACGCAGGTTGGCGCGGCGTTGCGAAACTCCGCCGCCAGCGCGAGTGCTGCATCGGCGTCGTTATAGTTGTTATAGCTCAGCGCCTTGCCCTGCACTTGCCGCGCTGTGCCAATCCCCGGCGCCGATGGCCCGCGATGGTGGTAGAACGCGGCGGACTGATGCGGATTTTCACCATAGCGCAAGGCCGCGGGCCGCTCCAGAATCAGCGGCAATGTGGGCGGATACGCCTCCCCCTGATCGGCAAAGGCAAACCAGCTCGCGATCATCGCATCATAAGTGGCGGTGGCCGCAAACGCCTTAGCCGCCAGCCGCTTGCGCTCATCGAGCGTCGTCTCGCCGCGCGCGACCACCGCATAATCGGCCGGATCGGTCACAATGGCCACAAATTCGTGGTTCTTGGCGGCCGACCGCACCATCGACGGGCCACCGATATCGATATTCTCGACCACATCGTCGCGCGGTGCGCCCTTCGCAACCGTCGCCTCAAACGGATATAGATTGACGACAACCAGGTCGATTGCACCGATGCCGTGCTCGGCCATTGCCGCCAGATGCGTCGGGTCGCTGCGCACCGCGAGCAAGCCGCCATGCACCACGGGATGAAGCGTCTTGACGCGCCCGTCCATCATTTCGGGGAAGCCGGTCAGGTCGCTGATGTCGCGTACAATCAACCCTGACTCGCGCAAGGTAGCGGCGGTTCCACCGGTCGACACCAGCTCCACCCCCCGTGCCGCAAGCGCCGACGCTAGATCAACAATGCCGGTCTTGTCCGACACCGACAGCAGCGCGCGGGTAATAGGGATCGTGGTCATGGCAATCGGGCTCCGCTGGTGCGTGGTCGTCCCGCTCTGGCCTCTCAACGCGCGCGCTTCAAGACCCAGCTGACGCTCGCGCCACCCCCGGGGGCTTCGCCAACGATCACCAACTGCCGTGTCGGGTGCGCCATGCCCAGCCCGTCAACCCACAGGCTGTCATCAATCGCGAGCGTCCCGCCCCGGCAACGGAATTGCCACAACGCGCCGCCCGGCACCCGCAGCAACGCGGCCATGCCATCGGTGGTCGGCGTGGCCTCCACCCCCAGCCCCAGGTGAAAGCGCACTGCAAAGGGCGTCGCGCCCCGCCTGCTCTTGCGCCCCACCGGCAACAGCATGTCGTCCCCACGCAAGTCGCGCCCGTCACTTGCGAGCACTAATTGGCGGCGGTGGACAAAGCCATAGCGGCGGGCATAGCCATCATGGCTTGCTTCGATCCGGCTCGACGTTTCGCTTTCTTGACGGCTCAGCTCCACTTCAACCACGCCCTTGCCTAGCGTGCCGTCGCTGTGGATCGCGGTGGAATTGCTGTCGCCGACGACCAAAGTGGAATGCGCAGCCGTTGTCCGCAACCCTTCGGCGAGGCGATTGGCGGCCGGGCGCATAATCGCGCGCGCGCCGCCGCAATTGACGATCAACCGCACTGGCCCTTCGGAAAATTCAAAGGCCAGCGTCGATCCGCAGCCCCCCTCGACCAGCCGCGCGACAGGCGGCGGGGCGGCATCGATAATGAGCACGCTTTGCGAAGCACTTACCCGCTGATAGCCCCAATCGCGCGCCTGACGCAGCGCCCGCGTGCGCACCCCAGAGGCATCGATGATTGCGGCGATCGCATCGGCGGTCATCGGGCCGCCGCCCTGCCAGCTCGACAAAGCGCGGTCGCCATGCATCACTCCGAGCAGCGCCGGGACCAGCCGCGCCAATGCCTCGCCCAGAAACGCCGGTGGCTCAGTCCGACGGGCGTGATACCCCTCGCGCAGCAATGTCAGCAGCGCGATGAGGTCGAGCTGTGCTACCGCTGAGCGTTGCACATTGCCGCCATCAGGAAAGATTGCGGTGGCGAGCGCGCGCTGCAACCCTGCCTCGCCACCCTGTTGGCGCGGTTCGCCGCCGGCGATCAACAGCCCGGCCATGGTCACGCCGCACCACGCCGCCACCCGACCGGTGCCCGGCGGCATCTTGTCGGCGCTACGGTCAAGATGGCGCGCGCCACGCGCCAGCGCATTGAGCACAGCGGAGCGATAGACGAGATCGGCGCTCGACAGGATGAGCGGGGCATGCGCCGCCCAGAACAGGATACGTCGCCCGATCAGGTCGGCGCGCCAGGCGGGTTCGGATACTTGCTCGCCGTGCCGGGCGAGCCAGGCGCGCATCAGCCCTTCGGCAATCGGCGCGCCCTGCGCCCGCGTCGCAACACTCGACAAATCGCGCAGCCAAGCAAAACTGTGCACATACTCGGCAAAGCCGGACGACCAGTCGGGGCGCGCAAAGTCGAGATCGGCAATCGCCCGCGCTTCGCCCATCCACTCGATCCGCCCGTCGAGCATCGCATTGCCACGCGTCGGATCGCCAAAGATCGGGTCATCGGGGACCGCGATCAGCTTGAGCGGGTGCTTGCCGTTCAGCCGCAAACCGTGCAGCGGCGTGCGCCACGCCAACCGGTTTATCCGCTCGGCCAGCCGCTCGGCCAGCGACAAGCCCTTGTCGCCGCCCAGCCGGATCAGCCTCTTGCCCTGCTCAATCGTGTCGATGAGCGTGTCGCGCGGATCGTGATCGGCCACTATCCCCTCAGCGCGGCAATATTGGCGGCATAATGATCGGCTCCGCCGCGAAACACGGCCGTGCCCGCGACCAGCGCATCGGCACCCGCCTGCACGCACGCGCGCGCGGTAGCGGGGTCGACGCCGCCATCGACTTCAAGGTCAATCGCCTTGCCCAGCTTGTCGATCATCGTGCGGATCGCGGCGATTTTCTTCAACTGCGAGGGGATGAAGCTCTGCCCGCCGAAGCCGGGATTGACGCTCATCACCAGCACCAGATCGACTTCCTCCAGGACATAGTCGAGCATTTTGGCCGGCGTCGCGGGATTCAGCACCACGCCCGCACGCTTGCCCAGCGCCTTGATCCGCTGGATCGTGCGGTGAAGGTGCGGGCCTGCCTCTGGATGCACCGTAATGGTATCCGCGCCTGCTTCGGCAAACGCCTCAAGCAACGGATCGACCGGCGAAATCATCAAGTGGACGTCAAACGGCTTGGCCGTGTGCGGACGCAGCGCCTTGATAACCGCCGGGCCGATGGTGATGTTCGGCACGAAATGACCATCCATGACGTCGACGTGGATCCAATCGGCCCCGGCCGCGTCGATGGTGCGCACTTCATCCCCCAGCCGGGCAAAATCGGCGGACAGGATCGACGGCGCAATACGGACGGGGGACGGCATAACCGATTCTCTAGCATGACCGCGCCCGCCCGCAAGCGCCTAGCTCAGGCGGCTCGGCGCATTCTTGCCACGAAAAATCCGTCGCACCCCCCCGCGTTTACCAGCATACCGGGCAGAAGCCGCAACCAGCCTTGTGGCGCGACCGTAATGCCCGGCGGCACTTCACCCTGCGTCACGCGCTCGATCGCATAGTCGAGCCGCTGGCTGAGGAACCGGCCGATCTGCTGCTCCCCCTCCTCGGGCTCCAGCGCGCAGGTCGCAAAGACTAGGCGCCCGCCGGGCCGCACCCAATCGGCTGCGCGCATCAGCAATTGCGCCTGCACTTCGGCCAGCTCGGTGATCGCGGTATCGCGCACCCGGTGCAGCACATCGGGATGGCGGCGGAAAATGCCGGTCGCGCTGCACGGTGCATCGAGCAACAGCGCATCGGCGGGCATGGCGGGCGCCCAATCAAACGCATCCGCCGTCACGACGTCAGCGGAAAGCCCGGTGCGGGTCAGGTTATCGCGAAGTCGCGCGACACGACTTTTGGCGCTGTCCACCGCCGTCACAGTCCATCCGGCGGCGGCAAGTTGCAGCGTTTTGCCGCCCGGTGCGGCGCACAGATCAATCACGGTGCCCGCGCCCGGCCCGATCAGCCGCGCGGGCAAAGACGCGGCCAGATCCTGCACCCACCACGTCCCTTCTCCATAGCCATCAATGTCGGGAACCGCACCGCGTTCTGCCAGCCGGACATGGCCCGGCATCAGGCTGATCCCGCCCAGCCTTGCGGCCATGACGTCGGTATCGGCGGCATCTCCCAGCGTCAGGTCAAGCGCGGGCGGCTTGGCGAGCGCGTTCGCTGCCCCGCGCACCATCTCCTCGCCCCATGCGCGCGCCCACCGGGCGGCGACCGAGGCGGGCAGCGATGGCGACGCAGGCAACACCACTTGTTTCCGACTCAAGGTGCCGAACACCCCATGAACCAGCTTCCTCGGTCCGCCATCGACCAGCGGCAGCACGGTCGCAATCGCTGCGTGCCCCGGCGTTCCGAGCGCGAGCGCTTGCACCAGCGCAATCCGCAGCGCCATGCGCGCCTTGGCATCACCGGGCAGCGGGCGCTGCGTCGCAGAATCGATCAGGGCGTCCAGATCGCCTAGCCGCCGCAGCGTTTCCGCGACAATCGCGTGCACCAGCGCGCGGTCGTCGGCGCGGGTCAACCCCCGCGTGGCGCCGGGCAGCCCCGCCTCCAGCGGTTGCCCCCGCCGCAGCACCGCGTCGAGCAGCCTGAGCGCGGCCAGCCGCACGGCCACTCCCGCCGCCAGCCCATCCACCGCCCCATTTGTCCGCCTGCCCCCAGGGCCATCTTGCGCATCTGCGTGTGAAATCCGATGTCTCCGAGCGATGAAGGAGATTTACTCATGGGCCAGCGCCCCGATCATGTGAAGCCGCCTGCGCATCTTTCCCCCAATCCGCCGCTACCCGCGCCGACGCCGACGCCGAAACCTGCATCAGGCGCGGACGACCCGATGGGGCTGAACCCGGTGCGCTATGGCGATTGGGAATTGAAAGGGATTGCGATCGACTTTTGAGAGCCCGCTTGCGTGGTTCACCCGAATTCGGCGGCAATCGGGCGCGCCAGCAGCCCCTCAATCACGTCGCGAACCGGCTCTCCCGCGAGCAACGCGCAAACGGCATCGACGACTGGCATCGCCACTCCTACACCCCGCGCCGCCTGTGCCAGCACCGGCGCGGTTGACGCGCCTTCGGCCACGCTGGTGCGCTCGGCCAGAATATCGGCGGCAGCACGTCCCTGCCCCAGCGCCACCCCCAGCGAATAGTTGCGCGACGCGATCGACGAACAGGTCAGCACCAGATCGCCCAGTCCCGACAGCCCGGTGAGTGTTTCCGCCCGCGCGCCGCGCGCCAGCCCAAAGCGTGTCAACTCTGCAAAGCCGCGCGCGATGAGGGCGGCCCGCGCATTCTGGCCCAGCCCCGCGCCGTCGACGACGCCGCAAGCAATCGCCAGCACATTTTTGACGGCCCCGCCAATCTCGGCACCGACAACATCATCCGACAAATAAGGGCGGAACATCGGCATAGCGAGCCGCTGCGCCAGCCGCTTCGCAAGCACCGTATCCGCCGATGCGATGGTAACGGCGGTCGGATGCCCGAGCGCGACTTCGCGAGCAAAAGTAGGGCCGGACAGCACCGCCAGCGGGGCGGCGGGCGCCAGATCCCGCGCGACTTCGGCAATCAGCTTGCCGGTGCCCGCCTCAATCCCCTTTGCACACAACACCAGCGGCACGTCACGCCCAGGCATCGCCGCCAGAACCGCGTCCAAAACCGCACGCAGATACTGCGCCGGGACCACCAGCATCAGCGCGTCGCACTCAGCCATCGCCGCCAGGTCGCCGGTGGCCGCGATCAGCGGGGACAGCGGCACTCCGGGAAGAAAGGGGGCGTTTTCATGGGTCTGATTGATTGCATCAACGACCGCTGATTCGCGCGCCCAGAGCCGCGCCGGTGATCCGTCGCGCGCGGCTACCTGCGCTAACGCTGTGCCCCATGCGCCGCCGCCGATCACGCCGATCCGCATCGTTGTGTCGGTCATGCCTTGACGCCCGCACCACGCACCGCCTCGGCCAGCGGGTCGAGCGGCCAGCGCGGCCGCGCGGCCACGTCGAGCGGATCGGTCAGCCCGGCGGCAAAGCGCTCAGCGCCTGCCCAGCCGATCATCGCCGCATTATCGGTGCACAGCCATAGCGGCGGCGCGACAAAGCGCAGCCCGTGCGCGTCAGCCAGCCCCGACAACGCGCCGCGCACAGCCTGATTCGCCGCCACGCCGCCCGCAACCACCAGCGCCATTGCCCCGGCTGCTTGGCCAATCGCGCGCGCGGTCCGGTCGATCAGGCACTCGACCACCGCCGCCTGAAACGACGCGGCAATATCCTCAGGTCGGTGAAGCCCGCTATCGGCCGCGCGCAGCACTGCGCTTTTGAGCCCTGCGAACGAGAAATGCGGCTCGGCCGATCCTTTGAGCGGACGCGGCAGCGGCACGGCAGTGGCATCCCCCGCCGACGCCGCACGTTCGACCGCTGGCCCTCCCGGAAAGCCAAGGTCGAGCAGCTTGGCAGTCTTGTCAAACGCTTCGCCCGCCGCATCGTCGATGGTGGTCGCCAGCCGCCGATAACGGCCCACCCCTTCAACAAACAGCAATTGGCAATGCCCGCCCGACACCAGCAGCAGCAGATAAGGAAATTCGAGCGCCGGATCGACGAGGCGCGGCGACAGCGCATGCCCCTCCAGATGGTTGACCGCGATCAGCGGCTTGCCCGCTGCGTGTGCCAGCGCCTTGCCCGTCACCAGCCCAACCATCACCCCGCCGATCAGCCCCGGCCCGGCAGTGGCCGCCACCGCATCGACATCGGCGAGTTTAGCGCCCGCTTCGTCAAGCGCTGCCTCGACCAGCGGCATCAGGATTTCGACATGCGCGCGTGCCGCGATTTCGGGCACAACCCCGCCATAGGGCCGGTGCGCAGCTTCCTGCCCGGCCAGCTTGTGCGCACGCACGATGCGCCTCGACGTCACCAGCGCCGCTGCCGTTTCGTCGCAGCTTGATTCAAGGCCGAGAATAAGGGCCATGGCTTCCCTCTAGCCGCAAGCCGCGTTAGCACAAGGGCGATGACACGCTTTCGCCTTGGCACGCGCGGTTCGCCGCTTGCCCTCACCCAGGCCCGGATGGTCCGCGCCGCGCTCTGCACGGCGCATGGCTGGGCGGAGGGCGATATCGAGATCGTCATCATCAAGACAACCGGTGACATGGTGCAGGACCGGGCGCTCGCCGAAATCGGCGGCAAGGCGCTTTGGACCAAGGAGCTGGACCGGGCGCTGCTGGCGGGCGAAATCGACTGCGCGGTCCATTCGATGAAAGATGTGGAGACGATCCGTCCCCCGGCCATCGCGATTGCCGCAATGTTGCCGCGCGCGGATGTGCGCGACCGGCTGATCGGTGCCGAATCGCTCAACGCACTGCCTGAGGGGGCGGTCTTGGGCACCAGCTCGCCGCGCCGCACCGCGCAGGTGCAACGGCTGCGCCCTGACATCCGCATTGTGCTGCTGCGCGGCAATGTTGACACCCGCCTAGCCAAGGTCGCGTCGGGGGAAATTGACGCGACATTGCTCGCCGCCGCCGGGCTTGACCGGCTGGGGCACGGCGATGTGGGCGCGGCTGTTCCGATTGACGTCATGCTGCCCGCCCCTGCGCAAGGGGCGGTCGGGATTGAAGCACTGGCTGGGAGCGCGGCAGCGGCGTTGCTCACCGCCATTGCTGATGCCGCCACCATGGCCTGTGTGGGAGCAGAGCGGACGCTGCTCGCCGCACTTGGCGCCGATTGCCACTCGCCGATGGCAGCGCTCGCTGTGATCGAGGGCGGGGTGATGATCTTGCGCGGCGCGCTTTTCTCGAGCGACGGGCGCGACCATGTCGCCGCAAGCGCGACCGGGACGGCAGATGGCCCGGCGGATTTTGCCGCAGCGCTGGCGGGCGAGCTGCTGGCGCGCGCGCCGGATGCGGTGCGGCAGCATTTCGGCAAATAACGTGTTGCGCCGCCGCCTCGCGGTGTTGCGGCCCGAACCTGGCAACAGCGCGACCTGCGCGGGCGTTGGTGCGGCGGGCTACGAAGCAATTGCGCTTCCGCTGTTTCAAGTGGTGGCGCGGGCGTGGACGCCACCCGATCCGCGCGATTTCGACGCGCTGATCCTGACCAGCGCCAATGCCGTGCGCCACGCCGGCGACGCGCTTGGTCGCTACGCGATCCTCCCCACCTATGCGGTAGGCGCGGCAACCGCGCGCGCCGCGACCGCCGCCGGGCTGCGCGTCGTGGCGATAGGGGCCGATAATGCGGCGTTGCTGGTGGACGAAGCGAGCGCTACAGGCGTGTATCGGGCGCTACACTTGGGCGGCGTGGCTACCACCATCACTACCGGCGGCGTGGTCGCCGAATCCATCGCGGTTTATGCAAGCAACCCAGTCGATGTCCCGCCCGAAGCGTTGACGCGGCTGGTCGGCGCAACCGCGCTGCTCCACTCGACGCGCGCGGCAGAGCGGCTCGCTGCGCTTGTTCCCGTCCAAAGCCCCAACCGCGCGTGCATCGCGCTTGCCGCGATCAGCCCGGGGGTGGCGGCTGCGGCCGGGGACGGCTGGGCGCGCATCGCCATCGCCGCACACCCCAACGACGACAGCCTGATCGCTGCCGCCGATTGACCCCCAGCCCTCACGCGCGGATAAGAGCGGCATGATCGACGACGCAAGGTTTGGCCCCCCGCCCTCTCGCCGGGGATGGCGCACAATGCTGTTGCTGCTGCTCATCGCTTTCGGTGGCGGGATTGGCGCCACCGCCTTGTTTGTCGCGCAATATCGTCCGTGGCTGATGGTCGGGCCCCCAACACCTCAACCCGCCGCGGCACCGCGAGCATCAGCACCCACGCCCGGGCCGTTCATGCCCCCGCCCGAAATTGGCGCCGCACCCCAATCCCCGGATGAGCGGGCACTGGCGATGCGGCTCAGCGGGCTTGCGGCACAACTTGCCACGCTGGAGGCGCGAACCATGGCGGTTGATCGCGAAGCGCGGAGTGCTGCGGGCTATGCGGGGCGCGCCGAATCGATGTTTGCGGTGTTCGCGGCCCGACGCGCAGTTGATCGCGGGCTGGCGCTCGGCACGGTCGAAACGGTGCTGCGCGCCCGCTTTGGGACAGGTCGACCGCAGGAAGTGGCAGCGGTGGTGGCGGCAAGCCGTGCGCCGGTGACGGTCGCTGATTTGCGGTTCCGGCTTGACGCGATTGCGCCCGATCTCGCCACGGGGACCATTCGCGATGGCTGGTTCGAGGGGCTACGCCGCGAATTGTCAGGCCTGATCGTGCTGCACCGGGACACCACCCCGTCGCCTCATCCGAATGACCGGCTAAAGCGGGCGCGCGCATTCCTGGATGCCGCGCATGTGGAGTCGGCGCTTGCCGAGGTATCCCGGCTCCCCGGCGCGCCAAGCGCGACCGAGTGGATCAGCGCAGCCCGGCGTTATGTCGAGGCGCACCGCGCGCTTGATGTTTTGGAAAGCGTCGCGCTGTCGGGCGCTAGCCCCCCGGCGCCTGTGCCAGCACAAGGGGTCGATCGCCCGGCAGCCCGCTAACGCCTGGCCCACTTCCGCCAACTCGCTCTCAGCCCGCATGAAGGACAGGCGCTCGCCCGGCGCGCGCCACGGGCGGTCCTTGTCGAGCGCGCTCTACCACCACGCGACAGCGCCCGCGCCTTGAAACATGCGCGAGGGCAATTGCCTAATGCGATCAATTAAGCCATTACATCGCAGAGGGGAGTTAGTGATGAAGCGAATCGGACTCGGGCTTTTGTTGGTAGCGGCCATCATCGTGGCTTCGGCATTCCTGTTCCAACAACGTATCGGGCAAACGCTTTTCGAGCGTGCGGCGCGGGCGGTGCCGGGACGCGACCAACTGACCAGCCTCAATGACGGGCTTCATATCGGGCTGTGTGGCACCGGCTCTCCCATGGTCAATCCGCAGCGTGCGGGGCCGTGCAATGTCGTGATTGCGGGCAAGCAGGTGCTGGTGGTCGACATGGGCGAGAACGGCAATCGCAATCTCAACCTGATGGGGATCAGCGCCGGAGACGTCGATGCTTTGCTGCTGACCCATTTCCATTCGGACCATATCGACGGGATCGGCCCGCTGATGCTGTACCATTGGACTCGCGGTACACGCTCCGCCCCATTGCCGGTTTATGGCCCCGAAGGTGTCGAACAAGTCGTGGCGGGTTTCAACGCCGCTTATGCGCTCGATCACAGCTACCGAATTGCGCATCACGGCGAAAAGGTCGTGCCACCCGGCGGGGGAGGAGCGGCGGCGCGGCCTTTTGCGATCCCTGGCAAGACGGCCATTGTGATGCGGGGCGGCGGCCTTACGGTGACGGCGTTCAAGGTCGATCACGACCCGATCAGGCCCGCCGTCGGCTATCGGTTTGATTATAAGGGTCGCGCGGCGTGCATAAGCGGCGACGCCGCCAAATCCGCCAACCTGATTGCGGTCTGCAAGGGGGCTGACCTGATCGTCCATGATGCGCTGCAGCCGCGGTTGCTCAGACACATCGGATCGGCGTTCGCAGCGCAAGGCAATGCCAACACCGCCAAGATCTTCACCGACATCGAGGATTATCATGCCACCCCCGAACAGGCAGCGGAAAGTGCGCGGGCTGCGGGGGCAAAGATGTTGGTGCTCTCGCACCTCGTGCCGCCGCTGCCCTACACTTATCTTTACCCCGCCTTTCTCGGCGATGCGCGAGCACGGTTCGACGGCGGAATCGTGGTGGGGGAAGACGGGATGCTGTTCTCGCTGCCGCCAAAGAGTGCGACAATCGACCGCCGCAAGCTGATGTAGCGCCGCCGTGTCAGCTGTGCGGGGCGCACAGAACCTAGTTCAGCGTGGTTCCCGCAGCTATCCGGACGCCGTCATCCGGCACCGTCCGCTCGCAATTTTCACTCCCGTATTAATTGGGCCACAAGACATATTCATCCCCGTCGGCGACGGGCTGGTCGAGCGTCTTGTCAAGCACGATCGGGCTGATCAGGCTGTGCGGCCACAGCGATGGTACCGCATTGGCGTGGTGCGCGGCGAGCAGCGCCTTCAGCGCGGCGACTTTCTGCGGCTGCTTGACCGCAAGGTTGTTCCGTTCGCCCGGATCAGCAGCAAGATTGAACAGCCAGATCTTTTTCTGATTGCCATCGACGTGCAACTTCCAGTCGCCCGCGCGCACCACCCGATAGGCTCCCGATTGCCAGAAGATCGCGTCGTCCTTGCGCGTCACCGGACCCGTGCCAAAGGCGGCGGGCATGACGTTGACCCCGTCAATCACCCGATCGCGCGGCAAGGCCACGCCAGCGGCGGCAGCGAGGGTGGGGAACAGATCGACATGGGTGACCGGCGTATTGACGACCGTGCCCGGCGCAATCCGTTGTGGCCATTTGACGAACATCGGCACGCGGATGCCGCCTTCGAACAATGTGATCTTCCACCCGCGATACGGTGCGTTGACCTCGGGTATGCCGATATAGCCCGGCGCGCCATTATCGCTGCTGAGCACCACGATGGTGTTGTCGGCCAGCCCCTCGGCCTCCAGCTTGTCCATCACCCGCCCGATGCTGCGATCCACTGCGCGGATCATCGCGGCATAGACCCGCTCGCGATGCGTTCCGAATTCGCCGACCGCGTCGAAATCCGCCTTGGTCGCTTGTAGCGGGGTGTGCGGTGCCCAGTGGGCGAGGTGGAGGAAAAACGGTCGGTTGCGGTTGGCCTCGATCACTCGCAGCGTTTCATCGGTCCACCAGTCGGTGAGATAGCCGCCCGGCTTGAACGGCGCACCGCCATTATAGGACGCGGCAAAGCTCAGCGCAGCCCAAAGGAACTTGTCGATCGGATCAAAATCGAGCTTGGCGTTGACGACGCCCGGGTCATCCTCGGGCAAATACAGCCCGCTGTGCATCAACAAGCTTTCGTCAAACCCCTGCGCATTTGGCAGAAAATCCTTTCGGTTCCCCAGATGCCATTTGCCGATATGCACGGTGTGATAGCCGCGCCGTTTGAGCAGTTCGGCAATCGTGATTTCCGACCCCGGCAGCCCCTTGTCCTTAAACGGCAGGATGTCGTCATTGATTTCGGGATTGACCTGAAGCTCGGGCAAATGCGTTTTCTTTCGCCCCGAAGCGAACGCGGACAACGCGCTGGTCATGCCATTGGGCGTGGGCGTGAATTCGAACCCGGTGCGTGTGGGATATCGCCCGGTCATCAGCATCGCACGCGACGGCGCGCAAGTGCCGGTGCCGGAATAGGCCTGAGAAAAGATCGCGCCTTGCGCGGCCAGCTTGTCGATATTGGGGGTCGGCACTCGCCCTCCCGCAATACCGCCGCCAAAGGTAGAGATGTCATTATAGCCCAGATCATCGAGCAGGATGAACACAATGTTTGGAGGACGATCGCCAAGCGGCGCGGCCGGTTCGGCAGGCCCCTGGTCCCATTGGACGATGCGGGTCGGCCCAGCCTCAATCCGGTTCGCCTTTGCTCGGTTCAGCGCAATATACTGAACGATGATCGCTCGGTTGAACCACCCCACCGCACCGATCAGCAGCACCGCGACAAGCCCGATGATTCCAATTTTCCTAAACATCTTCCGCCCCATTTCCGCGCGCCACACGGCCAATCGACTTGGTCGGCACAGCCGGATCGGCTGTTGTTCCCACGTCGCCACTGGACAGAGATTAATGTATACGATTAGGAAAGGCAATCTGGCGATCACGGGATCCGTCCGCGCCGCAACCCGAAAGGCTCCGATGACAAGATACCTTGGAGTGATCGTCCAACTGCCGCCTGCGTTACTGGCGCTGATCTTCGGCGCGCAAGGCATAACATGGCTCACAAGGCCAGCGTCGGCCGCCCGGTTCTGGGGCTTTCCTGTGCCGGAAGGCGGCCTGGGCCTCAGCTCGATGATCGCCGCCCTGGCCAGCTTGTGCCTGACCATCGCCCTGTGTCTGCTGCTGGCGCTGATCCGTAGGCAACGCGTGTGGTACTATCCGCCGATGATGATGTTCGGCCTGTTCGCGGTGGGGCGGATTGTCGCGGGTGTTGTCCATGGCGCGCCGATCCTGCCCGGCCGGTTTATTGCCGAACTCGTGTTTGTCGGCCTGCTGTTCCTCGCAGCGCGCACCACGGGCACCCCGCGCGACGCTTGATCTCGACGCTGAACAGCGATAGAGCGAAGTCTAATGCTATGCATTAAATTGCAATGTCGGCATGCGCGCTGGCAGGCACGGGAGATATTGAAATGATCATAAAGTTGCTGATCGGGCTCGGCGCTGTGGCGGTACCGACGATTGTGGGCACGTGGTGGATGACCCGTGATGGTGCGGTGGTGACGCCGCAGGGATCAGGCACAGTCACAACCGCCTCGGGCGATTTCGAGGCCTTCGCGCTACCCGATTATGCCGCTGCCGCCCTGCCCGAAGGCTATAAGAGCTACCTTGTCGAAGTCGAGCCGGGGATCAAGATCCACATGCTGGAGGTCGGCACCGGCACCCCGGTCTATCTCCAGCACGGCAACCCGACCAATGGCCTTCTCTACCGCAAGATCGGGAAGGAACTCCCCACGGATCGGATGCGGCTGATCATGCCGACCATGGTGGGACTGGGCTTTTCCACCAAGATCCCGGCAAGCCAGCACACGCTCGAAAACCACGTCCGCTGGATGAACACCGCGCTGCGCCAGCTCGATCTGGACGGCGTGGTCTATGTCGGGCAGGACTGGGGCGGCGCGGTCGGACTCGGTGCCCTGATGCGCTCGCCCGAGCTGCTGCGGGGCATGGTGCTGCTCAACACCGGGTTCATGGCGCCCAAGGAGAAGTTCGAGCTCTCACGGCCCCACGCCATTGCCGCCACGCCCATCGTCGGCGAGATCTTGCTCGAAAATGTCGTCTCGGTGTTCGATCGGTTGCACGAGACTCAGGGCGATCCGGCATCGATCCCGCCGGAGGTGGCTGCGCTCTATGCGCGCCCGGTGCGCGATAGCGGCAACATCAAGGGCCCGCTCGCGCTAATGCGGATGGTGCCGACGGGCCCCGATCACCCGACATTTCCGTTGATGAGCGAGGTCGAGGCCTATGCCCAAAAGCTCGATGTGCCGACGGAGATTGTCTGGGGGATGCGCGACCCGATCCTCGCCCGCATTCTGCCCGCGATGACCGCCATGTTCCCAAAAGCCCCGGTGACCGAAACCCAGGCGGGGCACTTCCTGCAGGAGGAGGTGCCGACACAGATTGCCGATGCCATTGAACGCGTTGTCACAGCCATGGGGACAACAGCGCATCGGTGAGGCGAGGCCTCCCCCGCCCCCCGTCTGCCCCGGCTTGCTATCGCGCGCGGCACAATGATAGGCCAATCTAGCGGGCGGAGCTGATGCCAGGAATGGACTGAGAGTGTTATGGAAGTTTCGAGCCGTCAGGACACAAAGGCGGAATTGCTGCGCTCCGCCGAGCGGCTGATCGCCGAAAAGGGGCTGGGCGCGGTCTCGGTCAAAATGATCACCACCGATGCCGGCGCGCGCAATCCCAGCGCGGTTCATTACCATTTTGGCAGCATCGAAAGCCTGATCGAGGAAGTCTTCGCCAAACGTTATCGCGAGATTGAGGCGGAACGGGCGGTGCGGCTGGAACAGGTCACCGAAGCCGATCCTCAGGCCCGGCTGGCGGCGTTGGTCGAAGCGGCGATCGGGCCGTTCCTGGAGGCCTGTCTTGAAGAGAACGGCCGCGTCTACGCGCGGTTCTGCCTGCAATTCGTGTCGGATCCGCGATTCGACTACGCCAAGCTGATCGTCGATGCCGGGGCGCACAGCTTCGTGCGGTTGAGCGAGGAGATCATCGCCTGCCTCCCGCACATCCCACTTGCGAGGCTGGAATCCAGGATGCGGCAGAGTTTCGTCATCGCGATGGTGCAGGCCGTGAGCTTTGCCCGCGCGGTCGAAGCGGGGGGAGCGCCGCCGATTGACGCCGCGGTCCGGGAAGCGGCCACCTGCCAGGCGGCCTATCTGAGCGCACCGGTCTAGGCACCGGCGCGCACCGCGCTTGCTTGACAATCTAATGTAATGCATTAATGCAGCGAGGACTGCTGCGCTACGCCGCCAGCCCAACGCGAAGGGTCGCAGCCTGCCCGTGCGGCGGGCCATGCGGTGCAGCGCACGCGCCAGATGAGGGGTTTGCATAATGACGACCGTGCTCGACAAGGCTGATATCAAGGCGAAATACGCCGCCGAGCGCGCGAAACGCCTGCGCCCGGACGGCAATGATCAGTATCAGCGACTCTCGGGCAAGTTCGCCGCCCTCGCGGCCGATCCCTACACCCCCTATACCGAGCGTGAGCCGGTGGCCGATCATGTGACCTTCGCCTTTGTCGGCGCGGGCATGTCGGGCCTGGTGGTTGGCGCGCGGCTCAAGGAAGCGGGGATCGATAGCTTCCGGCTGATCGACAAGGCCGGCGGGGTCGGTGGCACCTGGTACTGGAACCGCTATCCCGGTGCGCGCTGCGACACGGCAGCGATGATCTACCTGCCCCTGCTCGACGAAACCGGCTACATGCCGAGCGAGAAATATGTCCGCGGCCCGGAAATCCTCGCCCATTGCGAGCGGATCGCCAAGCATTACGACCTTTACGACAAGGCCCTGTTCCACACCGAGGTGTCGAGCATCGAGTGGCAGGAAGACGCGCGGGTGTGGCGGATCACTACCAACCGTGGCGACGATTTCACCGCGAAGTATGTCGCAATCGGCACCGGGCCGCTGCACATCGCCAAGCTGCCCGGCATTCCGGGGATCGAGAATTTCCAGGGCCGATCGTTTCACACCAGCCGCTGGGATTACGATTATACCGGCGGCGATGCGAACGGGGCGCCGATGGACAAGCTTGCCGACAAGCGGGTCGCGGTGATCGGCACCGGAGCAACCAGCGTGCAGTGCATCCCGCAACTCGCCAAGACCGCAAGGCAGCTCTACGTGTTCCAGCGCACACCCTCCTCGGTCGATGTGCGGAACAACCATCCGATCGATCCCGAATGGTTCGCCAGCATTGCCAAGCCCGGCTGGCAGAAGCGCTGGATGGACAATTTTGTCGAGAATATGGGCGGCGGCTTGCCGACCGAAGACCTGATCAACGACGGCTGGACCGAGATCTCGCGCCGTATCCGCGAACGGGCGCTGGGCGGCACGCCGCTGTGGCTCGCCCGGCTGCTGGCGCGGCTACGCAAGGTCTTTGGCGTTGCTCCCGGCCAGCAAACCACCGCTCGGGTTCGAGCGGCGTTCGAGGAGGCGGACATCGAGAAGATGGAGCAGATCCGCGCCCGGGTTGAAACCGTGGTTGAGGATTCGACCACCGCCGAGCACCTCAAGCCGTGGTATTCGCAGCTCTGCAAACGCCCCTGCTTCAGCGACGAATATCTGCCCACATTCAATGCGCCAAACACCACGCTGGTCGATACCGATGGCAAGGGGGTCGAGCGGATCACCGAAACCGGGCTGGTGGTGAATGGCACGCTCTACGAGGTCGATTGCATCGTCTATGCCTCGGGCTTCGAATATGGAGCCAATTTCCAGCTCAAGACCGGCTTCGACCTCAAGGGGCGCGGGGGTCAGATGCTGTCGGAATATTGGGGCGAAGGCCTGCAGACCCTTCACGGGCTGCACATGCACGGCTTTCCCAATGCCTTTGCGGTGCAAATGAACCAGGCGGCCAACATGGTCTCCAACATTCCGCACAACATCGTCGATCACGCCAACACCATTGCGCAAGTGGTCGCCTATGCCGAGCGGGAAGGCTTCGCCGAGATCGAGCCGACACAGGCGGCGGTGAGCGACTGGGTCAAGCTGATTATGACCGCGCAGCCCTCGATGGTCACCTCAGCGGATTGCACGCCCGGCTTCTGGAACAATGAGGGCCAGGGCTGGAACGAGAAGTTTCGCCGCTCGCAAGGTCACCCCGGCGGTGCGGGAGGTTTCTTCCAGCACATTGACGCCTGGCGCCGTTCGGGGGACTTTGCGGGGCTGATCTTCAGCAAGTAGCGGCGGGCGCAAAATCCTGATGCGCGAAAGAGGGAACCGGACCATGAGCGAAATCGTCGATGTATACTGGTCGTTCCGCAGCCCCTATTCGCGGTTGGCGACGGCCGATCTGCTCCAGTTGCGCGACGACTATGATGTCGATGTTCAGCTGCGGGTGGTGCTGCCGCTGGCGGTGCGCAATCCGCAGGCGCTGTTCGATCCATCCAACCGCAAGCCGCCGCGTTACATCGCGATGGACAGCATGCGCCGCGGCGAAATGCTGGGGCGTCCGGTGGTGCTGCCGACCGATCCTGATCCGATCGTGCAGGATTTCCGGACAATGGCGGTCTCCCCGGACCAGCCCTATATCTATCGCCTGTCCAAGCTCGGGGTGGAGGCCAATCGCCGGGGCCGGGGCGTGGAACTGGCCGACCGGGTGGCCGCGCTGATCTTCGGCGGCACCCGCGGGTGGGACCAGGGCGACCTGCTCAAGCATGCGGTGGCGGATGCCGGGCTGGACCTGGCCGAGCTCGATGCGGCCATTGCCGAGGGCGATCACCTGGAAGAGATCGAGCGCAACCAGGCGGCGCTTGATGCCGCCGGCCATTGGGGCGTGCCGACCATGGTGTTTCGCGGCGAACCCTTTTTCGGGCAGGACCGGATCGACACGCTGCGCTGGCGGCTGGACCGCGCCGGGCTGACCCGACGCACGCCATGACGCTGTTGTGGAACGAAAGGCAGTTGATCGTTCGGCCTCAGTTAATGTAGTGCATTATAAAACGAGGCGCTGGTGAACGATCTTTGCACGATCGTTCTTTGGCTAGCCCATCTTATTCACCGG
>DHHS01000193.1:0-247 GCA_002403415.1 Sphingomonas sp. UBA4766 | reverse complement strand
CCATGAAATTAGTTACAAAACTTGCCTGGTTTGCCGCCGCAGCCTTGATCCTTGCCCCGGCTGCTCACGCCAATACCTATGAGGATAGGCTCGCCGAGCTGCGGTCCAAGTTCAAGGCATCCGACAAGAACAAGGATGGCAAACTGACGCTGCAGGAAGCCAAAGAGGGCGGGATGAGCCGCATTGCTGCAAATTTCAGCCGCGTCGATGCCGACAATGACGGCTACGTCACCCTTGCGCAACTCGA
>DHHS01000192.1:12071-12247 GCA_002403415.1 Sphingomonas sp. UBA4766 | reverse complement strand
CGGCGACAGCAATGACAATGGCGTGCTGCGCCGCTTTACGGCCGCCGTCGCCAAGGTGGCGCCCGCCGCCACCGGCCTGCCGGTCGCAACGCAGGAAGCGGCGCGGACGGTCGCCTGGGCGTTTGTGCAGGCCGGGGCGATTGCGCTGGCGCTGGTCAGCCTGTTGTTGTGGCTGG
>DHHS01000192.1:5078-11781 GCA_002403415.1 Sphingomonas sp. UBA4766 | reverse complement strand
GTCAGCCTGTTGTTGTGGCTGGTGCTGCGCGATGTGCGCGAAGTCGCGTTTACGCTCGCGCCGGTGGTGCTGTCAGGCTTCCTGACGCTGGGGAGCTGTGTGCTGATCGGTCAGCCGATCAACTTTGCCAACATCATCGCTTTCCCGCTGCTGTTCGGGGTGGGGGTGGCATTCCACATTTATTTCGTGATGGCGTGGCGCGGCGGTGCGACCGATTTGCTGCAGTCGAGTCTGGCGCGCGCGGTGCTGTTTTCGGCGCTGGCGACGGGCAGTGCCTTTGGCGCGCTTTGGCTCTCCTATCATCCGGGCACCGCGAGCATGGGCAAGATCTTGATGATGTCGCTGGCATGGACATTGGTGTGCGCGTTGATATTCGAGCCGGCGCTGCTCGGTCCGCCGCGCGGCAAGGCTCGCGATAGCGCTCGCGACAGGGCTCAGGCGACGTAGATCGAACATTCCCCGGTCATCGCCTGAGGAGCCGGGGGCGGCGCTTCGGGCGTTGCGGGGGCGGCGGGCGTTGTCGCTGCGGCTGGGTCGGCTGATGCTTGTGGCGGCGTTGCAGGCGGGGCATCGGGTTCGGGATCGGGAAGCGGGTCATCGAGCAACGGCTGCGCTGCTCCGTCGCCCCGCACCTCTGCCACTTCGGCCGCGCGATTCTGCAAATAGACTGAGCGCAGCGTCGCATAGGGGTCGGTCGCGCCGTCGAGCAGCGCCTTAAGCTGCCCATCGGTTTCGATCCGCAGGTCAAGCCCGGTCACCCCGCCGCGCGGCAACTGAAACTCCAGCCGGTCAAACGGATTGCCGATCGCCAGCGGCAGCACAAAGCTATCCGCTTGACCCGCCGTCAGATCGCGTAGCGTTGAGGGACCGAAAAACGGCAGGAAAATATACGGCCCCGGCCCAACGCCATAACGCGCCAGCGTATTGCCAAAGCCATTGGTGCGGCGCGGCAGACCATCATCCTTTGCGAGATCGAGCAACCCGCCAATCCCCGCCGTCGAATTGATGAGGAAGCGCGCAAACGTCTTCACCGCACGCTTCGGCCGCAATTGCAGCAGGTCGTTCAGGAACACGATGGGTTCAAGCAGATTGTTGAAAATATTGCGGATACCCGACCGCACCGGCTTTGGCACGACCGCCTTATAGCCAAAGGCGACGGGGCGAAAAATCACGCGATCAAGCCCGGTGTGGAGCCGATACATTGCCCGGTTGAACCCTTCGAGCGGGTCGCCCTTGGTTCGCACATCGCCCCTCTGTGCCGAGCGCGCGGTCGTTCCGGGTGCGGCGACCGGGCTTGCCGTCTCTCTCGCCTGCACAGGGGCGGGAGCTGCTTTTGGGGTGGGGGCTGTTTCTTGGCCTTGCAGCGTGACCGGGGCGGACGAGGTGGCGGGCGGCGGGACCGGGGCGGCCACTTCCTGCCCCGTGACCCTGCCCGAGGCAAGCATAAGCGCAATGACGACGTCGCTGCCAACCCCCGGAAACGATCCCATCGCGGTCAGCGCTTCTCGGCCAGCGTGTTGATATGCTCGATCAGTGCTGCCGGGCCACCGCGTGCCAAAACGGCGGCGAAATCGGCGCGGCGCGTGGTCAATTGGCTGATCGCGTTTTTGAAAAACACATCGGTGATCTTCCACTCCGTTCCCACCATGCGCACGCGATACGCAATGCTGACCGGTGCCTCGCGCGGGGCAGTCAAGGTGGTTCTGACCAGCCGGTCGGTGCCGCGCGTGTCGATTTTTGGTTCGATCGCAAAGGCTTGGCCCGACCAGTCGGCGAAATTGCGCGCATATTCGTTGATGGTCAGCTTGCGAAAGGCGGCGATCAACGCGGTGCGCTCCGCCGGGGTCGCCTGAACCCAGGGTGGGCCGACCGCCAGCCGCGTCATATAGGGCAAGTCGAACGCGCGGTCGACGACAGGGGCGATTTGCGCGGCGCGACCGGTCACCCCAAGCTTCTTGCCCCCCTTCATGATCGCGATCAGGCCATTGTCGAGCGCCTCCACCGGCACGCGGGCTGGATCTGCGACCTGCGCGGGTGCCGCCGTCGCCACAAGGACCAGTGCAGCAGCGGCGGCTCGGGGGTGGGCGGAGAAGGGCAGGCGGTTCATCTTCGGCTCCAGTCAGCGAGACACGTCCGTAAAGACGCGTGGCCTTGCCGTCCAGTGCCTGAACCTAGGCTGTCCAAGCCCTGTCCCAAAACCCTTATTGCGTGCGGCGATCGCGCAGATGTGCGCGGCAAACCGATTGCGTCCGGTTCGCGCTTTTTTTTCTTGCCGCACTGCACTAAAAGCGTTGATGGCTAGGGTTGCGAGCAAGGCAAATGCGGCAACATCGGCCACGATGCTGCCCAATTCTGCGGAGAGAGACGGGGATGGCGGCATTTTTGGGGGTAGGGAAAGGGACTATTCCTTGGATGTAATTCTGGCAAAGCCGCGTGGGTTCTGCGCGGGCGTCGTGCGCGCGATCGAAATTGTGGAACGGGCCATCGACCTGTATGGCGCGCCCGTTTATGTGCGCCACGAAATCGTGCACAACCGGCACGTCGTGAATAAGCTTCAGCGCAAGGGTGCGGTTTTCGTCGATGAACTCGATGAAATTCCCGACGGCGCTCGCACCATTTTCAGCGCGCACGGCGTCTCGCGCGCGATCGAGGATGAAGCGGCGCGGCGCGGGTTGCCGGTGCTCGACGCTACCTGCCCGCTGGTCACCAAAGTGCATATTCAGGGCCGTCGTTATGCCGGGCAGGGGCGCACGATTGTGCTGATCGGCCATGCCGGCCATGCCGAGGTGGAAGGGACCATTGGTCAGGTTGGCACCCCGGTGCTGCTGGTTTCGACCGAAGACGATGTCGCCGCGCTTCCGATCGCTGACGACACGCCGCTCGCCTATATCACCCAGACGACGCTGTCGGTGGATGACACGCGCGGGGTGATTGCCGCACTTGAGGCGCGCTTTACCGATCTGGTCGGCCCCGATGTCACCGAAATCTGCTATGCCACGCAAAATCGGCAGACTGCGGTGCGTGATTTGTGCCGGGTGGTGGATCTGTTGCTGGTGGTGGGTGCTGAGAATAGCTCGAATTCCAACCGGCTGCGTGAAATCGGCGTGGATGAAGGATTGCCGAGCTATTTGGTGGCGGATGGCAGCGCGATTGACCCGGCCTGGTTTGAGGGCGTTGTCGCGGTTGGTCTGACCGCTGGCGCCTCTGCGCCCGATGAGCTTGTCGACAGCGTGATCGCCGCACTCCGCGCGCTGGGACCGGTCACCGTGTCGCAACTCGACGGTATTGAGGAAAGAGTGGAATTCAGCCTGCCTTCTGAGCTAAGGCATGCGTCTTCGGCTTTGGAACCCGCCCGCGCTTCGGCGGTATAGGAACGATAAATGACCCTTCCCGTCTCGCTGCTGGCCCGCATTGGTAGCTACACCGTCCGCAAGGAATTGAGCGGCAAAAAATATCCGCTGGTGCTCATGCTGGAGCCGTTGCTGCGGTGCAATCTGGCGTGTCCGGGTTGCGGCAAGATTGATTATCCCGACGCGATCCTCAATCAACGCCTCAGCGTGCAGCAATGCATGGACGCGATCGACGAATGCGGCGCGCCCGCTGTCTCGATCGCGGGGGGTGAGCCGCTGCTCCACCGTGACATGCCCGACATCGTCAAGGGCTATATCGCGAAGAAGAAATTCGTCATCCTGTGCACCAACGCGCTGCTGCTCAAGAAAAAGATCGACGATTACAAGCCGTCGACCTTCTTCACCTGGTCAATCCATCTTGATGGCGACAAGGGGATGCACGATCACGCGGTCGATCAAGTTGGCACCTATGAAGTCGCGATCGAAGCGATCGAAATGGCCAAGGCGCGCGGCTTCCGGGTGCAGGTGAATTGCACTGTGTTCGACGGCGCGGACCCGGCGCGGCTGGCGGCGTTCTTCGACGAAATGGAAAAGCGCGGCGTCGAGATCACCATTTCGCCCGGCTATTCATATGAGCGCGCCGCCGACCAGGAACATTTCCTGACGCGCGAGCGGACCAAGAATTTCTTCCGCGATGTGTTTCGTCGCGGCGACGGCGGCAAGCGCTGGACCTTCACCAATTCGCCCCTGTTTCTTGATTTTCTGGCCGGCAACCAGACCTATGAATGCACGCCCTGGTCGATGCCGCTGCGCACCGTCTTTGGCTGGCAAAAGCCGTGCTATCTGGTCGGCGAAGGCTATGTCGATAGCTTTGCCGAACTGATGGAGGGCACGAACTGGGACGATTACGGTGTCGGCAAGTATGAAAAATGCTCCAATTGCATGGTGCATTGCGGTTTTGAGGGGACAGCGGCGAGCGATTCGATCCGCAACCCGCTGAAGATGTTCTCGATCAGCCGGAATGGCGTGCGCACCGAAGGCCCGATGGCACCGGACATCGACCTGTCGAACGCGCGGCCCGCACAAGACGTGCACTCAAGCCATGTCGAGCGCGAACTGGCGAAGATCAAGGCCGCCGACCCGCTGGCCGAAAAGCGGGTGCAGCGCGCGGCTTAAGGGTTAGTCTAAGCTCGCGATTGCGGCGGCAACGCGACCCAGCACCCCAAATGCTGCTTCCGCGCTTCGCCCGGTGCGGATCAGCGCGGGGAGTTGCGCGGGGTGGCGCGCGAGGCTCCTCAGCACCGAGCCCAGCGCCATCGATCCGTCAGGGTTCATGCCGACGAGCGCGGCGGGGGGCAGGGTTTCGCTGGCCGTGTCGGAAATCGCGCGGATCGCCATGAACGGGAGCGCGTGGCGCGCCGCGACGCGAGCGGCGACATGCGATTCCATATCGACCGCAAGCGCGCCGGTGGCGGTATGGAGCGCGGCCTTTTGAGCACCCGATGCCGCAATCGAATCCTGCCCGACGATTGCGCCGAACCGGGCATCGGGGAGGGCGGCACGAACCACCTCCACCCGGCCCCAGCCCCGCGCATCAACCACCAGCGCGCCAGCCCCCAGTGACGGGTCAAGCGCCCCGGCAATGCCTGCGGACACGATCGCCCGAACGCGCCGCTGCGCGACCGCTGCCTCCAGTCGCTGTTCCAGCGCGGCCGCATCGCCGCCGCCAATTACCGGCACCATGCCGGGGCGGGTCAGTAACTTTGCCTCGCGCTGCAACCCGCACGCGATGAGGGTCGTCACATCCCCCACGCGACATCGCGCGCGTTGGACCGCTTCAGATTGCGGTATCGCGCCACCGCCCAGAGCGGAAAATATTTCGGATAGCCGTGATAGCGCAGGTAAAACACGCGCGGAAAACCGCCGCCGGTATAGTGTTCCTGCCCCCACAGCCCGTCGGCTTCCTGATGCGCGATCAGCCAGGCGACGCCGCGATCGACGGCTGCATCATCGATCCGGCCCGCCGCCATCAGCGCGAGCAGTGCCCAGGCAGTCTGCGACGCGGTTGAGGGGGCCGGCTCATACCCTGCATAGTCGAGCTTGTAGCTTTCGCAATCCTCGCCCCAGCCGCCATCATCGTTCTGGATCGACACTAGCCAGTCGGCGGCGCGCGTGACCGATGGGTTATCCGCTCCCAGTCCCGCTGCATTGAGCGCGCACAGCACCGACCAGGTGCCGTAGATATAATTTACACCCCAGCGCCCGAACCACGACCCATCGGGCATTTGCTCATCTGCCAGATAGGCGAGCGCCGCCTTCATCCGCTCGCTGTCGGTCTCGCCCAGTTGTGCCATCATCGACACGCAACGCGCGGTCACATCGGCGGTTGGCGGGTCGAGCAGCGCGCCGTGATCAGCAAAAGGGATATTGTTGAGATAGTCGTACGTGTTGTCGGCATCAAACGCGCCGAACCCGCCGTTTTTCGATTGCAGCCCGACCGTCCATTCAGTGCCGCGCGCAATCGCCCGATCGTACCCGGCATCACAGCCGCCCGCCCCAACACCTGCTGGCGCGAGCTTATCGCGCGCCCGGTCGAACGCCATCACGACGACGGCGGTGTCATCCAGATCGGGATAGTGCGCGTTGTTATATTGGAAAGCCCAGCCACCGGGCCGCACATCGGGCTTCACCTCCGCCCAATCGCCCTTCACATCAAGAACCTGCAAGGGTTTCAGCCACTCAAGTCCGGCCCGCGCCCGCGCTTCGTTTTCTTCGCCACCGGCCTCCAGCATCGCGTGCGCCGCAAGTGCTGTATCCCAGACGGGGGAGACGCAGGGCTGACAATAGGCTTCATCCTCGCCAATCACGAGCAGCTTTTCGACCGACTCGCGGGCGATCGCGCGGTGCGGGTGATCCGCTGCATAGCCCAGACAATCGAACATCATCACGCTGTTGGCCATCGCCGGGTAAATCGCGCCCAACCCATCCTCGCCGTTCAGCCGCTCAACGACGAAATCGACACAGGCACGGACCGCGCGCGCGCGGCTCCCTTTGGGCCAAACCGGCTCCAACGATTTGAGCACGCGGTCGACCGCGCCAAAGAACAACTGCCAGTGCCGTTTGGCGCCCGCGACATTGCTCTTCAGCGGGGCGGCCTTGACCGTGTAGAGTTCGTCCACCCGAATGCCGCGCGGGTTTTTCGCCACCGGTTTATACACGCCGAGCACGAGCAGCGGAACGATGACGGTCCGCGCCCAATAGGACATTTTCGACAAATGCACCGGGAACCAGCGCGGGAGCAGGATCAGCTCGGCGGGCATGGTCGGGATGACGCTCCACGACCCGGCCCCGAA
>DHHS01000192.1:0-4709 GCA_002403415.1 Sphingomonas sp. UBA4766 | reverse complement strand
GCGCGCGCGCGGGCCATGTGTGGCGCGTCGATATCGTCGCCGATCATCTTGAGCGCGAAATAGGCCTTCACCGTCGCCGAAATGTCAAAGGCCCCGGCGTGGAACAGTGACCAGCCATGGTGGGTGGCGGATTGGATGCGGCGCAGATAGCGACCGATTTTTGCCTCCAGCACGGCGTCCACCGGCTCGCCCAGATAATGGCGGAGCAGCACATATTCGGCCGGGATCGTGCAATCCGCCTCCAGCTCGAACACCCAGTGGCCATCGTCACGCTGTGCCGCGCGCAAGGCGTCGGCGGCGCGGGCCGCGGCGGCTTCGGCGGCGGCGGCCAGGTCCGCTTCGGCTATCGTATCGGTCATCATCCGCTGCGCCTTACCCGATTGCGGCCCGGCGTGCCAAGCGCGCCGCGGTCTCGCCCGAGCGGATCGCCCCCTCGATGGTGGCGGGCAGGCCCGTCTGTGTCCAGTCGCCCGCCAGAAACAGGTTGCGCCAGCGCGTCGCGGCGCCGGGGCGCAGCGCGTCCTGCGCTGGCGTGGCGGCGAAGGTAGCGCGTTTTTCCTTCACAATCTGCCACGGGGGCAGTTCCGCGGGCAGGCCGTGGACCTGCGCGATCTCGGCCCAAAATGTGCGGGCCAGTGCCTCGCGGTCATGGTCGATCAACCGGTCGGCACCGCTTACCGTCACCGAAATCCGGTTGTCGAACGCAAAGATCCACTCGGCTGTCCCGCCAATCACGCCGATCATCGCGGGCATGCCGGGCGGTGGGACGAAAGCGAAATGGGCGTTGACGATGCTGCGAAACTCGGTCGGCGCCGCAAGATCGGGGATCAGGCTCTGCGCGACCCAGGGCGGAACGGCGAGGATCACGACGCCGTGCACCGGCTCCACCCCTGCGCCAAAGTCGAGGCCGGTCACCCGGTCCCCCTCGCTCATCAGCGCGCGCAGCCGGGTGCCCGTCGCCAGCTTGCCGCCACGCAGGTTCAGCCACGCAAGGGCCGGGTCGACGAATGCAGCCGCGAGCGTCGGCTCGGCAATGCGCGGGGCGCTGGCCCGGCCGCCCTTCGCAAGCGACCCTTTGACAATCGCGGCGGCGAGCCGCGCCGATCCCTCGCGCGGGTCGGTGTTGAGTGCCGAGAGCAGCACCGGGTCGATCAGACGGCGCCCCAGCGTTCCGTCGAGCGAAATGCGGTCCGACACCCGCTCGCCCTTCCGGCCAGTCAGCAGCCGCCCCAGCGCGGCATAGGCGGCAATCCCGGTGCCGGGCACCCGCCGCTTGGGATCGAACACCCACCACGGCATCGGCCCGTCATTGGGGCGGATGGTCCAGCGCGCGCCGTCGCCAAGGTCGACAAAATCAAACGCGGCACTTGCCGGGCCGACGATCCGGTCGCTGGCGCCGATTGTTTTCAGATAGCGCCTGACAGCGTGATTACCCGCCAGCACAAGGTGATTGCCATTGTCGATCACGCGGTCAAGCTGCGGGTCGTGATAACTGCGGCAGCGCCCGCCTGCTTGCGCCGCGCTATCGGCGATCGCCACTTTCCAACCATGCCCGGCCAGCGCCACCGCCGCCGAGAGCCCAGCCATCCCCGCGCCGATAATCGTCGCACGCCCGCTCAACGCAAAAGCCACAACCGTGCGACCGTGAACAGCAGCCCGGCCTTGTTCACCTTGATTCGGTGGCGCGGCGGGCCCCAGCCGACTTCCTCCATTCGCGTCAGGATTTTCTCATACACCGCGCCCATCAGTCGCGGCGCGATAAGATGCCCTTTGGGGCGGCGTTTTAGGATGGCATGGGCGGCGGCGTAATGTTCATGAGCGAGTGCGGCGAGATCGCGCGCGGGTCGATCAAGCCGGGGATCGGCGGCGACGGCGGCGGGCGAGGACAGGTCAACGCCCGCCTGTTCCAGATGTTCGCGCGCCAGGTAAACGCGGCCAATCGCTGCATCCTCGTCAATGTCGCGCAGGATGTTGGTGAATTGCAGCGCCCTACCGAGATGATGGGCAAGCTTGACGCCGTCCGCATCCTCCATCCCGAAAATCTTGACCGAAAGCCGCCCGACAGCGGACGCAACCCGGTCGCAATACAGATCGAGCGTTGCAAAATCGGGCCAGCGGACATCGTCCACCACGTCCATCGCCATGCCATCGATCACGGCATGAAAATCGGCGCGGTCGAGTTGGAAATGGCGCACGGCCTCCGCCACCAATTCGGCGCGGCCCGGTTCCTGCCCGGCGTAGAGGGCGTCGATGTCGTGCCGCCAAGCGTCGAGCGCGGTGTGGCGGCTGGTCCGGTCGCCTTGCTGATCGTCGGCAATGTCGTCGACCGCCCGACAAAACGCATAGACGGCATACATTGCCTCGCGCTCAGCCTTGGGGAGCACGCGCATCCCGGCGTAAAAGCTGCTGCCGGAGACTTGCGCCTGAAGGGCGGCGGGGGTGGTTTTCGGGTTCATGCGACCAGCCGCCGGATCGCCGCCCAGGCGGCCAGTCCCGCCATTTCGGCCTTGCCATGGTGCACCCGCTCGCTCAGCGGATCGCGCGCGATCAGCCGCTGCGTCAGGCTTTCGGCGAGCCGCTGGATCACCGCTACTTCGACGGCCAGCCGCTTGTCGCGAATCATTGAGGAGAACGCAGCGGATTGCACCAGCAGCATCTGGGTCCGCCGGGCGGCAGCGACAATCACGGATCGCAGCGCCGGGGTGGCCCGCCCGGCGCCCAGATCCTCGACACGAGCACCTGCCTCGGCCAGCATGTCGGCGGGGATATAGACGCGGTTGATCGCGCGGTAATCCTTGGAGCAATCCTGGAGATGATTGATGACCTGAAGAGCGGCACACAGCGCGTCGGATGCGGGCCACGTTGCGCGGTCCTCACCATGCACGTCAAGCACATAGCGGCCGACAGGGGCGGCCGAATAGCGGCAATAGTCCATCAGATCGTCCCACGTCGCGTAACGATCAATTGTGCAATCGCGCTCAAACGCGGTCAGCAGGTCAAGCGCGTGCTGCGGCGACAAGCGGTGCTGGTTGAGCGTTTGTCGCAGCGCTAACCCTTCCGCGCTGGCCGTGCCCGTGCCGGATATGGCGGCGCGCATGGCGGCGAGCAGCGCGAGCTTGTCCGCCGCCGACGCGATCGCATTGTCGGCGACATCATCGGCGGCGCGGGCGAAATGGTAAAACGCCATCACGGGGCCGCGGTGTTCAGCTTTCAGCAAAAACGACGCGACCGGGAAGTTTTCGTTGCGGTGCCCCTTGCCCGAGGCAAGCGTGGCCGCTTGCGCCACTGTGGCCGTCATGCGCCGATCGCCGCTTGCGCGCGGCCCTTCCACATGCCGCCGCGCCCACGCCAATGCGCCCAGGCTGAGGCAAAGGTCTGGCCCGCATAAAACAGCGCAATCGCGGGCAGGGCAACGCCCCATAGCGCCGACCGCCGGTAAAAGCGCAGCATCGGTTGAAAGGCGATTGTCATCAGCACCCACGCGGCCATTCCAAGCCAGCGCGCATAGCCCGCCCCCGTCACGGTCAGCAAGACCGGGCCGAGGTAAATAAGCGCCAGCCCCACCAATGTGGCCGCCAACAGCACCGGCGAATAGCGCAGTTGCGCATAGGCCGAGCGCGAGATCATCGCGCCCACCGACGCCCACGTGTCATAGCGGCGGATGCTGACCGAACGATTGGTGAGGCCAAGCCAAACCCGCCCGTGCCGTTTCATCAATGCGCCGAACGCGCAATCGTCGATCAACGCGCCGCGCACCGCCGCAATCCCGCCCGCCGCCATCAGCGCATCGGCCTGCGCCAGTATACACCCGCCTGCTGCTGCACCCACGCCCGTCGCCCGGTTAACCGCCGCAAAGGGATAGAGCATCGCGAAAAACCACACAAAGGCCGGGATCAGCGCGCGCTCCGCCAGGCTCTCACACCGCAGTCGCGCCATCAGCGATACGAGCACGCGGTCCTCGCCCACCGCCCGGGTGACGAGGCTGGTCAGCGTGTCGGGGGTGTGGGCGATATCGGCATCGGTCAGCCAGAGGTAATCGGGGGTCCCTGCCGCCGCGATTCCCTGATGCACCGCCCACAGTTTGCCGGTCCAGCCGGGGGCAAGCGGCGCGCCGGGCAGGATGGTCAGCCGGTCCGATCCTTGCGCGGCCGTCTGCGCAATTACGGCGGTGCCGTCGGATGAATTGTCATCGACCAGAATGATGCGGAATTCGCCTGGATAATCCTGCGCGGTCAGGCTGGCGATGGCGCGGGCGATCACCTCCGCCTCATCGCGCGCCGGGACCACGGCGGTAACGCTTGGCCAGTGCGCGGGCGGTGCGGGCAGCGAACGGGTATCGCGCTCGCGGGTCAGCCAAAAGCCATCGCGCGCGAATACCAGTACCAGCCAGACAAGCAGTGCCACGCCGCCCGCGATCTCGCCCGCTGCGATCATGCGATTTTCCCAGCAGCGCGAAACCACGCAATCGCATCCGCCAATGCCTCTGCATAGGGGCGCGCGTGATAGCCAAGCTCGGCCTGCGCCTTTGTCGACGAAAAATACATGTTGTGCGCGGCCATTTTAAGCGAATCAACCGTCAGGAACGGATCGTCCTTGGCGGTCAGGCGGCACCAGGCTTCATTGGCATGCGCCAGCGGGAACAGGGCGGCACGCGGGATACGCACGGTCGGCGGCCGCCGCCCGACGATCCGCGCGATATCGCCCAGCAT
>DHHS01000185.1 GCA_002403415.1 Sphingomonas sp. UBA4766 | reverse complement strand
CCAGATTGACATTCGCATTGGCGCCGAAATTTTCATAACCATCGCGCTCAGTGCCGCCACGCGCCTCGCTAAAGGCCGAAATGCCATCAGTGCGGAACCACCCTGCGCCAGCGCTGGCGGACAGGGGCCCGGCCCGGCCCGAGACATTGCCCACAATCTGCCCGCTTTGGCGATAGCCATATTCGCCGCGCAGCGTCGCGCGCAGCGCCTTGGTCGGCGCGCGCGTAATCATATTGACGACCCCGCCAATCGCCTGACTGCCCCACAGCACCGACGACGGGCCACGCAGCACTTCGATCCGTTCGATATTGCCGACCAAAAGATTGCCGAAGTTGAAACCTCCACCGGGCGATGACGGATCGTTAAGCTTGACACCGTCGATGAGCGCCACCGTCTGATCGCTTTCCGCGCCGCGAATGAAGATCGAGGTCGCCGTGCCGATCCCGCCGTTGCGAGCAATGCTAACGCCGGGGACAGTGCGCAGGACATCGGCGACGGTCTGCGTTTGCCGACGCCGCAGTTCCGCCTCGTCGATCACCGTCACCGATTGCCCGACCCGGTCAACACGCTGTGCGGTGCGGTTGGCCGTGACAATGACGAGCGATGATTCCGCGTCCTCCGCGTTATCGGGTGCCGCCTGCGCGCGTGCCTGGGCGGCGCAGGCCAGGGCGATGACGGCAATTACTCCAGAGCCAACGCGATCGGTCATAAATCCCCTTTTCAACAGCAAAGGGGTTGCCCGCGCGAAACACACGCAAGGCAGGTCGCCCGACGTCACCGGCGCGCGCCACCCCAAATCGATGTCGTCACGCGAGGAAAGACCTCGATCACGCTGAACACCCCGTCCGCGCAAAGGACCGACGGCGCTTGGCAGGTCTCCTGGCTCGCGGGTCAGCACGTCCGCTCCACCTTCCCAGCCGATTACCCGGCCAGTGGCATTAGGAGCGACCGCTCACCGGTCACAGTTGCGGGGACAGCTGCGGCTTACAGGCTATCGGCCTGCCTCCGCATTCCCTATTAATCCCCTCTTCGGGGAACCAAACGCTCGGCTATTTTATGCCAGCGCGCGTTCGCCCGCAAGTTGAAAGGCCGTTTCGTGCTGACATTCATTCTGGGCGGGGCGCGATCGGGCAAAAGCCGACACGCGCAGACCATGGCCGAGGCGATGACGGGCCAGCTGATCTACATCGCAACCGCGCAACCATTTGACGATGAAATGGCGGATCGCATCGCGCGCCATCGCGGCGACCGCGATGACCGGTGGCAAACGATCGAAGCGCCCCTCGCACTCGCGGCGGCGATCCGGACCCATGGCGTGGCGGGCACGGTCGTGCTGGTCGACTGCCTGACACTGTGGATGAGCAACATCATGCTGACCGGCACCGATAGCGACGCGGCCATTGATGATCTGGTCGACGCTCTTGGCCAGTTGCCCGTGCCGGGCTTTGTGGTCAGTAACGAAGTGGGCCTCGGCATTGTGCCGGACAACGCCCTGGCGCGCCAGTTTCGCGATCACACCGGGCGACTGCATCAACGGATCGCGCAGCTTGCCGATCGCGTCGACTGGATGGTCGCGGGGCTTTCGCTTCGCCTGAAATAGCGGATGGCGTTGTTCGGCGATCGCCGCACGCGCCGCGAGGATCAGCACAGGGCTTTACCCGGGAAAATGGTAGCAATGGATGCCGCGACCACGGCCTTTCCCCATGCGGACGGGCAATTCGGCCCAAAACGCCCGTGCGCCGCCGGGTGCCCTTCCGCCTCTGCCCGAGTCGGCTGGATGCGCGTCATGCGGCGGCGACTGCGATGAGGGTGCTTCGTTTGAGGGAGATGCCCCGCTACCGCCCGCGCCGTGAACTTCCCGGCATCCCGCCGCGCATCTTCTGACTCTTGCCATAGCGGGTTTTGCGCGTGCCGGGCTTGCCCTCGTTCGATCGCCCCATCACCGGCGCGCGGCGCTCGTCCTGCGGCAAGCCAAGCTCTTCGGCCTCCAGCGCACGGATTTCATCGCGCAGCCGCCCGGCCTCCTCAAATTCCAGATCAGCGGCGGCGGCGCGCATCCGCTTCTCCAGCTCCTCAATATGGCTGCGCAGGTTATGGCCGACCATGTGCGGTCGGTCACCCGACCCATCGGCATCGATTTCGATCGTCACCTGATCGCGGCTGGCAACATCCTTGATGATGTCGCCGATGTTGCGCCGGATCGTCGTCGGCGTGATGCCGTTGGCAGCGTTATACGCAAGCTGCTTTTCGCGCCGCCGCGCGGTTTCGTTCATCGCGCGCTCCATGCTGCCGGTGATCCGGTCAGCATAAAGGATGACCCGCCCGTCGACATTGCGCGCCGCGCGCCCGATCGTCTGGATCAGCGAGGTTTCAGAGCGCAAAAACCCCTCTTTATCGGCATCAAGGATCGCCACCAGCCCGCATTCGGGAATATCCAGCCCCTCCCGCAAGAGGTTGATCCCGACCAGCACATCATACACCCCCAGCCGCAAGTCGCGGATCAGCTCAATCCGCTCCAGCGTCTCCACATCGGAATGCATGTAACGCACGCGGATCCCGGCCTCGTGCAGAAACTCGGTCAAATCCTCCGCCATCCGCTTGGTCAGCGTCGTCACCAGCGTGCGATAACCGCGCTCGGCGGTGCGCCGCGCCTCGGCAATCAAGTCCTGCACCTGCTCCTCGACCGGCTTGATCTCGATCGGCGGATCGATCAGACCCGTTGGGCGAATTACCTGTTCGGCAAACACGCCGCCGGTCTGCGCCATTTCCCAACTGCCTGGCGTTGCCGAGACATAGGTGGTTTGCGGGCGCATAGCCTCCCACTCGTTGAAGCGCAGCGGGCGGTTGTCGATCGCGCTGGGCAAGCGAAAACCATATTCGGCGAGCGTCACCTTGCGCCGGTGGTCGCCGCGTGACATGCCATTGATCTGGCCGATGGTAACATGGCTTTCATCGACGAACAGCAAAGCATTGTCGGGAAGATATTCGAACAGAGTCGGCGGAGGCTCGCCCGGCATCCGCCCGGTCAGGAAGCGGGAATAGTTTTCGATGCCCGCACAACTGCCGGTTGCGGCAATCATCTCAAGGTCAAAATTGGTGCGTTGCTCAAGTCGTTGCGCTTCAAGCAATTTCCCCTCGGCTACCAATTCGCTCAGGCGCGTGGCAAGCTCGACCTTAATCGCTTCCATCGCCTGTTTAAGCGTCGGCCCCGGTGTTACATAGTGCGAATTGGCATAGACGCGAACGTAATTGAGACTGGCAACCTTTTTACCTGTTAACGGATCAAACTCGACAATTTCTTCGATATCGTCGCCAAAAAACGATACACGCCAAGCCGTATCTTCATAATGCGATGGAAAAATTTCCAGATTATCGCCACGTACCCGAAAATTGCCGCGCGCAAAACCTGCATCATTACGCTTATACTGGAGCGACACCAGTTTGCGGACAATTTCGCGCTGATCGACATTCTGACCCTTTTTCAAGTCAAAGATCATCGCTGAATAGGTTTCAACTGACCCGATACCGTAAAGACAGGAAACCGACGCCACGATGATCACATCATCGCGTTCGAGCAGCGCGCGGGTCGCCGAATGGCGCATCCGGTCTATCGCTTCGTTTACACTCGACTCTTTCTCAATATAGGTATCCGACCGCGGCACATAAGCTTCCGGTTGATAATAATCATAATAACTGACGAAATATTCAACCGCATTTTCCGGGAAAAATGACTTCATTTCACCATATAATTGCGCGGCGAGGATCTTGTTGGGTGCAAGGATCAGCGCTGGCCGCTGCAATTCCTCAATCACCTTGGCCATAGTGAAGGTCTTGCCGCTGCCGGTGACGCCCAGCAGCACCTGATCGCGTTCCCCCTCCTGCGCTGCTGCGACCAGCTCGGCAATCGCGGTCGGCTGATCGCCGGCGGGGGTGTAATCCGACACAATCGCAAAGGCGCGTCCCCCTTCGGCCTTAGGCGGGCGCGGCGGTCGGTGCGGCACAAAGCTTTGCCCTGTGTCCGGCTCGTCAAGCGAGGTGCGAATCTGGATCGCCATGCTGGGAACATATGGAGGACAAATTCGACCCGTGCAATCATGATGATTGACGGGCATCAAGACGGAACATATGTTGAACGCACTGGCCGCGCGACTCGGGTTCTAATCATCGGCGCAGCCATGGAGATGGGAGAGTGAGATGATCGGCTATGCAACGCTTGGCACGAATGATGTCGACAAGGCTCGCGGCTTTTACGACGCGCTGCTCGGCAGCCTGGGTGCCGGACGCATCATGGAATTTGGCGACGATCTGGGCGGCTTCACCATGTGGGGCACAAGCTGGGACAAGCCCGGCATCGCGGTGACGCGCCCCTATAACGGCAATGATGCGGTCGCGGGCAATGGCAATATGATCGCGATCACCGTGGATGCGCGTGCAAAGGTCGACGCGCTCCATGCCAAGGCGCTTGAGTTGGGCGGCAGTTGCGAAGGCCCTCCGGGGGTTCGCGGCGAAGAAGGACCGCAGGCGTTTTACGGCGCCTATTTCCGCGATCTCGACGGCAATAAGCTTTGCGCGTTCAGCATCGGCGGCGCGTGAGGCGTTAATCGCGCATGCGATAGGCAATCGTCCACATCACGGCTGCAATGGCGGCGGCCACCGCGGCGAGTATCAAACTGGTCGCGGTGGCACTCACCCAACGATAGGTTCGCGTTGCGGCATCGACCGGCGGTGCGTCGGCGAGGCCAAAGCCATGGGTTTGCGCGGCCAGGGCAAGGACAAAGGTAATGATCGCGCCCAGCATCGCCGCATGCCGCAGCCGTCGCGCGCCACGGTAATGAAGGACAAGCCAGAGCGGCAGCGCACCAATCGTGACCGCACCCACCGTGGCCAGCGTGCCCAGGGCGAATGCCATCACACCAGCCATGACATCGGTGCCGCCGCCCAGCGCCAGCATTGCCGCCACCGCGCCGCCCAGCACACCGCCCGCCGCCAACGCCCAGCCACTGCGCGATAAATCTGCCTCGGGCCAGTTCGCCTCATCGCTCATCCGCATCTCCGCCGCCGCGCGTCGAACCAAACCATGCCGGTCTGCCACACTCTTAGCACCTGCCCCCCTTGCGTTGCCCGGGTCGCATGGTCAATCCTTGCCGCATGATCGCACTGTTGCTGGCCGCTACACTTCCCCCACCCGCTGCGGCTGGCATCACGTTTCGGGCTGGCAAGATCGAACGCCGTCTTGCTCAGGGCCTCGCGGACCGCACAACCCGGCGCCCGGTCCGGATCACCGACCCGGTGCGGCTGGCATCGATCTCCAAGCTTGCCGTCGCTCTGGCCGCGCTCCGGCTGGTCGAGCGGCGAATGCTCGATCTCGACCGCGATGTCGCCAACTATCTCGGATGGCGGCTGCGCAATCCGGCATTTCCGGATGTGCCGGTCACGCTTCGGCAGTTGCTCTCGCATACCAGCGGAGTCCGTGATGCAGCCGGCTATGTCATGGCGCTTGACGATGATCTGGCGGCCCGGCTCGCCGATCCGCGCGCGTGGGACGACCGCCACGGATCGGGCCATTTCGCCTATGCCAACCTCAATTATGCGCTGGTTGCCGCGGTGATGGAGGGCGCAAGCGGCACTCGCTTTGACCGACTAATGCAAACCGAGCTGTTCGTGCCGTTGGGAATCGCAGGCTGTTTCAACTGGTCGGGCTGTCCAGCGGGCGCGGCGCAGCGCGCCGTGGTATTATACCGCGCGAGCGGGGAAATTGCCGCCGATAATCTGCGCGGACGCACGCCGCCCTGTCCCGGCTTGCCCGCGCGCGATGGCAGTTGTGACCTGGCCCGCTACCGCCTGACCCGCTCGAGCGGCTTTTTCTCGCCGCAAGGGGGCATGCGGCTTGCGCCGGTCGGGCTTGCCCGCCTCGGCATGGCGATCGCCCGTCCGGGATACCTGTCCCGCGCGACGCTGACACAACTGGCGCAGCCGGTCTGGCGCTATAACGGGGCCAATGGCGAGACCGAAGGGGGTTTCTATTGTGCTTATGGTCTGGGCGTGATGTTTACCGCCGCCGCCACGCAACGCGTCGAATGCCGAGACGACCCGGTCGGCGACGGCAAGACGCGGATCGGCCATGCGGGCGAAGCTTACGGCCTGCGCTCAGGGCTGTGGGTCGATCGGGCGACGGGCAAGGGGGTGGCGTTTTACACCACCGCCGTGGCCGACGACGCGCCGGTGGGGCGATCGGCTTATACGGTGCGGGAGGAAGCGATGGCGGCTCGGGTGCTGAGGGCGCGGTGAGACGGGTTCAGGACTAGCCGCGCAGCCTTGCCAAATCGCCGCGCACCTGCGTCAGATCGCGCGCGAAACCGGGATGATCGGGCTTGGCGCTTGCCAAAGCGGCCATAATCGCCTCCGCCGCCGTAAACCGCGCGATAGCTCCCGCGCGGTCCCCGGTCGCCTCGGCGAGCTGCGCCAATTTGGCATTGCTGATGAAGACGTCGCGCTGCCACCCGGTATTGCCCGGCTCCTGCGCGG
>DHHS01000188.1 GCA_002403415.1 Sphingomonas sp. UBA4766 | reverse complement strand
TCCCCCCTCCTCGCCACCGGGCCATTCAAGCGTTGCAAGCTGGCTGTCGAGCAAGGCTTGCGGCATGAAATGGCCGGTGCGCGACCCGACCCGACGCCATAATTCCGCACGCGGCACATCAAGCATCACGAACCGAACCGGCGCCGTGATGGCGGCGCGCAACCGATCGCGATAGACCCGCCGCAACGCCGAACACGTCGCCACGACATCGGCACCATCCCCGATCGATTCGTTGATTGCCGCCGCAATCCGATCGAGCCAGGGCCAGCGATCCGCATCGGCAAGCGCAATCCCCGCCGCCATTTTCGCAAGGTTGGCCGCGCCGTGTAGATCGTCGCCTTCGATAAACCGCGCCCCTGACCGCGCGGCAAGCGCGGTGCCATAGGTCGACTTGCCACAGCCCATGACGCCCATGATGATCGTGACACGAACGGCGCGCTGGTCCATGACGCCAACATGACACGATCGCGACAGGAGACCATCGTGCCCGGCAAGTTTTTCGACGAATGGCAGCTCGGCGACAGCATCGACCACCCGCTGCGGCGCACCGTGACCGAGACCGACAATCTGCTGTGGTCGACAATGACCCACAACCCGCAACCGCTGCACCTGGATGCAGAGGCCGCAGCGCTGAGTGAGTTCGGCCGCATCCTCGTCAATGGCACCTTCACCTTCAGCCTGATGGTCGGCCTGACGGTGGCGGAGACGACGATGGGCACGCTGGTCGCCAATCTGGGCTATGACAAGCTGGTGATGCCGAAACCCGTCTTCATCGGCGATACGCTCCACGCGACGAGCGAAGTGGTGGAGCTGCGCGCGAGCAAATCGCGGCCCGATGCCGGGCTGGTGACATGGCGCCATCGCATGATCAATCAACGCGGTGACGTGGTGTGCGAATGTCTGCGGACGGCGTTGCTTAGGCGCGCGTGAAGCGCCAGCGATCATAGGCCTCGGCTATTTGGGCCGCAACAGTGGTCGGCGTTGCCGATGTCGTATCCACCTCCAGATCATACGACATCCCCACATGCACCAGATCAAACTGCCCGCGCGCCTGACCGATCAATCGATCGCCTCTTTCCCGCTCGCGTCGCTCAAGCTCGGGCAGCGCGCAATGGACGCCCACCATAAACACGTCACATTCTGCAAGCGCCGCTTGCCAATCCTCGCGAAGCACCGCTTCGAGGACGACTTCATCCAAAATGAGGCCCGACGATCTCATGGCGAGCGCTGCTGCCATCCGGGAATGCGCCTGTAACAGCGCAAGACCGACAGCGCCATGATTGAGGCGAATTTCGCCGCGCGCGTCCCGGTCAAAGAAAAAACCGTCAGGGTGGTTGTGGAGTTTGCGTGGAAACATCGCGAACGCATCGTCGATGCCGGTCCGCAGATGCGCTGGATCAAGTATCTCCTGAAGCGCTTGCGCAATACTCGTTTTCCCAGCGGACGTGCAGCCGTTCAGAAAAATGACGGCCATCGCGCGCGCCCGCTCACACCGTGAAACTCTCGCCGCACCCGCATCCGCCCTTGGCATTGGGGTTTTCAAAGGTGAAACCGGCGGCGAAATCATCTTCCACCCAGTCCATCTTGCTGCCGACCAGATACAGGATCGACCCGCCATCGACGAACAAGGTGCCGCCGGGCGTGTCGATGCGCTCGTCGAACGCCTTAGCCTCAGCGACATAATCGACCGAATAGGCAAGCCCCGAACAGCCCCGGCGCGGCGTCGACAACTTGACCCCGATCATCCCCTCGGGCGCGCGGGCCATCAACTCGGCAATGCGCGCCTCAGCAGCGGGCGTGAGATTGAGCGCGGCGGGGCGCTGGCGGGTCTTTACATCGGCCATCACAACATCCCCATTTCAAGCCGGGCCTCGTCACTCATCTTGGACGGATCCCAAGCCGGATCCCACACCAAATTGACCTCGGCCGAGCCGACACCGGGCACCGCGCCCACGCGAATTTCAACCTCGCCGGGCATTGATTCGGCGACCGGACAATGCGGCGTCGTCAGCGTCATCGTCACCACGCAATGCCCGTCGGCCGTGACGTCCACCCCGTAAATCAGGCCCAGATCATAAATGTTGACCGGAATTTCAGGGTCATAGATTTCCTTCAACGCCGCGATCACCGCGTCATAGATTTCACCGCCCGGCTCGCCCGGCGACACACCCTGCGGCGCTTGCTTCAAAAAGCCGTCAAGATAGTCGCGCTTGCGTTCAAACGTCTCGGCCGCCGTTTCCACGCGCGCCTTGGGTGGAGGGGCAACCGATGTGACTTCCTCGACCGCGATTTTGCTCTGTTCGTTCATCCGCCTGATCCTACCCAAAAATCCGCGTCACTCGGTTGATTCCGTCGATCAGCGCCGCGACATCGCTGGCGTCGCTATAGGCGCCAAAGCTCGCCCGCGCGGTGGCCGTCACGCCAAGCGCGTCCATCAGCGGTTGCGCACAGTGATGCCCGGCGCGGATCGCCACGCCGCCCTCATCAAGGATCGTCGCAATATCGTGCGGGTGCACACCCTCGATCGCAAAGCTGACAATGCCCGCCGCATCCGCTGGACCGAACAGCCGCAGCGCGTTGACGCGCGACAGCGCCGCGCGGGCCTCGCGCACCAGCTCGGTCTCGATCGCGTGAATACGTGACAGCCCAATGCGCTCGACATAGTCAATGGCGGCGGCAAAGCCGACCGCGCCGACGATATGCGGCGTTCCCGCCTCAAACCGGCCGGGCGGCGGGGCGTAAGTCGTGCCAGCAAAGCTGACGCGGTCGATCATCGCGCCGCCCCCCTGCCACGGCGGCATCGCGGCGAGCAGGTCAGCTCGCGCCCACAGCGCACCAATGCCGGTCGGCCCGTAAAGCTTGTGCGCCGACAGCACATAGAAATCGCAGCCCAGCGCCTGCACATCAACCCCAATCCGCGGCACTGCCTGACACCCGTCGAGCAACAGCTTGGCACCCACGTGGTGCGCAATCTCGGCGGCGCGCCGTGCGTCGAGCACCGCGCCCGTCACGTTCGACACATGCGCGAGCGCGACCAGCTTGTGCGCAGGCGTAATCATCGCCGCCATCGCGTCCAGATCGATGCCGTGATCCACCGTCAGCGGCACCACGTCGATCGCCGCGCCGGTCTTTGCCGCGACGATTTGCCACGGCACGATGTTGCTGTGGTGCTCAAGCTGGCTGAGCAGAATGCGGTCGCCGGGCTGAAGCTGCATCGCGGCCCAGCTTTGCGCAACGAGGTTGATCCCTTCGGTCGCGCCGCGCACGAACACGACTTCGTCAGGGTGCGCCGCGCCAATAAATCCTGCCACCCGCCGCCGCGCGGCTTCATAGGCGAGCGTCATGTCGGCGGAGCGCTGGTAAACCCCCCGGTGCACCGTCGCATAATCGGCACCATAGCCGCGCGCGATCGCGTCGATCACGCTCTGCGGCTTTTGCGCGGTCGCCGCGCTGTCCAGATAATGCCAGCCGGGGGTCAGGCCCGGAAAATCGTCGCGGATAGCGCGCTGAGCTTCGGTGGGCAGAATCGCCGCTATCGTCATGCCAACAGCCTTTCGAGCGCAGCAGCGGCCGCCGCCTCCACCGTCTCGCGCGCGGCCTCGTCGGCGATGTCGTCGAACACGCCGGCGATAAACCCGCGCAGCAGCAATGCTTTGGCCGCTGCCGGGCCGATACCCCGGCTCATCAGGTAAAACAGCGCGTTCGCATCAAGCTCGCCGACGGTCGCGCCGTGCGCGCATTTCACATCATCGGCATAAATCTCAAGCTCGGGCTTGGCATTCGCGGTGGCGGTGCGCGCGAGCAGCATCGCCTTTACCGATTGCGACGCATCGGTTTTCTGGGCATGTCGCGCCACCGCGACCTTGCCCAGATAACTGCCGGTGGCGCGCGCGCCCAGCACCGACCGCACAACCTGATTGCTGGTCGCATTCGGCGCGACATGGCGCGTTGTCGTGACAATCTCCAGCGTCTGATCGCCACCGCCCAGCATTGCCGCGCCCAGCTCGAAGTGCGCGCCCTCCGCGAGCGTCACGTCGATCGTCACGCGCCCCAGCCGCCCGCCGGTATTGAGCACGTGAAAGGTCGCCCGCGCGCCTGCACCGAGCATAACGACAAAATCCTGCACCGCCACCGCGTCGGCCGACGCATCCTGCACAATCACGCGCGCGATCTCTGCGCCCGCCGCCACCTCGACCCGTTCGGGCGCTGGTAACGGCCAGACCGAGGCGACTGCCTCCAAATCGGAATAGCGCCACGCTTCATCACGCCGGGTGGGGAGGGAAGACATCATGGTCACCGGGCGTCGCCGGGCTTCTTCATCGCCCATACCGCATAGACATAGGTGAGCGCGGCGGCACCGGCGATAGCGGCCCCCCGATGCGGTTCGGGTGCGAAGAGATACGCGCCGTAGCAAAGCAGCGCCCGCAGAACGAAATGGATCATGCCCGCAGGGTCATCGGCCGCCCAGCCATGCGGCACCCAGATCATGCCCGCGAGGATCGCAAGGCCAAGGATAAGCAGATCAATCGACTTCGCGGCCTGTGCGGAAAAAATGACCAGCGGAATGATCAGCGCAATCACAAAGATGAACCGCATGAACAGGCGGGTGAGCGGGTTGTTGCGCGATTCCCCCGACAGCCCCTTGGCACCACGCAGCTTGTCGATCACCATCGACAGCGGGAAAGGCGCTGCCGCCGCCATGAACGCGACCCAGGCCGGCATCGCTTTGCCCAATTGCAAGCTGATCCCCGCAAGCGCGCCCCAGGCGATCAACCCGGCAATCGGCATGCCGGTTGTGCTGCTCTCAAGGTAATCGCGCTGCAACGCCGTCAGCGGCTTGTTGGCCATGCCGCTCACGCCGCCAACCCCGCATAGCCTTCTGCTTCCAGCTCGAGCGCGAGTTCGGGTCCGCCCGTTTTCACGATCCGTCCGTCGCTCAGGATATGGACGAAATCGGGCCGCACATAATCAAGCAGCCGCTGGTAATGGGTGATGAGCACCACCGCCTTGTCGGGCGCGCGCATGATGCGGTTGATGCCATCGCCCACCGCCCGCAGCGCGTCGATGTCGAGCCCGGAGTCGGTCTCATCAAGGATCGCGAGGATGGGTGCGATGATGCCCATCTGCACCATTTCGTTGCGCTTTTTCTCGCCGCCCGAAAAGCCGACATTCACCGGGCGTTTGAGCATCTCATAGTCCATGCCGAGCGCTGCCGCCTGCGCCTTTGCCAGCTTCAGGAAGTCGCTGCCGGAGAGCGGGGGTTCGTCGCGACCCGCCCTTTGCGCATTCAGCGCCTCGCGCAGGAATTGCACGTTCGACACGCCGGGGATTTCGACGGGGTATTGAAAGCCGAGGAACAGGCCAGCGGCCGCGCGCTCATGCGGATCAAGCGCGAGGAGGTCTTCGCCGTTGAAGGACACGTCGCCCCCGGTCACTTCATAGCCCGGCCGCCCGCCGAGCACATAGCCCAGCGTCGATTTGCCCGCGCCATT
>DHHS01000190.1 GCA_002403415.1 Sphingomonas sp. UBA4766 | reverse complement strand
GCGCGGGCTATATCGGCAGCCACGCCGTGCTCGCGCTGTGCGATGCCGGGCACCGGGTGGTGGTGGTCGACAACCTTGTCACGGGCTTTGCCTGGGCGGTGGACCCGCGCGCAACGCTGGTTCAGGCCAATATCGAGGATGCGGCGGTGCGCGATGTGATCGCCGAACACGAGGTGCGCGCGATCATGCACTTTGCGGGCTCGGTGGTAGTACCCGAATCGGTCAGCGACCCGCTCAAATATTATCGCAACAATACCGCCGCCAGCCGCTCACTGATCGAAAGCGCAGTGGCAGCAGGTGTCGCGCACTTCATCTTCTCGTCAACCGCCGCCACTTACGGCATTCCGGACGTGGTGCCGGTGGCGGAGGATATGCCCAAGCGGCCGATCAACCCTTACGGCATGTCAAAGCTGATGACAGAGCATATGCTGGCCGACGTCGCCGCCGCGCATCCGATGAATTACTGCGCTTTGCGCTATTTCAACGTCGCGGGGGCCGATCCGCAGGGGCGCAGCGGCCAATCGACGGCGGGCGCCACCCACCTCATCAAGGTGGCAGTGGAGGCAGCGACCGGCAAGCGCGGCCATGTCAGCATCTTCGGCACCGATTTTGCGACCCCCGACGGCACCGGGGTGCGCGATTATATTCATGTAAGCGACCTGGCCGCCGCGCATGTCGACGCGCTCAACCTGCTGATCGCGCGGCCGCAGCAAAGCCACATTATGAACTGCGGCTATGGCCGGGGCTATTCCGTGAACGACGTGCTCGACGCGGTGGACCGGGTAACCAACCTGCGAATCGAGCGCCGCTATGAGGGCCGCCGCGCGGGCGACCCCGATGCGCTCACCGCCGACAATGCGCGCATCCTAGGCACCCTGCCCTGGCGGCCACGGCTCGACGACCTCGACACGATCGTCGCCCACGCACTCGCCTGGGAACGTAAGTTGGGCGAGCGGGGCGCTTAGAGCCTGTTCCGCTGGCGTGGAAACGGGAGCGGGCCGGTGCCGCCACAGTTCCACGATAGCGGGGACAGACGCTAAAGCGCAAACCTCAGCGAAACGCGAATGTCGCGCCCGGCAAGCGGGGCGAAGTCCTTCAGGAAACTCGCGTGCCGCCGTGCGTCCACGTTGAACAGATTGTTCGCGGAAAACGTCAGCAAGGTGCGGTCACTCGCAAAGGGTTTGAACTGCGCGGTGAAATTGACCAGCGTGAACGGTCGGGTGCGCGTCTCAAACGCAGCGAGCCGCCCTTGCGGAAAAACATGCTCAACCTCGATCCGCCCGCTCAGCCGCTCCGACTGCGCCTCGACCCCGCCCAGCACGCGCGCGGGGGGAATGCGCGGCGCCGGGCCAATGCGGTCAAGCGTTGCATTCACATAATCGCCCAACGCATCGACATTGATCGCATAGTCGCCGACTTGTGCGACTTTGAGCGACCCGCTCGCCTCGAACCCGAAATAGCGCGCATCCCCTTGCGTCAGCTGGAAACAGGGCAGGTCAACCTCGCGCCCGCTTGGTGCAGCGGCTGCTTCGCACACCGCCTGATCGGTCTGGTTGTCAGTGATGAAATTGTCGAACCAGTTATAATAGGCGGACGCATCAAAGCTGTAATTGGTCCCGTGCGCGTGGAATGTCGCCTCCAGCCCCCAGCTTTTTTCCAGCCGGAAACCGGGATTGCCGACTTCATAGGCTTGCGTGCCCGCGTGCGCGCCATTGGCGAACAATTCTTCGGCGGCCGGCGCACGCTCGGTGCGCGAGAGGTTCAGGCCGATACGCACCGCATCGTTCAGCCCATAGGACGCGCCGATTGCGCCCGAAAACGCGCCGAAACGCCGCTCCCCCCGGAAATAGCGCAAATCGCCAAAATCGGGACGCGACGCGAGATCGGTAAATTCATAGCGCGCGCCCGCCTCTGCCTTTAGCCGCCCGAAGTCGAGCTGTTGCTGGGTGAAAATGCCGGTCTGGGCAGTCGTGCTGCGCGGCAGGAACGCTTCTTCCCCGACGACATTGAATTCGCGGTTCGAAAACTGCACCCCCGACGCACCCGTCCACACGCCGCGCACGGCCTGAATCACTTCGAGCCGCGCCTCGACCCCGCGGTTGGTAAAGGTGGTGCCGACCGCGCCATCGGGCTCCAGCTCGGCATGGCGATAGGCGGCATAGCCCGCACGCAGCCGCACCGTCTTGATCACAGCGCCGCCGGTATCAAACTCGGCGCGCAGGTCGAGCCGGTCCTGGCGAATGTCGATCCGTGGCCCCTCTTGTTCCTGTCCCGGTTCGGTCGCAAACCGGATCGGCAGGCCGTAAAGGCTCTGATAGTGGCCGTAAGCAATGCCGATCGTGCCCGTATCGGTAATGAACGCACCGCCGACACCCGCCGTCCAGGTCTCGCTAGCAGTATTGGGGAGCCGCCCGCGAATGGCGGCATTGGCGGCGAAGTCGATCGGCTCCTCGCCCTCCTCCACCTCTTGCGGCAACCCAACACTGGCGAGCGCCGCCGCACGCCGCTCCGGCGTCAGCGCAAAACCGCCGATGCGCAGGTCGCTGGTGCTCAAATAGCTGCCATTGGCGTTCAGCACGAACTGCTTGCCAATCGCCACATTGGCGCTGGCACCGCCCGACCGCTCGTTCGCGGCCGAGCCATAGCTCCCGATCGCGTCCAGACTATAGCCATTTTCGGGCAAGGCGCGCGGAATTCGGGTGTCGATCACATTGACCAGACCACCGACCGCCGATGATCCATAAAGCAACGCTGCGGGGCCGCGCAGCACTTCGATCCGCTCCGACAAGAGCGGATTGATGACGACCGCGTGATCGACCGAGGTGTTCGACACGTCGATCGACCCGATGCCATCGGTCAGCACGCGAATCCGCTCGCCCTGAAAGCCGCGCAACACCGGGCGCGACGCGCTGGGGCCGAATGAGGTTGCCGACACGCCCGGCTGGCGGGTCAACGTCTCGCCGATCGTCGGACGCAAATCGCGCGTCAGCTTGGCCCCGCGCAGCACCGATGTGCCCGACAGGACGTCGCGCTCGCTATGCGCGAGCGTGCCGGTGACGATCACTTCGTTGGGCTGATCGGCGACATTGCGGCTGTCCTGCGGGTCGGCGGGCGCACTCTCGTTCACAGCGGGCGTGGGAGCAGGGGCGGGCATTGGCTCGTTCGCCAGCACAGCAGCAGGCGCTGCGACCGCAAAAATGGCAACACTAGCGAGGAAAGCGGCTTTGGTCATGCGTATCAAAATCCCTTTGTTTGACCCCTCCTATTAGTGATGGTATAAAGTATCAAGTACGTTCGTCGCTATCGCTGCACCGGTTGACCATGCTAGGCGTTCGCCGCCGCTGCTTGAGGAGGTTGGCCGATGCCCGTTCCGCGTTCGCTGTTGTTCGTCCCCGGCGACCGGCCCGACCGGATGGCGAAGGCGCTGAACAGCGGTGCCGACGCGCTGATCCTCGATCTGGAGGATGCGGTGGCCCCCGCAGCAAAGCCCGCCGCCCGCGCATCCATCGCCGAATTTCTGGGCGGCCCGCGAAACATCGCGCTGTTTGTGCGGGTCAATCCGCTGGACTCCGGGCTGGCGGACGACGATCTTACTGCGATACTGCCCGCGCGGCCCGACGGGATTGTGCTCCCCAAGGCCGAAGGGGGCGCAACGCTCGCCGCGCTCGACGCAAAGCTCGATGGCGACACGATGATCCTGCCGATCGCGACCGAAACGCCGACGGCGATGTTTGCGCTGGGGAGCTATGGCGGGGTGACGGACCGGCTGCTCGGGCTGACCTGGGGGGCAGAGGATTTGCCCGCTGCGATTGGTGCCGCTACGTCGCGCGAAAGCGACGGCAGCTATACCCCGCCCTATCAGCTTGCACGCTCGCTGACGCTGTTTGGCGCCCATGCGGCGGGTGTGGCGGCGATTGAGACGGTCTACCCCGATTTTCGGGATTTGGACGGACTCGCCGCCTATGCCGCGCGCGGGCGTCGCGACGGTTTTGTCGGGATGATGGCAATCCACCCTGCGCAAGTTCCGGTTATCAATGCAGCCTTCACCCCTTCCGCCCAGGAGGTAGCGCACGCGCGGGCAATCGTCGCCTTGTTCGCCGCCAATCCGGGCGCTGGCGCGCTTAGCCTGGAGGGGCGGATGGTCGATGCACCGCACCTGAAAGCAGCACACGCCCTGCTCGCGCGCGCCGGTTTGGCAGGGTGATGGTGGGCCCGTCGGGATTCGAACCCGAGACCTACAGATTAAAAGTCCGTTGCTCTACCGACTGAGCTACGGGCCCGCACCGCCCGCGGGAATCATCGCCGCGAAGGGCGGTGCGTTAGGCTGCGCGAGCCGCGCGGTCAATGGCAACCAACTGCCGTATCGTCCGCCCGCTCACCGGATCGCGCCAGGCGGGCGCAATCTGCGCGAGCGGCCGTAGCACAAAGCCACGCAGGCGAAACGCCGGGTGCGGAATGGTGAGTCCGGGCGAGGCCCAGATACCTCCCGACCACAGGATGATGTCGATATCGATCACGCGCGCGCCCCAACGCTGCCCCCGCCGTCGCCCGAAGCCGCGCTCAATCGCTTTCAGCCGAGCGAGCAGCGCGTCGGGCGCTTCGATCGTCTCCACAATCGCGGCCATATTGGCAAAGCGACGCTGAGAAGGGCCGACGGGCACGGTCTCGATCACCGCCGACACCGCCACCACCCCGCCAATCGCCGCCAGCGCCGCGCGCACGCTTTGCGCCGGGCCGCCGTGCAGCCCGCGCCGGTTCGAACCAAGCGCAAGAGCATAGCTTGTGACGGGCATGGCCAGCGCCTATCGCAGCCGCATGACCGCGCCAAGCCCCCTTGCCGATGCCGAGCCGCCGCCAGGTTGCGCGCGCTGCCCCCGGCTGGCGCAGTTTCGCGAGGAGGTGCGCACCGAACATCCCGATTGGTGGAACGCGCCCGTGCCCGCCTTTGGCGACCCGGCGGCGTGGCTGGCGGTGGTGGGACTGGCCCCCGGCAAGCACGGCGCCCACCGCACCGGGCGGCCCTTTACCGGCGATTATGCCGGCGACTTGCTGTTCGCAACGCTCGCCCGACACGGCCTGAGCGAGGGGACATTTGCGGCCAGCGTCGATGATGGGCTGCGGCTGCGCGGGGTCGTGATCCTGAACGCGGTCAGATGCCTGCCGCCCGAAAACAAGCCGACGCCGGCGGAAATTCGCACCTGCCGCCCGTTTCTTGAGGCGCAGCTTGCGCGGCTGGCGCAGGTGCGCGTGGTGGTTGCGCTGGGTCAGATTGCCCATCAATCGACGGTGAAGGCGCTGGGCGGGCGGTTGCCCAAGGCCCGCTTTGCCCATCTCGCCGAACATGCGATGCCCGGCGGCCAGACGCTGATCGACAGCTATCATTGCAGCCGATACAACCAGAATACCGGTCGGCTGACGCCCGAGATGTTCGACGCGGTATTCGCGCGTGCCGTGGCGATGCGGCCCTAGCCCCCGTCAGCCGGGCCGACGACGCGATCGCGCGGCACCCGATCAAAAGCGCTGGATGAACAGCGATTTGCGACCAAGCTCTGACGCTGCGATTGGCGCGGCACGCGGGGCGCGCTATCATTCTGCCGCTCATCAAAGGGGAATGACCATGCGCAAGTTCCTGATCCTCGCCGCGCTCCTCGCCGCACCGCTCAGCGCGCGCGAGGCGCCGCAACACGCGCCTGGGCAGGCCGATTGCCGCTCAGCCGCTGTCCAGCGCGCGCAGACCCAGCCGCGCGTGGGCGCGCGTCCGCTAAGCCAGATGCCCGACCCAACGCTG
>DHHS01000189.1 GCA_002403415.1 Sphingomonas sp. UBA4766 | reverse complement strand
GCGAGCGGCTTGAGCGTCAGCCCCAGCCGCTGAACCCGCCGATTGCCTCCGCGCAGGGCCGGATTGCCACCCGACAGCGTCACAACTGTCGCATTCTGCCCCAGCGTGAAGTCGAACACCCGCACGTTCAGCGTGGCAATTACCGGATTGCCAAGCTGTTGAATGGTCGGCGCGATGTCCTGTTCGGTCACTGACCCGATAAAGCGCACCGCGTCCACCGGCGCCCAGTTAAACCCATAGCCCAACGTGCGCAGCGTCCCGAAATCCGACAGGTCGTTGTACGAGATATTGAAATTGCCTGACAAACTGCCCACCGCGCCCAAAAAGCCACGCGCGCGGCTGGCAACCGGCACATCAACATTGAATTGGCCGTTGGTGACACCGCGCGCAAGATTCGCAGCCTGATTCAACCCGCTGCGCTGTGAATTGCTATCGAAGTAGAATGCGTTGCCCGACACCTTGAAACTGGCCGCCACCTTGCCCGCAGGCAGCGTCAGCAGCGATCCGTTGGCGAGCGCGTCAATGCCATAGCTGGTGGAGGTTGACCGCGCGCGATTAGCGGCAAGCGCTTCAAAACCACTCGACACGAACGGCGCAAACGGATTGGCGGTGGGATCGTTTGCGTTCAGCCGTGCCTGAAAATCACGCACGTCAATGCCAGTGTCGGTCAGTGTTTCGTTGTCGATCCGGTCGAAATTGCCGATGACCGACCACTGCCATTGGCCAAGGTTGCCACCGAAATTGGCCCCGAAATGGCCGGTTATTGTGTTGGATGACTGGCCCAGCGGGTTAAAGCCATCAAGCGCCCGGTCCACCACCACGGGCCGGCTGAACGGCGAAAACCGGTTCCCCGCCGGCACCGTCAGCGCCACGCCGGGCAGGCCAAAGGTGGCGCGGCTGTCGACGGCATCGATCCGCGCGTTGAACGTCGCCGACACATTCTCTCCAAAGGTAGTCGCATAAATGCCGTTGATGTTGAACACTCGGCCTGCAGGGAGCAGAGTTCGAAACGGCGTCGGATCGGTCACCGTCGCGCGCCCCGCCGTCGCAGCAAAATCGTCAAGCGTTGGCGTGCTGGTCCCCGTCGGCACCCCGGCAATCGTCGTGAGCGCGCCGACCCGCGCCGAAAGCACAGGGTCGATTTCGCCGCTCGCTACCCCCACGACATTGCCGGGGATGGAAAAGGGCGTCGCAAGTGCCGCGATGCCGCGTTCCGCTTCGGTCAGGGCAGAGCTTTCCTGATATTCGACATGCAGGTTCACGCGGCCACGCCGGTTTAGCGCCAATATGTCAAACCGCCCCGCCGGGGTCGCGCGCCCGCCCTCGGTAGCAACACGCCCCTCAAGCTCGGTCGTCACCGCCCGAAAGCGCGGGCGCAGCACAAAGTTGATGACGCGCTGATCCGCGGAAAAACCATATTTCAGCGCCACTTCCTCGGGCAGGATATCGACCCGCAAAATCGCCTCAGCGGGCAAGTTGCGGATTTCCTCAAAGCCCGAAATCCGCCGCCCATTCAGCAGCACCACCGGCGGACCATTGCCGCGCCCCGACCGCAATTGCGGCCCAAGCTCGACGAGCAGGTCGCCGACCGAGCTGACGCCATAGGATCGGATTTCGGCCGGGCTCAACTGTTGATCGGGGGGGATGTCGCCAATCGCCGATCCGGGCAGGTTACGACCGGTGGAGACAGTGACTTCGGCAACATCCTCTCCCTCGTCATCGACCGGTTGCTGGGCAGTGCGCGGGGCGCGTGCAGGCGCGGATTGCTGGGCGAGCAGCGCGTCCGGCATCGTCCCCGTCACCAGGGCGATCCCGAAGAAGAATCTACGCATTTTTTGCCTCCAACCGACCAAGGGTCGGTCCGCTATCAGCGATTTGTCGCAAAACTGTGTCAAAGACGTGCACGTTTTGCCACGAAGAAAAAATTGTCGACAGGCGCAATTTTAGCGAACACTCGGCGCGCGTTTCGGCTAGGGAAATGGACGTGATGAACCGACCCGCCCGACCCCGCGCCGCCGACCCGCGCACGCGCCTCCCCCTGATCCTGATGACGGCAACGCTCGCGCTCTCGACCGCGCTTGGCGGCTGTGGCACCGACAAGCCCGCGCCCGGTGGCGCCAACGGCAAGGACCGCGTGCCAGAGGTTGGCTATGTCGTCGCGCAAACCGGCTCAGCCCCACTCGTCACCGAATTGACCGGGCGCACCGCCGCCTATCAAACCTCCGAAGTGCGCCCGCAGGTATCAGGGCTGATCGAGCGCCGCCTGTTTGCCGAAGGAAGTCTGGTGCGCGCCGGGCAAACGCTTTATCAGATCGACGCCCGGCTGTTCCGCGCGGGCAGCGATCAGGCGCGCGCCGCGCTCGCCAGTGCCGAGGCCGCCGCCAGCGCTGCCCAGGCCCGCGCCGACCGCTTCAAACCGCTCGCCGAGGTCGAAGCCGTCAGCCAGCAGGATTATATCGATGCGCAAGCGCAGGCGCGACAAGCCACCGCTGCGGTCGCCCAAGCGCGCGCCGCTCTCCAGACCGCGCGGATCAACCTCCGCTTCACCAGCGTGCCTGCGCCGATCACCGGGCGGATCGGCCGCTCGCTGTTCACGCAAGGAGCGCTCGTCACCGCGAACCAGACCGAACCGCTGGCGGTGATCCAGCGGCTCGATCCGATCTATGTCGATATTCAGCAATCAGCTGCAGAGCTGCTCGCGCTGCGCCGGGCGCTGGCAAAGGGAGGCGCCGTACCGACCCAGGCGGCGGTGCGGCTGACGCTGGAGGATGGCAGCGATTATGGCCTGACCGGCACCGTCGAATTTACCGAAGTCACGGTAGATGCGGGGTCGGGCACGGTCACGCTGCGCGCGCGTTTCCCCAATCCGCAAAACCTGTTGCTGCCCGGCATGTTCGTGCGCGCCCGTTTCGCACAGTCGGTGGAGCAATCGGTGTTCCTGATCCCGCAGCAGGCGCTGGCGCGCGATCCGCGCGGCAATGCGAGCGTGCTGGTGATCGGGCCGGGCAATATCGTCGAGCAGCGCAGTGTGACGGCGCTGCGCACGACTGGCGCCGACTGGGTTGTCTCATCTGGCTTGCGCGCGGGCGACCGCGTGATTGTCGAGGGGACGGTCGCGGCCAAGCCCGGCAAGCCGGTGAAACCCGTCCCCGCTGGCGCGCCGCAGCGGATCGCCGCCTCCGAGCCCGCCGACGCTGGCCGCCAGCCAAAATGATGCGGAGTTGAGGCGGCCGTGATCTCTCGCATTTTCATTGATCGACCGATCTTTGCCTGGGTAATCGCGATCATCATCATGCTGGGCGGGATGGCGGGCATTCTCTCGCTCCCGATCGAGCAATATCCCGATGTCGCTCCACCGCAGGTCAATGTGCGCGCCACCTATCCCGGCGCATCGGCCGAAACGCTGGAGACCAGCGTTACCCAGATTATTGAGCAGCAACTGACCGGCATTGACGGCCTGCTCTATTTCACCTCCTCGTCCAGTTCACGCGGACAAGCTACGATTTCGGCGACGTTTGAGAAGGGAACCGACCCCGATATCGCGCAAGTTCAGGTGCAGAACCGCGTTCAGCAAGCGATCAGCCGCCTGCCCCAGCAAGTGCAACAGCAAGGGCTGACCGTCACCAAATCCAACCCCGATTTCCTGATGATCTTTGCAATTTACGACGTCACCGATCGTCGCACGAACCAGGATGTGTCGGATTTCCTCATCACCAATCTGCAAGACCCGATCGGGCGGCTGAAGGGGGTCGGCGACACCAATGTGTTCGGCGCGCAATATGCGATGCGGATTTGGCTCAAACCCGAACGGCTCGCCGCGTTTGGCCTGATCCCCGCCGATGTAATTGCTGCTGTGCAGGCGCAGAATACCGAAATCGCAGCGGGCGAAATCGGCGCACAGCCGGTGCCGCAAACGCAAATGCTGAACGCGACAGTGACCGCGCAATCGCGGCTGAGCACGGCTGAACAATTCGGCAATATCATCTTGCGCACCAACCGGGGTGGCGCGGTAGTGCGGTTGTCCGATGTCGCGCGCGTCGAGCTGGGGGCGGAGAACTACACGGTGCGCAGCCGGATCAACGGCCATCCGGGCGCCGGCTTTGCGGTGTCGCTTGCCCCCGGTGCCGATGCGCTGACCACTGCGGAACGGGTGCGGGCCAAAGTTGCCGAATTGACCCGCACGATGCCTGACGGTTTCCAGCTGGCCTTCCCATTCGATTCAACGCTGTTCATCAAATTGTCCATCGAAGAAGTGGTGTGGACACTGGCGGAAGCCGTGATCCTGGTCATAATCGTCATGTTCGTGTTTCTGCAAAGCTGGCGCGCAACGCTCATTCCGACCATTGCGGTGCCGGTGGTGTTGCTCGGCACTTTTGCCGTGTTTGCGATTGCGGGCTTTTCGATCAACACGCTGACGCTGTTCGGGCTGGTGCTGGCGATTGGCCTATTAGTCGATGACGCGATTGTCGTGGTCGAAAATGTCGA
>DHHS01000058.1 GCA_002403415.1 Sphingomonas sp. UBA4766 | reverse complement strand
GAGCGGTCGACCTTGGTCGGGTCCTTGCCGCTGAACGCGCCGCCGCCATGGGGAGCGGCCCCGCCATAAGTGTCGACGATGATCTTGCGCCCGGTCAGCCCCGCGTCGCCATCCGGCCCGCCAATTTCAAAGCGACCGGTGGGGTTGACGTAAATCTTGGTTTCGTCGGTGATGAAGCCTTCGGGCAGGACCGCGGCGAACACGCCGGTCACATAATCGCGCAGCACCGCATATTTTGCCGGATCGCTCCCCGCCGCGCCGTCGTCGCAATAGCCCGGTGCGTGCTGCGTCGACACGACCAGCGCGGTCGCGCGCACCGGCACTTCGTTTTCGTAAGCGAGCGTCACCTGACTCTTGGCGTCGGGCTCCAGAAAGGGTGCCGCACCTGAGTGGCGGTCCGCTGCCATCCGTTCCAGAATGCGGTGCGAGTAGTAAAGCGTTGCCGGCAGCAAATCCGGGGTTTCGTCGGTCGCGTAGCCGAACATGATACCCTGATCCCCGGCACCTTCTTCCTTGTTGCCGCTTTCATCGACGCCCTGTGCGATGTGTGCGCTTTGACCGTGGAGGTGGTTGGCAAAGTCAAAGCTCTGCCAATGAAAGCCATCTTGTTCATAACCGATGCGCTTCACCGTCGCGCGCACGGTCGCTTCGATCTCTTCGAGCGCGCCGGGAGCCCAGGCGCCGTCCTCATACACGCCCTTGCAGCGGATTTCGCCCGCCAGCACGACGCGGTTGGTCGTGGTTAGCGTTTCACAGGCGATGCGCGCTTCAGGATCCTTGGACAGGAACAGGTCGACAATGGCGTCGGAAATCTGGTCGGCAACCTTGTCCGGATGGCCTTCGGAGACCGATTCGGATGTAAAGAGAAACGAAGAGCGCATGCAAAAACCCTCATTGTTGAGCCGGGCGCGGTCCAAAGACCGCATATAAAGCTTTCCTTATATGTGCCCCTACCGCGCTCGACGGCCGATGGCAACACCAAGGACGGCGAGGAGGAGCGCGAGGCTCAGCGCGATCCAGTTGCCGCCCATCGCGAACAGCGTCGGCGCGTGCGGTGGCGGGAGCACCGCCTCTGCCGCCCCGGTCTTGCCCCAATCGACCTGGGCCGTGATGCGACCATCGGCGTCGACGATGGCGGAAATGCCAGTGGGCGTCGCGCGGATGATCGGCACCCCTTCCTCAATCGCGCGCAGCCGCGCCATCGCCAGATGCTGTTCGGGGCCGAAGCGCGCATACCAGCTATCGTTCGACGGATTGAACAGGAAGGCTGGGCGGTGCTTGGCGTCCATGACTTCGCCCGAAAAAATCACTTCATAGCAGATCAGCATCCCCGCCGCGCCAAAGCCGGGTAGCGGCAGCGTGCGCGGGCCAGGGCCGGGGGCAAAGTCGAACGCACCGGGGACCAGCCGCGAAATGCCGATCATCGACAGCACCGGCCGCCACGGCAGATATTCGCCCCAGGGCACCAGATGTGCCTTGTCATAGCGGCTGAGGATCACACCGTTCGCATTGATTGCGAACACCGAATTGGTGACGGCGGCAACCGTGCCGTTGGGCTTGAACACCACCGCATTGCCGCCCGTCAGCACAATGTCGCGGGGCCCGAGGATCGCCGCGATGCGCCGCCGGGTGACGATCGGATCGCCGGCGGCATAATATTGTGGCGGATACCCTTCCTCAATCAGATAGCGCAACGCGCCCTCCGGCCAAAGGATCAGGCGCGGCGCGGGTCCGGGTGCGCCGCTGCTCGCGAGCAGCGCCTGCAAGTTGGTTTCGGCATAGTCGGGGCGCGGCCGCTGTTCCTGATCGAGGTTGGGCTGGACAATGCGCAGGCGCGGCGCGGCGGGATCGAGATTGGGGGCGGTCAAGGGTATGTCGATGCCGCGCACCGCCAGCGCCGCCACCACCGGCACCGCCACGGCGGCCGCCCGCCACTTGCCCGTCACTGCCAACGCCAGTGAACCCGCCAGCACCAGCGTCAGCCCCGACAGCGCATAAGTGCCGACCCACGCCGCGCTCCATGCAATGCCCAGCACCGGCACCCACATTGTCGCAAGCGGCGGCCAAGGATAGCCGGTCAGCGCCCAACCGCGCAGCCATTCGGTCACGATCCACGCTGCACCGGCGATCAGCACAAAGCGCAGGTCGAGCGCACTGCCCTCCGGCCCGTGGCGCTTGCCCCATCGCCACGCCAGCCCCGCTGCCATCATCGGGTAAATCGCCAGATACACGCACAGCAGCGCCACGGCGGGTGGGCCCAGCCAGTGCGGCATCGCGTCCTGATAAGTAAAGGCTTGTGCAATCCACATATTGGCGAGCGTCAGATGCGCCCAGCCAAACAGCCAGCCGCGCCACAGCGCCGCGCGGACATTGGCCGCCGCATGCACCAGCATCAGCCACAGCGCCAGCGCCGCCAGCGCCACCGGCCAAAGGTTGAGCGGCGCAAAACCGCTGGCCGCAGCCGCCCCAAGCAGAAGCGCGGCAAAGCCCGGTCGGTGGAGGAGAATCGCGATCATCGCCGCCACGGCTATGCGCAACCGGCCCGCTGAACAAGCCCGGTGACGCGCCGTGTGAAGGACATTATGATCGCGTCATGCCGCGTCCGTTCCACTTTGCTTTGCCGGTTCACGATCTCGCCGCCGCGCGCGCCTTTTATGGCGGGCTGCTGGGCTGTGCCGAGGGGCGATCGTCAGCGCAGTGGGTCGATTTCGACTTTTTCGGGCATCAACTTGTGGCGCACCTTTCGACCGAGGCGCGCTCCCCCGATCACACCAATCCGGTTGATGGCCATGACGTGCCGGTGCCGCATTTCGGCGTGGTGCTGACGATGGGGGATTGGCAGGCGCTGGCAGACCGGCTGAGTGCGGCTGGCATCAGCTGGGGCATTGCGCCGCACCTCCGCTTTGCCGGGCAAGTCGGCGAGCAAGCGACAATGTTTTTCCGGGATCCCAGCGGCAATGCGCTTGAATTCAAGGCGTTTGCCGACGATGCGATGATTTTTGCGGCCTGACGCGGAGTAGCGCCCTCAATCCCCATTGTCGCGGTCGACCACGCCCAGCCGGATCAGATGTTCGGCGGTGCGCGTAAATTCGATCATGATGGGTTCGATAATTGATTCGATGCCCATTTTGGTGACGAGTCCCTCGGGCAATCGCACGCCGCCGCGCTCGTCGTCGACCAACAGCCCGCGCGCGATAATGCTTTCGACGTGCCGACGCACCGTTTCGCGGGGCAGGCCCGTCGCCGCCGCAATCGCGTTGCGTGAAATCGGGATCACCCATTCGCGCGGCAAAATAGCGGTTCCGGCAAATTCTTCGGGAATCTGACGCTCGCGCACCAATTTCTGGATGTTGGCGACGGCAACGGTCAGATAGATCTGCAACTCGGTCGGGTTGCGGACAATGCCGGTGCTTTGAAACGCGCGGTTCGTCGTCAGGAAGAGATTGGCGAGGCCAAACATCGCGACGCGCCAATTGGCGATCATGCGTTCGGGATTGGTCACAACTTTGACCGCCATTACGCTATTCCGCTCCCTGTTCGTTGGCGGGTCAAACCCTGTCAGTCTGACTTGCTAATCCGGCACGAGCCCTGATCATTTCGCGGCGACGCGCCAGATGCGGTTGCCGACATCATCGGTCACCAACAACGCGCCGGTGCGATCGGTAATCACCGCTACGGGGCGCCCCTGCGCGCGGCCCTTTGCATCCAAAAACCCGCCAAGCACATCGACGGGTTTAGCGGTTTTTTCAGGAAATCCAAATGAATTGAACGGGATATAAACGACTTTATAACCGGATACCGGCAACCGGTTCCATGACCCATGCTGGCCGACAAACGCGCCGCTCGCAAAGCGCGGCCCAAGTTTCGCGTCGGCGGCAAAGGTCAGGCCAAGCGAGGCCGTGTGCGGTCCCAGCGCATAATCGGGACGCTTGGCATATTCGAGCAAGTCGGGGCGGAGCACCTCCACCCGCTTGTCGACATAGCCCCCCCAATAGCTGTGCGGCCAGCCGAAATAATCGCCCAGTTCCACCGCAGTCATATAGTCAGGGGCAAGATCTGACCCCAGCATGTCGCGCTCATTCACGGTCGTCCACAAGCGTTTGCTGACCGGCTCAAACGCCAGCCCCTGCGGATTGCGCAGGCCGGATGCAAAAATCCGGAACTTCTTGGTGGCGGGGTCGACTTCGAGGATGCAGGCGCGGTTCTCCTCCTTGTCGAGGCCGTTTTCGCCAATGTTGGACGATGACCCCACAGCGACATAGAGCCGTGTGCCATCGGCATTGGCAATCACATTGCGTGCCCAGTGATTGCCGCCGCCGGGATAACGCACCACCGTCTCGGGCGTCGCGGTGATCCGGGTCTGCCCCGGCGTGAAGGGCACGCGCACCAGGGCGTCGGTGTTGGCGATGTAGAGCGTGGTGCCCACCAGCGCCATGCCGAGCGGCGAATTCAGCCCGGTGATGAGCGGCGTCTTCAGCTCTGCCACCCCATCGCCATCGGCATCGCGCAGCAGCGTGATGCGGTTGGCCGACGGCACCGCTGCCCCGCCCCGCTTCATCAGATAACCCATGACCAGCCCGGTAATGCCGCCGACATCGCGGGGCGGCGAATTCGTCTCGGACACCAGCACATCGCCATTGGGCAGCCGATACATCCAGCGCGGATGGTCAAGCCCGCGCGCAAATTCATTGACGCGCAGGCCAGCCGCCGGGCGCGGTGCGGCGTTGCCCGCCCATCCCACCGCCTCGGCCACCGCAATTGTCGGGATCATTTGCGCGCGCGGCGCGGTGATGGTCGGTCGTGTGCCCTGAACCTTGGCAATGTCCAGCTTGGCGATATCGGGTCGGGTCGCCCAATACCACCACCCCGCAAAGGCCAACGCCAACAGCCCGGTTACAATCAAGATATGTCGCACCATTGGTGAAACTTACTCACACTGCGTTGATGCGGGAAGGAAAAAATGCCGCCAGGCGTGGAGGCCGGGCGGCGAGGCAAGCTAGGCGACGGCATCCGCCTGTTCGCGCGCCGTCGCGGGCGGATGTAGGCGCAGCTTCTGAATCCGCTTGGTGTCGGCCTCAACCACTTCGATGCGCCAACCGCTCGGATGGTCAAGGCACGCGCCGACATCGGGCACATGTCCGGCAAGCACGGCGGCCAGCCCGCCGATCGTGTCGATATCATCGTCGGTTTCCGCCAGCCGCGGGTCGATCGCGGCGCCTACATCCTCCAGCTCGGCGCGGCCATCGGCGTCCCACGCGCCGCCGTCAATCGGCACGAGCAACGCTTGCGGCGCCTCGTCATGCTCATCCTCGATATCGCCGACGATTTCCTCGATCAGATCCTCGATCGTCACCAGCCCCTCGGTGCCGAAATACTCGTCGAGCACAATCGCCAGATGCACGCGCTTGTTACGCATGTCCGCCAGCAGATCGAGCGCGCCGCGCGACATCGGTACGAACAATGGCTCGCGAATCAGCCCTGCGATCGAGGCGGGGTGCGGCGCGCCGGTCGCCAGAATGTTGAACACATCCTTGATGTGGACCATGCCGATGATCCGGTCGAGCTCCTCGCGGTAAACCGGCAGGCGACTGTGCCCGGCCTCGGCAAAGTTTTGGACCAGGTCGGCAAAGCTGATCCCTTCCTCCACCGCGATGATGTCGGCGCGGGGTACACCGATATCGCCCGCATCGCGCTCGCCGAAATGGAGCAGGTTGCGTACCATCTGTCGCTCGAGCAGCGAGAGATCGCCCTTGGCATCGGGGGCGGGATCGTCCTCATGCGCGTCGATTGCGCCTTCGAGCTGGGCGCGCAGCGAATCGTCATGCGGTTCGCCAAAGATCAACGCGCGAAAGGCGCGCCAGAAACCGCCCTCTTGGGTGCCGGCTTCCCCGGCGCCGCTACTTTGGCCATCAGGCATAATGGGTATTTTAGTCCTCTTGGTCGTGATAGGGATCGTGCAAACCCAAGCCCCTTAGCACATCTCGCTCAATCTGCTCCATCGCCTCCGCATCGGGATCGCCGATATGGTCATAGCCGAGCAAGTGCAGCGTGCCATGGACGATCAGATGCGTCGCATGATCGGCCAACGCGATTCGTTTGTCAGCGGCTTCGGCGGCGCAGGTTTCATGGGCGAGCACGATGTCGCCGAGCAGCACCTCTCCGTCATCCGAATTGGCGCTGACAATCGCGATCAGATCGGGCTGGACCATCGGGAATGACAACACGTTGGTTGGCGCGTCCTTGCCCCGGTAATCGCGGTTGAGCGCCTGTACCTCGGCATCGTTGGTCAGGCGCACCGAGATTTCGACGCTCGCCGTCGCCGCCGCCAGCGCGCCATGGGGCGTGGCGGCAATGGCAGCACAAACCGCACGGGTGGCCAGCGCCTCCCAATCGGTATCGCCTGGCCACACCGGCTCGGCGGATAGCGCAACGTCAAGCATCCTTCCCCTCATACGCCTCAACGATCCGGCCGACGATCGGGTGGCGCACGACGTCACCGCTGCCAAAGCGGCAAACCGACAGCCCCTCCACCCCTTCAAGCCGACCGACCGCGTCGTTCAGCCCGCTGGCGCTCATCCCGCCGGGCAAGTCGGTCTGCCGGGGGTCGCCGCACACCACCATGCGGCTATTCTCGCCAAAACGGGTCAGGAACATTTTCATCTGCGCAGGCGTCGTGTTCTGCGCTTCGTCCAAGATGATGAAGGCGTCGGCAAGCGTGCGGCCGCGCATGAAGGCGATGGGCGCAATCTCAATCTCGCCGCTCGCGATCCGCCGCTCCACCTGCTCGGCGGGCAGGCAATCGTTGAGCGCGTCGTAAAGCGGGCGCAGATACGGATCGACCTTTTCCTTCATGTCGCCGGGCAGAAAGCCAAGCTTTTCTCCTGCCTCCACCGCCGGGCGCGACAGGATCAGCCGCTGGATGCTGCCGGTGATGAGCTGCGCTACGGCTTGTGCCACCGCGATATAGGTTTTGCCGGTGCCCGCTGGTCCCAGCGCAAAGATGATGTCGTTGTTCAACAATTCGCGCATGTAATGCGCCTGCGCGACTGTGCGGGGCACGATGGTTTTCTTGCGCGTGCGGATCATGATCGACGGCGGCGCGGAGGCTTCTGCGCTGATAATGCCCGCCAGCGTCGGTTCGGCCGATTGGGTGATGACAAGCTCGATCAGGCCGGTATCGATCACTTCCCCCCGCACGATCCGGTTATACAGGCTGGTGAGCACGTCGCGCGCCTGTGCCACGGCTTCTGCCGCGCCCTCAATCTGCACCCGGTTGCCGCGCGCGGTGATATACACCCCCAACCGGTTTTCGATCAGCAACAGGTTGCGGTCGAATTCGCCGAACAACTGCACCATCAGTTGCGGGCGATCAAAGGTCAGCTCGGCGCGGCTGCGATCGCCCGATTGGGCGGGGACGGGCTTACGGCTCATGCGGTTCCTTGGGTGTGGATGGCGGCGGAGAGGTTGGGCTGCGGCGCCGACGGCTCCGCTGCGGCCATCAGGGCTAGCGGCGCGGAGGAAGGGCGGGCGAACTGCATCCGTAGCCGATAGTGGCAGATCGGAGGCGGGGTGGACAGGGGGAAATTGGGGGCGGGGGTCTTGATAATAGTTGATAAATCGCTAGGTTCTCGTGACGGAGATGAGCCAATGATCATTGCCGACTTAGGGATCCAGCTCGAGGGGTTCGTGACGAAGCTCGTCGAAACCGGTCGTTACAATTCCAAGAGCGAAGTGCTGCGCGAGGGCGTTCGCATGGTGCAGGAGCGCGAGGCGCGGCTGGCGGCACTCGACGCATCGATTGCGCGCGGGCTGGATGATGCGGCGGCCGGCCGGACCCAGCCTGCGGACGCAGTGTTCGACCGGCTTGAGGCGAAGTATCGCGGCTTGGCCGACGCCGCTGAATGATCGTTGTCCTGACGGCGGAGGCCGAAAGCGATCTTGAGTCGATCGGCGATTACATCGCGTAGGACAATCCAAGCCGCGCGCTAACCTTTATCCGCGACTTGCGAGAACGGTGCGAGGCGCTGGCCGAGTTCCCGAACCGCTTTCCGCTCGTTCCCCGATATGAGGCGAAAGGCGTGCGGCGGCGGATGTTCGGAAACGATGCGATCTTTTATCGAACGGACGCGGACCGGGTGGTCGTGCTGCATATTTTGCACGGCGCGCGAGACTATGACGCGATTTTGTCCGGGTGAATTCTGGTCCGCGATGCTATGCGCGAGGTAATTGGGTATTGTGTCCCCGGAACTCGGTGGTGTCCCCGGAACTCGTGTCCCCGGAACTCAAGTCAATTATATCCGGGTAATAATATCCTCGCGTCCGGTTTGGGGTCGCTTTGAGAATTTCCGCTTTCGGCGAGATACCCTTTGAAACCGCCAGACGGCTTTTGGAACCGCGCATCAGCTCCGGACATGGCCGGTGATGGGTGAGGAGCGGAGTGGCAGGTCCTGAATGAGGCGAGCGCTAAAGTGGAAGCCAAGCGAACCGTTTGCGGAGTTCCTGTGTTGCATGCTCTCGGAACCACTCCCCGTGCGAAATGACGGCCTGAGTTGCCCCCCATTCCAATATCGCCGCCACCGCTTTGGCACCCGCTGCCCTGTCCTGCATTCCGAGACGATAAAGCAACGGCGTGCGCCCATTGGGATAAGCGACCCCTTCAATGTGCGCGATCAGACGACCAAGCGTTGTCTGCTTATCGAGTCGCACGTTCACGATCAGATCGGTGAGTATTGCCGTTCGCGATGCACGGTGGAAAAACACATGCTCATCGAAAGCGCGGCTGCCCTCAAAAACAACCCGGTCGATCTCGCTGGACCATGGGTCGCATCGTCGATCATCAAACAAGGCGGAAAAAATCAGGTCTGGCCGTTTGGCAGGAAGGTCTCGTGGCCCAATAAGCTCAGCGTCAGGGTAATGATCCTGCCATTCCTTCAAGAAGAAGTGGTGATAGACATTGGGCGCCACCAGAAAACGGACCGGCCCAAGATCCTCGACCTCCGCCGCGAGGTCAGAATTGTACGAAACTGGCGAGTGCATCCACATGCCTCCATCGCTGAGACGGACGATCGTGGAGCGGGTGCCCAAGAGCAAACCCATGAATTTGATATCGGTGCCGTTCGTCACCCATATGTTGGGGCCGATAGGCTCGAGCTGCATTGCGACCATACTCGATCCTCGTGCGAAGAGCCCATGCTATTTCAGCTTATGGCATGCGTAAACGTTCGACTTAGCGGCGTAATTGGGGCCGCTTTCAGAATGTCGGCTGCTGGCGAAAAACCACTGAAGCTGCCGAACAGGTTTCGGGAGTGGTCGCGGCCGCCGATTGTGAACGGGGGTGGGTGGATAGCCGGCGGCAGGTTTGAGACCGTAGTTGCCCATAGCTTCCACCCCACTGGATACTGACTTCAGAACAGGGGATCGAGAAATGGGGAGCGCAAAAAGGCGCTCCCCAAAACCTCCGCCTGTCACAGATCAGCTTAAATCAACGATCCGGGCTAGCTTCCCGCCCGAAATTGTAATGAACGAAGCGCCGCGCATGAAGAATTGTTCTCCAGCCTTCATCGGGCCTAGATCAATGGCCGGGGTGCC
>DHHS01000139.1:19356-22833 GCA_002403415.1 Sphingomonas sp. UBA4766 | reverse complement strand
GCGAGGCAATGCCGATCGTTCCCTCCGCCCGATCGCCTGACAGCCCGGCGCGACCGACGACCGATACATCGCCGAGCGTGGTGCCGCGCCCACGCGCCGCAGCCTCGCCCAGCAATTGCGCGGTGCCTGACGGCGCATCCACCTTCGCCCGGTGGTGCATTTCGACGATCTCGATGTCCCAGCTCGAATCAAGCCGCGCCGCTGCCTCGCGCACCAGCCGCGCGAGCAATGTCACCCCCAGCGAAGTATTGCCGGTTTGCAGCACGGCGATTTCTGCCGTCGCCTCGTCAATCAGTCGGTGATGCGCGGTATTGAGGCCCGTGGTGCCGATCAGGATTGGCGTTCCTGCCGTGCGGGCGGCGGCAAGGTTGGCGGCAAGCGCGCCCGGTACAGTGAAATCGACCAGCACGTCGGCTGCGATCGCGAGCGGACCGGGATCGCCACCGGCGTCAATGCCCCCGGCAAGCGTTGCGCCATAGCCCGCCAGCGCGTCACCAATGGCGCGGCCCATGCGCCCGCCACTGCCCAAGATTCCGATTGCTGTCATCGCATCCTCTCCCGCGCTGCGTGATCCGCATGGCAGATAGCAGGGGCCAGCGACAAGCAGTCTTTGGTGCGCTGGCGCGTCGTGGATGTATTTCCTATGCTCGGTTTATGATAGACGCCGATTCCATCGTCATCCTGACCGGGGCGGGCGTGTCAGCGGAAAGCGGCATTGCCACGTTTCGCGGCCCCGGCGGGTTGTGGGAGGGGCACCGGGTGGAGGATGTCTGCACCCCGCAAGCGCTGGCGCGCGATCCGATGCTCGTCCACCGCTTTTACGATCTGCGCCGGGCAGCGCTCGTCCGCGTCCAGCCCAATGCTGCGCACCTGGCGTTGGCCCGGCTGGACGCGATGTGGCCGGGCGAGCTGCTGATCGTGACCCAAAATGTCGATGACCTGCACGAGCGGGCGGGCGCGCGACGGTTGCTCCATATGCATGGTGAGCTGCGCTCGGCGCTGTGCGCGGCGTGCGGGGACCAGTCGCGCTGGGAGCAGGACTTGCCGCCCCGCACCACCTGTCCGCAGTGCGGCGCGGCGGCGCTGCGACCCGATATCGTGTTTTTCGGAGAGATGCCCTACCGGATGGAGGTCATCGAGGCCGCATTGGCCCGCGCCGACATCTTTGTGTCGATCGGCACATCAGGCGCGGTGTATCCGGCGGCGGGCTTTGTGCAGACGGCGCGCTGGCACGGCGCCGACACGCTGGAGTTGAACCTGGAACCAAGCGCGGGCAGCCATTTGTTCGCCGAAAGCCGCACAGGGCCAGCGGGCGTGCTGGTGCCCGAGTGGGTGGACGCGATGCTGGCGACGGTCGCATGAGCGGGCTTGACCCGCGCACCCCCGTGCTCGTCGGGGTCGGCCAATGCACCCGGCGCTGGGCGGGCGAGGGGATAGCCCCCGATCCACAGACGTTGCGCGCCGATGCCGCGCGGCTGGCGATCGACGATTGCGGTGCGGCGGGCGTGGCGGCGGCAATCGACCGGGTGATGGTGGTGCGTTCGATGGACGATTCAGTGCCCGGCGTGCCGCAACCCTTTGGCCGCTGCGCCAATCCGCCGGGCACGCTGGCCGAGGATCTGGGGTTGGGCGCTGTGGACGCGGCATATTCATTCGCGGGCGGCGATCAGCCGCAAGCGCTGGTGAATGAGGCGGTCGACGCGATTTTTGCAGGCGAGGTGCGTGCCGTGCTGATCGCGGGCGCGGAGGCGACAGCGACGCTGAAGGCCGCCACTCGCGCGGGCCAGACGCTTGACTGGTCGCGCAGCAGCACCGCGAACTTCACCGATCGCGGCATGGGGCCGTGGCTACTTTCTCCCTATGAGATCGCCAATGGGCTGGGCCGCCCGCCCGTTACCTATCCGGCGATTGAGCACGCATTGCGTGGGCGCTGGGGCTTGTCGCGCGCGGCGCATGGCGCGTTGATGGCGCAGCTTTGGGCGGGCTTGTCGCAGATTGCCGCCGCCAATCCGCACAGCCAGTTTCCAACCGAGCGCAGTGCCGATTTCCTCGCCACCCCGTCTGCCGAAAACTACCCCGTCGCCGATCCCTATCTCAAATGGCATGTCGCGCAGGACGCCGTGAACCAGGGTGCCGCGTTGGTGCTGACGTCGGCGGGGGAGGCGGACCGGCTGGGGATTGGACGGGCGCAGCGAATTTACCTCCATGGCTATGCGGCGGCGGCTGATCGTGTGCCGACCGAGCGGCCCGATTTGTCGCGGTCGCGCGCGACCGAACTGGTGCTGGCGCGCGCATTGTCATCGGCGGGGAAGGTGACCGCCGATATTGCCCTATTCGACCTGTATTCTTGCTTTCCCTGCGCCGTGTTCATCGCGGCGGAGGCGCTGGGACTGGACTGGCGCGTGACACCGCTGACCGTGACGGGTGGGCTGCCGTTTTTCGGCGGGCCGGGCAATGGCTATGCGCTGCACGCGATTGCGACCATGGCCGAACGGTTGCGCGCGCAGCGCGGTGACTTTGGGCTGGTGCTGGCGAATGGCGGGTTCCTGTCAAAGGAGGCAGCGGGTGTTTATTCGGCGCAGCCCGCCGCCGATTGGGCGCCAGTGTCGAGCGACGACCTTGCGCGCGACATTGCCGCGGACGATGTGCCCGTGCTCGTCACTGGCCCGGCAGAAGCGCGGATCGAGACCTACACGGTCGCCTTCACCAAGGGCGTGCCGACGCGCGGCTATGTGATCGGCAAGACGGCGGAGGGCGCACGCATCCTTGCCCGCAACGTCCGTGATGATGCCGCGATCCTCGCCGCCTTGCTGGCTGATGATCCGCTTGGCCGCATCGCCACGATCGCGCATGATGGCCGCGCCAACATCATCACTGCGATCAGGAGTGCGGCATGACACCGGGAGACGGCAAGCCGATGCTCAGCGGGGTCAAGGTCGTCGACCTGACCAGTGTGGTGTTCGGCCCCTATGCCACGCAGACGCTGGCTGATCTGGGCGCGGACGTCATCAAGGTCGAATCCCCGCCCGCGGGCGATGTTTTCCGCTGGGCGGGCAAGCCGGGGGCGACGCCGGGAATGGGGCCAGGTTTTATGGCGCTCAACCGCGGCAAGCAATCGGTGGTGCTTGATCTGAAAAATCCCGACGATCTGGCGGTGATGATGGCGCTGCTGGCCGACGCCGATGTGTTTGTATCCAATGTGCGCGGGCAGGGGATGGAGCGGCTGGGCCTTGATTATGACAGCGTGCGCAGGGTCCGCCCTGACATCATCTATGTCCACTGCGTCGGTTTTGGGCAGGACGGTCCTTATGCCGATCTCCCCGCTTACGACGATGTGATTCAGGCCGCGAGCGGCGCGACCAGCCTGTCCAAGCGCGTCGACGGCGGCGCGGCCCCTCGGTTCATCCCGTCGCTCATCGCGGACAAGGTATCGGGGTTGCACGGCGTCTATGCCGTGCTCGCAGCCCTCATCCACCG
>DHHS01000139.1:0-19003 GCA_002403415.1 Sphingomonas sp. UBA4766 | reverse complement strand
ACGCATTTCATCCTGCTCGAACATCTGGGCGGGATGACGTTCGACCCGCCGAACGCGCCATCCTGTTACGCGCGCCAGGTCGACCCAAATCGCCAGCCTTTCCCAACCAGTGACGGCTATGTCGCGATTGCCGCTTATGGCGACCGGCATTGGCTCGCGCTGTTCGAACTGCTCGGTGCGTCCGCGTTTCTGGAGCAGCCAGCGTTGGCCACCACGCCCGACCGGTTCCGCAACATGGCGCTGATGTATCGCGAAGTCGCGCGGCTGACGCCGGGCCTGACCACGGCCGAGCTGCTCGTGCGGTGTGAAGCGGCAAACCTGCCCGCGCGGGCGGCGCGCGACGTCGATGACATCATGGACGACCCGCATTTGCACGCGACCGGCTTTTTCCAGCGGCGCACGCACCCGAGCGAGGGCGATTATTTCGAAATGCGCCCGCCGGTGAAGTTCGGCGCGGCGCCCGTGCGCGAGGCGAGCCTGCCGCCACAACTCGATGAGCAAGGGGCGCGTATTCGCGCGGGGGAGGGATTAAGCGATGCAGGGTGAACTGACCGGCGGGTGTTTGTGCGGGGCGGTGCGCTACACGTTGCGCACGGGGTTTCGGATGCAGCCCTATGCTTGCCACTGCACTTTATGCCAGTCGCGCACCGGCAGTGCGTTTAGCGAGCATATGATGTTTGCGCGCCAAGATCTTGAGATTACGGGCGAGCTGGACAAGGGCGATTATGTCCAGCCAAGCGGCGCGGGGTCGGCAATCTGGGGCTGCGCGCTGTGCAAGACGCGCATTTTCTCTGAAAATAACACGCGTCCCGGCTTTGGCACGCTGCGCTGCGGCACGCTCGACCGCAGTGCGGAGCTGGTGCCCGCCGCGCATATCTGGGTGGGGAGCAAGCAGCCGTGGATCACCCTGCCACCTGATGCAAAGGTGATGGACGAGCAGCCCCGCAGCATGGCCGAATGGGCGGCCTTAGTAGGGCCGGGATGACGGGGCGCGCTACCCTTCCACCACGCCCGGTGTCGCCCGGCGGTTGACGTGGAGTTCAAACACATCGGGCCGGCTATAATGCCCATCGGTGTCGAGTGCGGCCAGCTCGCGGCCGATCATCGCCATGTCGAGCGTTGCGCCGATGATTTCGGCTTGAGCGCCTGCGCGCGCGAGCACGCTGCCATCGGGCGCGTAAATGCCGCTGCCGCCATTTTGAAGCTGGCCGTCGGGCATTTGCCGGATCAGCGCCTCGGCCTCCGCATTGCCCCCCGCGCGCGCGAGGCCATCTAGCACCTCGTCGCGGTGCTGGATGGTCGCCGCCGACAGCACGAAGCAGCGCCCCTCAAACGCATAATGCTGGGCCGCGACCGCATACATGTCGCGCGCAGAAGGCCAGGCGGCGACATGGATATGCTCGCCCGCATGGTGCATGGCGGCGCGTGCGAGCGGCATCCAATGTTCCCAGCAAATCAGATTGCCGAGCCGCCCCCAAGCGGCTTCGTGGACGTCGAGCGTCGACCCGTCGCCGCGCGCCCAGATCAAACGCTCGCCATGCGTCGGCACCAGCTTGCGGTGGGGGAGGGCCGGCTGGCCGGGGCGGAAGATATACTGCGTGTTGGTGATGCTCGATCGGACACGCGCATGCGCGCCGACCGATACGCACACGCCCGCCTTGTCGACCAGAGCCTGTAACGGTTCGAAGCGCGGGTCAGCTTCGCGCACGGCACCGTCGAGCATCAGCGCGTGGAGTGCTTTCACACCCGGATGGTCCCACAGTGCCGCACCCGCTGCCTCGTCGAGCCAGAGCGGATAGCCGCCCAAAAAGGTCTCGCCGAATGCGACCACCTCGGCACCCTCATCGACCGCGCGCGCGACATGGCCGACCAGCGCCGTAATCCCGTCCGATATCGCGATCGGAATGGGGGATGCCTGAACAATTGCTGCTCGAACCTGCTTCATTCGACCCAATCCAATCCCATGTCGCGGTAAACGCCGCGGTCTTCGTCCCAGTTTTCCTTCACTTTGACATGCAGATAGAGGTGCACTTTTCGCTCCATCAGGGTCGATAACTCGGTGCGGGCTCGCGCGCCAATTTCCTTGATCCGCGCACCGCCCTTGCCCAGCACAATCGCGCGCTGGCTGGTGCGCGCGACAAGGATCTGTTGGTGGATTTCGACCGACCCGTCGTCGCGCTCCTTATACTGCTCGGTCTCAACCGCGCTGTCATAAGGGAGTTCGGCGTGAAGCTGGAGGTAAAGCTGTTCGCGGGTTACTTCGGCGGCCAGCATCCGCTCGGTCGCGTCCGACACCTGATCTTCGGGGAAATGCCAGGGGCCGACGGGCATTTCGGCGGCGAGCGCAGCCTTTAGCTCACCCAAGCCATCGCCGGTGGCCGCACTCACGAAAAACGTCTCCGCGAAACCGGCGGCGGCGTTCAGCCGCTCGGCGTGGACGAGCAGGCGCGCCTTGTCGGCGAGGTCGACCTTGTTCAGAATCAGGAATTTCTTTTCTCGCCGTGCCGCCAGCCCCTCTGCAATCGGCATCACTTTGGGGCCAAGCCCGCCCTTGGCATCGACCACCATCGCGATCAGGTCTGCGCCTTCCGCTCCGCCCCATGCGGCCGCGACCATTGCGCGGTCGAGGCGACGCTTGGGCTCGAAGATGCCGGGCGTATCGACGAGCAGGATTTGTGTCTCTCCCTCCAGCGCGACGCCCATCAGGCGCACGCGCGTCGTCTGTGCCTTTGGACTGACGATTGCCACCTTCTGGCCGACGAGCGCGTTTACCAGCGTTGATTTGCCCGCATTCGGCGCGCCCACGACCGCGACCAGGCCGCATTTTTGGGTCATCGACCGCACTCCAATTGGGCAAGCAGGGCCGCCGCCGCCGCGGTCTCCGCCTCTTGCTTCGATGCGCCTTCTGCCACTGCTTCGGCGAGTTTGCCGATCGCCACCTTGACCGTGAAGCGCGGGGCGTGGTGGGGGCCGGAGCGCTCAACGATCGCATATTCGGGCGGGCGGCGCTGATGCGCGGCGGCCCATTCCTGGAGCGCGGACTTGGGATGCTGAGGCGCGCGCACGTCGCGCTCGATCCGGCTGGCCCAGAGTTGGCGCACCGCGCCCCGCGCTGCCGCCAGCCCGTGGTCGAGAAAAAGTGCGCCGATGAGCGCTTCCACCGCGTCGCCCAGCACATTGTCACTGTCGAACGCGCCATCGTCGCGCGCTTGCTTGCCCAGCCGCAGATGTGCCGCCAGCGACAGCTCGCGCGCGATCTCGGCGCACACGGTGCCGCTGACCAGCGCGTTCAGCCGCTTTGACAGCGCCCCCTCGGCCTCGTTCGGAAACCGCTCATACAACCATTCGGCAATGGTAAGGCCCAGCACCCGGTCGCCCAGAAACTCCAGCCGCTCATAATTGGCCGCCCCCTGGCTGCCATGCGTCAGCGCGCGTTGGTAAAGCGCCAGATCGCGCGGCGTTGCGCCCAACGCATCGGCGAGCCAGCCGGTTAGGGGATCGGTCACAACGCGCCGCCGATCCGGTGCCAGCGTGCGGCGGAAACCCATGTCCAGGGGAGCAGCCACGACGCGCTGCCATCGGTTGAAAAGAACAAAAACTGCGCGCGTCCGACCAGATTGTCGACCGGCACATAGCCGATGCCCTGCCCCGGCACCGCCGGAAAGCGGCTGTCGGCGCTGTTGTCGCGATTGTCGCCCATCATGAAGAGATGTCCGGCGGGGACGGTGAACAGCGCGGTATCATCCGCTGCTGTAGTCCCGCGATCCATCACGATATAGGTTTTGCCGCCCGGCATCGTCTCGCGAAACCGGCGATAGCGGCACTGGACGATGCCACCCCGGCTGAGCTGCATGGCGGCGGGGCAGCCCTCGCCCGGCGCGATCGGAGCAATGCCGTCACCGGCGGCTTGTTGCGGCACCGCGACCCCGTTCAGGATGATCTGTCCGCCGCGTATCTGGATCGTATCGCCGGGTAGGCCGATGACGCGCTTGATATAATCCTGCCGGTTGAGGGGCGGCGCCTTGAACACTGCAATGTCCCCGCGCGCCGGGAGCGCGGCAAAGGCGCGACCAGACAGGATCGGCACGCTGAACGGCAGGCTGTGGCGCGACCAGCCATAGCTGAATTTCGAAACGATAAGGTAATCGCCCACCAGCAGCCCCGGCATCATCGACGCCGATGGGATCATGAACGGGGCAAAGGCGAAACTGCGCAGCGCGGTAAAGATTATCGCAAGTTTCAGCAGAAAGCCGATCGTTTGTCGCCATTCGCTGCGCGGCGCTTGCGCAGGGGCGGCGTCTGAGAGGTGCTGGGGCGTAGTTCCATCCATCTGACCGCGCTTTGCGCCTTTGGCCGCACGCAGGTCAACCCTGAAGGGGTGGCGGTGGCGCGGCGGCGATGCTAGCGGGGCGGCATCCACCGCGACACATTCACTGCGACAGGGAAGTTGGGCAATGAGCACCGAATGGCAGGTAATCGATGCGCTTGAGGTTCCCGCGCTGGCCGCGCTGTTTGCGGACGATCCGGGGCGGGTGGCGCGGTATTCGGTCGATGTCGCAGGGCTGCATTTCGATTGGTCGAAGACACATCTGACCGCCGACGCGGTGGCCGCGTTCGAGGCGCTGGCGAAGGCGCAGGGGCTCGCCGCCAAGCGCGAGGCGCTGTTCGCGGGCGCGCCTGTGAACGTCACCGAGGGCCGCGCCGCCGAACATGGTGCCGAACGCGGCGAGGGGAGTGAAGAAGCGGTCGCGCGCGCCGCCCAACTTCACGCCCGGATGCGCGCGCTGATCGAGGCGATCGAGGCGGGCGCGCTGGGGCCGGTGCGCCACATCCTGCACATCGGCATTGGCGGGTCAGCGCTGGGTCCGGACTTGCTGGTCGATGCGCTGGGCCGCGATGACGCGCGTTACGAGGTGGCAATCGTGTCCAACATCGACGGATGCGCGCTGGAAGAGGCATTTGCCCGGTTTGATCCTGAGGCAACGTTGGTCGTTGTCGCGTCCAAAACCTTTACCACCACCGAAACGCTGCTGAACGCGACCAGTGCGCTGCAATGGCTGCGCGAGGGCGGGGTGGGCGATCCGCATGGCCGAGTCATCGCGCTTACCGCCGCACCCGACCGCGCTGTAGAATGGGGGGTGGACGAGACACGCGTGCTGCCGTTCGCCGAATCCGTCGGCGGGCGCTATTCGTTGTGGTCGTCAATCGGCTTTCCGGCGGCGCTCGCGCTTGGGTGGGAAGCGTTTGAGGAACTGCTCGACGGCGCGGGCGAGATGGACCGGCATTTCCAGCTGGCGGCGCTCCACGAAAATGCGCCCGTGCTCGCCGCCTTTGCCGACCTGTTCTACACACAGGTGAAGCGGTGCGCGACCCGCGCCATATTCGCCTATGATGAGCGGTTGCGCCTGCTGCCCAGCTATCTCCAGCAGCTTGAGATGGAATCGAACGGCAAGGGCGTAACGGCGAGCGGCGACCCCGTCACCCGCCCGACCGCGCCGATCACCTGGGGCGGGGTGGGCACCGATGCCCAGCACGCGGTGTTTCAGTTGCTGCATCAGGGCACCCACCTCATCCCGGTCGAATTCATCGCGGCGGTAGAACCGGGCGACACGCTTGACGAGGATCACCACCGCCAATTGCTGCTCAATTGCTTTGCGCAAGGGGCAGCGCTGATGCAGGGGCGCGCCAATCCCGCTGACCCGGCGCGCGCCTATCCCGGCGACCGGCCAAGCGCCACCATCCTGATCGATGTGCTGGAGCCGCGCACACTGGGCGCGCTGATCGCTTTTTATGAACAGCGCGTGTTCGTGAACGCGGTGATGCTGGGCATCAACCCCTTCGATCAATTCGGGGTTGAGCTGGGCAAGGAAATGGCAAAGGCGGCGGGTGCGGGCGGGCTGGACTTTGATCCCTCGACCAACGACCTGATCGCCCGCGCGTTTGCGCCGAGTTTTGGAGACGCATGATGGCCGATTTCGATTATGACCTGTTCGTGATTGGCGCAGGCTCTGGTGGCGTGCGCGCGGCGCGCGTGTCGTCGGCGCATGGCGCGCGCGTCGCGATTGCGGAGGAATTTCGTGTCGGCGGTACCTGCGTCATTCGCGGCTGCGTACCCAAAAAGCTGTTGGTTTATGGCGCGCATTTCGCCGAAGACCTGACCGATGCCCGCCGCTTTGGCTGGGATGTGCCCGATTGCGGGTTCGACTGGCCGCGGCTGCGCGACACCGTGCTCGCCGAAGTTGATCGGCTGAACAGCGCCTATACCACGACGCTCGACAGCCATAAGGTAGAGATCGTGCTGGAGCGTGCCGAAGTCGCCGGGCCGAATGCGGTGCGGCTGGCGAGCGGGCGGATGGTGAGTGCGGCGCGCATCCTGATCGCGACCGGGGCAACGCCGCAATTGTTGCATTTTCCGGGTAGCGAACACGCGATTACCTCGAACGAGGTATTCCATCTGCCTGCGCTTCCCAAGCGGGTGCTGATCGCCGGGGCGGGCTATATCGCCAATGAATTTGCCGGGATCTTCCACGAATTCGGCAGCAGCGTGACGGTGGTGAACCGCAGCGACGCGATCTTGCGCGGCTATGACGAACAGATCCGCGACCGGCTGCTCCAGATTTCGATGGGCAAGGGGATTCAGTTCCGCTTCAACACTGTCTTCAAATCCATCACCAAAAATGCCGATGCCAGCTTGAGCGTCGAGTTCATGTCGGGCGAGCCGATGACGGTTGATTGCGTGATATTTGCAACCGGCCGCGTCCCCAACACTGGCGGGCTGGGGCTGGAAGCAGCGGGCGTCGCGCTTGATCGGGGCGCCGTGGTGGTCGATGACGACAATCAATCTTCGGTGCCCAGCATCTATGCGGTCGGCGACGTCACCAACCGGGTGCAGCTTACCCCGGTGGCGATCCGCGAGGGACAGGCCTTTGCCGACACCATTTTCGGCGGCAAGCCGACGCGCGTCGATTATGGCTGCATCCCAAGCGCCGTGTTCAGCAACCCGCCGATCGGCGCGGTTGGCCTGACCGAAGGGCAGGCGCGCGAGAAATATGGGACGGTGCGCGTCTATACCTCCGACTTTCGCCCGATGAAGAATGTACTGGCGGGGCGCAACGAACGTGCGCTGTACAAGATGGTGTGCGATGCCGCGACCAACCGTGTGGTGGGGCTCCACATGATCGGGCCGGAGTCGGGGGAAATTATTCAGGCCGCCGCCGTCGCGGTGAAGGCGGGGCTGACCAAAGACGCGTTCGACCAGACGGTTGCGCTCCACCCGACGATGGCGGAAGAACTGGTGCTGATGAAGTAACGGGCGGCGGCGCACGTCTGCCGCCGCCCCAATCGTTCAATCGGTGCAGAGATTGGTCACAGCCATTTTCTGGAACAGATGCGGCGAAATTACCGCGCTATCGGGATAGGCGCCCAACGCCTGCTGAAATGCGGGATTGGTGAAGGCCTGGCGGAAATGGTCAACCGACTCCCACACCGCATAGTTCATGAACGCGCAGCTACCGCCGATGGCGCGGTGAAGCTGCGTCGAAATAAAACCCGGCTGCTGCTTCATCCACAGCGCATCGGCCTCCCAAGCCGCTAACAGGCTGTCGACATCGGCTTCATCGACGGTGAAGATGTTTACCAGCACGGCGGGGGACGCGGATTCACCCAACTGATGCGCGATCGGAAAATTGGGGTCGAGTGGGCGTAGTTGAGGCATCGCAACGCTCCTGACGTATCGGTGTGACTATCGAGGCTGGGCTAGCACCCTGGTCAATTCAACGCCACGCCGGATATGGTGATCCGGTGCATCAGCCGGCGGTGGCCGTGATAGTCATTCACCGCCAGGTGCCAGGTTGAGCGATTATCCCATACCGCGACCGATCCCGGCTGCCATTGCAACCGGCAGTGGAATTCCTCGCGCATGGCCACCGAATAGAGATATTGCAGAAGCGGTTGGCTTTCCTCGCGCGTCCAGCCTTCGAAATGGAGCGTGAAGGCCGGGTTCACATACAGGATGCGCCGCCCGCTGACCGGGTGGCGGATGATGGCGGGGTGGACGGCGTTGGCGCGAATGTCCTGCCCCTTCAGGTCCGCAGCCTGATCGGTTTTCGCATACACGCCGTCGGGGCCATAGATGTGATCGGCGCTGTGCACCGCGCGCAACGTGCCAAGCGTCGCCTTCAACCCGTCGGACAGCGCATCATAAGCCGCGCCAAGGCTGGCGAACAGCGTGTCGCCCCCCTTTGGCGGTAGCTCGCGCGCGACCAGGATCGAGCCCATTGCCGGCTCCACGTCATAGCTGTGATCGGTGTGCCAGCCGCCGCCGATATTGACGAACTGCGTCTCGGCCTTTCGTACTTCGGCAATCTCGGGATAGCCGCCGTTCGCGGGGAAATAGTTATTGACGTCGATATTGCCCCAGCGGCGGGCAAAGGCGATGTGATCCTCCGGGCTTAGCTGCTGATCGCGCAGCATCACTACGCCGCATTCGGCCAGAGTATCGCGCAGCGCCGCCATCTCGGATTCGCCGATTGTTCGCACGTCAAGGCCGGTGACTTCTGCGCCACAATGCGGCGCCAGCGGCCGGATTTGCATTTCGCCCATGCTGCCTCTCCTCATGTTATGGAGAGCAGCATGGGCGATTGCCGGTCCGATTACCAGATGTGAACGCGCTGTTCGGGCGCCAGATACAGCTTGCTGCCGGGCTTTACGTTGAACGCCGTATACCAGGCGTCCATGTTGCGCACGACGCCGTTGACGCGGAACAGCGGCGGGCTGTGCGGGTCAGTGCGCAGCCGGGCGAGTGCGGCATCGTCGCGCAGCTTGGTCTGCCACGCCTGTGCCCAGCCCATGAAGAAGCGCTGATCGCCGGTCAGGCCGTTGATAACCTTCGCCTTGCCGTGTTTCGCCTGATAGCGCTGATAGGCGCCATAAGCGGCCTCAAGCCCGCCGAGGTCGCCGATATTCTCACCCAGCGTCAGCTTGCCGTTGACCTTATTGCCGGGCAGGCTCTCAAACTGGTCATATTGCGCGGCAAGCGCGGCGGTGCGTTCCTTGAACGCCGCCTTGGCGGCGGGCGTCCACCAGTTTTCGAACTTGCCGGTCGGGCCGAACTGGCTGCCCTGATCGTCAAAACCGTGCCCCATTTCGTGGCCGATGATTGCACCGATCGCGCCATAATTCACCGCCGGATCGGCATTCGGATCGAAATAGGGCGGTTGCAGGATCGCGGCCGGGAACGTGATCTGATTCGACAGAGGGCTGTAATAGGCATTCACCGTTTGCGGCGTCATTGCCCACAGGCTGCGATCAACCGGCTTGGGGAAGCGCGACAATTGCAGCGCGTTGGCAAATTCAGCCGAGCGCATGGCATTGCCCAGCATGTCGCCGCGAACCACCTTGAAGCTCGAATAGTCGAGGAATTTGTCGGGATAGCCAACGCGCGGTTCAAAGGCGGCGAGCTTGACGAGCGCGGCCTTGCGGGTGGCATCGTCCATCCAGCTCGATTTGCTGATCCGGTCCTGATACGAGCCGCGCAGGTTTTCGATCAATTCCTGCATCTGCGCCTTGGCAGCGGGCGGGAAGAAGCGCGCGACATATAGCGCGCCAACCGCTTCGCCCAGCGCGCCGTTGGTCAACTGCACACCGCGCTTCCACCGATCGCGCGGTGTCTTCACGCCCGACAGCGTGGCCGAGTAGAAATCAAAGCTCGCCTGATCGAACGCCTTGGGCAAGAAGGTCGCGGTCGAGCTGACGAAATGGTAGGCCATATAGTCCTTCCACACGTCGAGCGGGGTCGCGACCATGATCTTGCCGATCGCGATGATCGCAGTGTTGTTTGCCATCAGCACCTTGGGCGAGCTGTCGAGCCCGGCGGTCTTCAGCATCAGCGCCCAATCGAATTCGGGCGCCTTTGCCTCAAGCCCGGCAATATCCTGCGGGTCATTGAGCGCGGCGATGTCGCGGCTCTTTTCGGGCGACCAATGTTCCTTGGCCATGGCGGTTTCCAGCGCGAAGATCGCTTCGGCCTTGGCGGCCGCATTGGGAATGCCGGCCAGCGTCTGAATCTTTTCGATGTAAGCGCGGTAAGCCTTGCGATAGCCGTCGTACTTCTCGCCCTGAAGCAGGTAATAATCGCGCGGCATGCCCAGCCCGCTCTGGCCGACGGCCGCAGTGTAGCGGGTCGGATCGGCAAGATTGGGGATCACGCTGATGCTGATGGGTGATTGATAGCCAACGCTGGCGAACAGGACCTGCAATTCGGTCAGGTCTTTGACTGCGGCGATCTTGGCGAGATAGGGCTTTAGCGGCTCTGTGCCCTTGGCCTCGATCCCGGCTTCGTCCATCCAGGTGGCATAGAAGTCGCCGACCTGCTTGCCGGTTGCGCCATATTTGGTCGGGTTTTTCGCCATGTCGTCAAGGATCAGGCGAACATTCTGCTCGGCTTCGTCGGTGAGGATATTACCATAGCCAATCGCGGACTTGTCAGCGGGAATGGTCGTGCGCTTGGCCCAGCCGCCATTGGCAAAGCCCCAGAAATCGTCGCCTGGTGCGATCGCGGTATCGCGGCTGGTCAGATCGACGCCGAAGCTGCCATAGCGCGGGGCATTGGCGGCGCCATCCTTTGACAGCGCGGGGGCGGTCAGCGCCAGCAGGGCGGTGGCGGCGGTCAATCGGGTTGAAATACTAAAACGCATTAAACTCTCTCCATACTAACTGTATTGCCGATACATAACGGCGTATCTGTGCCCCGGCAAGTCAAATGCCCCGGTCGCCAAGCGACAGCCGGTTGGTGACCAGGTCGTCCACCACTGCCGGGTCAGCCAGCGTCGATGTATCGCCGAGTGCACTCACATCGCCCTCTGCAATTTTGCGCAGGATACGACGCATGATCTTGCCGGAGCGCGTTTTTGGCAGGCCGGGCGCGAATTGCAAGGCGTCGGGGGTCGCGATCGGCCCGATTTCGCGGCGTACCCAATCGCGCAGTGCGGCGCGCAAGGGCTCGTCCCCCGTCTCGCCCGCGTTCAGCGTGACATAGGCGTAGATGCCCTGACCCTTGATGTCGTGCGGCATCCCGACGACCGCGGCTTCGGCAACCTTGGGGTGGAGAACGAGCGCGGACTCGACTTCGGCGGTGCCCATGCGGTGGCCGCTGACATTGATGACATCATCGACGCGGCCGGTGATCCAGTAATCGCCGTCCGCATCGCGGCGCGCGCCGTCGCCGGTGAAATATTTACCGGGATAGGTGGTGAAATAGGTCTGGAAAAAGCGCGCATGATCGCCCCAGACGGTGCGCATCTGCCCAGGCCAGCTTCCCGCAATTACGAGATTGCCCTCGGCCACGCCGTCAATCACCCGGCCCTCGGGATCGACAATCTGCGGCTGCACGCCGGGCAGGGGGCGGGTCGCGCTCCCCGGTTTTAGCGCGGTGGCACCGGGCATGGGTGCGATCATCGCGCCGCCCGTCTCCGTCTGCCACCAGGTATCGATGATCGGGCAGCGGCTTTCGCCGACGACCTCGTGATACCAGCGCCACGCCTCCGGGTTGATCGGTTCGCCCACCGTGCCAAGCAGCTTGAGTGAGGCGCGCGATGTCGTCCGCACCGGTGCGTCGCCCTCCTTCATCAGCGCGCGCAACGCGGTGGGCGCGGTAAACACCGTGTGCACCTGGTGACGATCCACAATCCGCCAGATGCGGCTGGCGTCGGGCCAGTTAGGCAGCCCTTCATAGATCAACGTCGTCGCGCCGTTGGCGAGCGGGCCGTAGAGGATATAGCTATGCCCCGTCACCCAGCCGATATCGGCGGCGCACCACCACACGGCCGCTGACTCTGGACCGGGCCGATAATCGAAACACCAGTGATGGGTGAGGCTCGCCCACAGCAGATAACCGCCGCTGGTGTGGAGCACGCCCTTTGGCTTGCCGGTCGATCCGCTGGTGTAGAGGATGAACAGCGGGTCTTCGGCGTTCATCGGTTCGGGGGGGCAATCGGCCGGGACGGATGCGGCGGCCGCGTGATACCAGACGTCGCGGCCGGGCTGCATTGCGACCTCGGCTCCGGTCGCCGCGACGACAATGACCCGTTCCAGGCACCGAGCATGGGCGGCGGCGGCGTCGACTGCGGCTTTCAATGGAATGCGTTTGCCCCCGCGGCGGCCTTCGTCGGCGGTGATGACGAGTTTGGAGTCGCAATCGGTGATCCGCCCGGCCAGCGCCTCTGCCGAAAAGCCGCCGAACACCACCGAATGAATGGCTCCGATCCGCGCGCACGCCAGCGCCGCAAAGGCGGCCTCCGGGATCATCGGCATGTAAATGGTGACGCGGTCGCCCCTCGCCACGCCCTGCGCCTTCAGTACATTGGCAAAGCGGCAGGTTTCGGCGTGCAATTGTGCATAGGTGAAGCGGCGGGGGGCTTCCTCTGGCGCATCGGGTTCCCAGATCAGCGCGGTCTGGTCAGCGCGTGTCGCCAGATGCCGGTCGATGCAATTCGCGCTGACGTTCAGCACGCCATCAGCGAACCATTGGATCCCGAATGTCGCCTCCTCAAACGACCAGTCGCCGGCGCGTGTCGGTGGCGTGATCCAGTCGAGCCGGGCCGCCTGTTCCAACCAGAAGGCATCGGGATCGTTCTGCGCCGCCACCGTCATCGCGGCGTGGCGCGCGGCATCGACATGCGCGGTTGCGGCCCAATGCGGCGGAATGGGGTATGGTGCTGGCATCGCGCTCTCCTTCGCTGGCACGACTGTGCCGCGAGCCGGGCGGGCAACGCAAGCGCCATATCGGGATGGCAAGGTCGGGCCCGCCGGGGCTGGTGCCCGCCGCGCTGTGCGTCTACATCCGACGTCATGTATGACTTTGCGATCGACACGGGCGACAAGCCCGCGCTCTACCGTGACCTGTGCGGCGCGATGGATGCGCTAACTGCGGGCGAGCCCGATCCGGTCGCGAACATGGCCAATGCCGCAGCGCTGATATGGCAATATCTGCCTGATCTCAACTGGGCGGGGTTTTACCGGCTGGTCGAGGGCGAACTGGTGTTGGGGCCGTTTATCGGCAAGCCTGCATGCATCCGCATACCCATGGGGCAGGGCGTGTGCGGAACGGCAGCGGCGAGCCGAACGACGCAGCTCGTCGAGGACGTCCACGCCTTTCCCGGCCACATCGCCTGCGACGCCGATAGCGCGTCCGAACTGGTGGTACCGATCGTGCGCGACGGCGTGCTTATCGCGGTGATCGATCTCGACAGCCCACGAGCCGCACGTTTCGATGCAACCGATGCGGCGGGGGTGGAAGCGCTGGCCGCATTGCTGGCGACGCGCCTCTAAAGTCTGCCCGCCTGTCATTGCCCCAAAGTGGCACAGCGGTGCCAACTGGCGGAAATCGGCAGAAAATGGTAACAAAACCGTTAATTGATTGTCCGCCAACGACTTGCGGCGGCGATCAGCAGGGAGCGTTTACCATGCAAAGCCGCTTGATTGCGATGATTGTTCTTTCCTCCGCCGCCAGTGCGACGCCCGCGTTTGCGCAGCGACTCGACGCGAACGCCGGTCAGTATGGCGCGCAATATGGCGCTCACCTGCCCGCCGCGCCGCAGGCGATTTCAACCGGGCGCGTGCTCCCCCCCGTCCCGGTCCAGCAAGTGCCCGTGCAGACCCACACGGTGCAGGGCCCGCCTGCGCACACGCTGAACCAAGTGCCGCAGGGCCCCCGCTCCTCGCGCTGGGGTGGGCAGATCAATGGCCGCTGGGAAGGCGGCTATCGCGCGCCCGGCGGTTGGGCGGCCTATCGCCGTCCGGTGCGCGGCTGGCGCGTGCCGAATTACTGGATCGGCTCCAACTTCTTCATCGACGACTATGCCTATTTCGGTCTGGCGACGCCCCCGCGCGGCTATCGCTGGATTCGCTATTATGACGATGCAGTGATGATCGACGATCGCGGCCGGGTCTACGACTCGGTCAGCAATATCGGCTGGGACCGATATGAGGGCGCCTATGCCAGCGGCCCGAATAGCGGCTATCAGGGTTATTACAGCGCCCCCGGTCGGTGGGAGGGCACCTATAGCGGGACCTGGACCCAGGCACCGCAACCGGTTCAAGGGCCGCCGCCCGTTGTCACCTATCAACAGCCGCAAGTCACCCAAGTGCCCGCTGGCGGCTATTACCAGACCTATAGCGCGGGCGGCTATGCAAGTGGGGTGACGGTCAACGGGCAATTCTATCCTGCGGGTCCGCCCGGCACGGTGTCGACGGTGACGATCCAGTCCGCGCCGGTCGTGACGACCACGGTGACCGAATACATTACCGAAACCCGCTATGTCGCGGCCAAGCGCAAGGTCTATCGCAAGCCCGCGCGCAAGGTTTATCGCAAGCCGCGCTGCTGCTGCCGGTAAGCGGCGGGCTGCTCAGCGGGGTTCCGGCCCCGCGAGCACGGGCACGCTCTCTGCGCCGGCCGTGCCAATTGCGGAAACTGCGAACAAATGGTCGTCGATCGAAACATTGACGAGCTTGGCTGACGTGCCCGTCACCAGGCGTGACCCGGTCCAGCGCGCCGCGTCGGTCCGCCGCCAGTAAACCCGATATCTGGCAGCGCCGGGCACCGCCTGCCACTTGACATCGGTGTCAAAGCTGATCGCGCCGGCAATGGTCACGCCCTTGGGCGCGGCGGGTGCTGCGGCGAGGCGGCGGATCGTGGCGATGTTGATCGCGGTGACTTTCGCCAGATAGGGGAAATCCATCTTGTCGACAGTATCGCCATAATCGATGCCGCCTTCGCGCCGGAGATCCTGATGCTGCTGCGTCCAGTTTTCGGCCCCCACCGAAAAGCGCACCGCCGGATAGCCGAGCCGCAAGAACGGTTCATGATCGCCCCCGCGCCCGAACCGGTCGGGGCGGCGATCGACAAATACGTCGAGCCCGCCGGGGATCGTCGCCGCGATGTCGTCGATCGTCTTCGCCAGCATTCGGCTTGGCCCGTCATCCTCACCGCCATTGGCGCGCCGGGCGAGTTGCGCGCGCAAATCCTCCGACGTGCGGATACCCTCTGAAAACACCCGCACCCGGTCGGCAACGCGGATGCCGTTTTGCCCCAGCGTGTTACCGACAATGTCGTTATTGAGCATCGCCGAAATTTCCCAGCCGCGGTCGCGCGCCGTCTCCGCCAGCAAGGTGCCGCCCCACAGCCCCTGTTCCTCGCCCGAAAAGACGGCGTAGACGATGGTTGCGTCGAATTGCTGCTTCGACAAATGCCGTGCCGCCTCTAGCACGAGCGCGACGCCCGACGCATCGTCATTGGCGCCCGGCGCGTCCTTGGTGATGTCGAGCGTGTCTGATCCTCGGCTGTCGATATGCGCGCCGACGATAATGAAGCGGTTCGGATCGCGCCCCTTTTGGATGCCGAGCACATTTTCGACGATCACGCCGTTGGGCGCGCGCGGACCGGTGAAGCTGCGTGAAATCCGCTCGACGGTGATGCAGCCGCCGCACGTCTTCGCGATGGCCTCAAACCGTGCCGCTGCCCAGTTGCGCGCGGCGCCAATACCGCGCTTGGGGTCGGTGGTCGAGGACAGCGTGTTGCGCGTGCCGAACGCGACCATTGCCTCGACATCGGCCTTAAGCCGCGCGGGGGAGGGGGCATCCGGCGCTTTCGCTGCAGCGGAAAGGGCAATCAGGGCGGGGGCGAGTAGGATCATGCGCATGGCTGCATGGTGGCGTGCGCGCGGCGCGGGGGCAAGGGGTTTGGACACGGCCATGCTCGTTACCTTGTTCAGCGGCGGAGCGTGCACCGGCTGTCGGCTGCGCGATCGGCGGCGGCGCGCACCGCCATCACCGGATCGGCCACAGTCGCGAGTTCGGGTGCCTCGACCCGCAAATGCTCGCGTGCGGCGGTCCATTGGCTCCGCCACCAATGGCTGCCGCTGGCGCGGTTCGTGGCAGGCAAGAGTATGCGGGCGCGCTGCAACAATTCGTCAGGCGGGATCAGCATCCGCCCATCGGCCACGGCACGCGACAAGTCTTTCGCCAACTCGACGTTGGGCACGCTTGGCATCGCTTGCGCACGCTGCGTCAACTCGTCGAGCACATTACGACGCGCTGCATCCCATTCAACGGCGCTGAAGCCGTTCAGGCGCAGGTCGCAGGTCGTGCTTCGCAGGTTGGCAACCGCCTGTGTCCAGCGATCATGGGCAGGGTCGTCCCACAGGATGATTAGCCTGTGGCCCTGGTCGCCCTGTTCGATCCAGACGCCCGCTTTCCCTGCCTGACCCTGCGCCAGCCGGTCGCCGACAGCGCGAATCGCCAGCATGTCGAGGATCGCGGCATCGGCCTGCGCTCTGCGCGACGCTGGCACTGGCGGGCTTGGCATCACCACGGTCATCATCACACTGCGCCGCCCCTCGGGCAAGGCTGCGACCGTGATCGGCTTGATGCGGGCCTCGTCGAAGGTTGGATAGGGCGGGCGTTGGTTAGCCTGCGCGCTGCGCCGCCATCCGCCAAAGCGTTTGGTGATCAGCGCGCGGGTCCGCACGGCATCAACCGCGCCGACGACGACCACCATCATGTTCTGCGGCTGGTAAAGCCGGTGATAAAGCGCACGGATCGTCGCGACCGGGGCGGCGGGCACATCATCGGAATTCTGGGCGTCGATCACGTCGGTGGGTGATCCGGGCGCGACGGCGGCGATGTAACGCGCATAGGTGTCGTTCCCCGGTTTGCGCCACGTCATCTCGCGCATCACGTCGGCACGCTGATCGTCGACAATGTCGGCACGGAAAGTAAGGTCGGTCGCGACCTCCCGAAACAGGCGAAGCAATGTGTCGAGGTCGCGTGGGGCGGTGGTTTTGGTCGACACGAAATAGTTCGATTCGCGCCAACTCGTCGTTCCCGCCGTCGGTGCAGAAAATGTCAGCGGCAGGCCGATCCGCAAAAAGTGATGCGCGTCATTGGGTGCGGCCTTGGTCGGGCTGTGAAAGGCCAAATGCTCGATGAGATGCGCAAGGCCGCGCTCGCCGGGGCGCCGTTCGGCGATGAAGCCGCCCTCGTTGCGCATCAACAGGGCGACCCCCGGCTCGCTGCCCTCGCGCGGCAGGATCGCGTAGCGCACGCCATTTGCCAGCCGCCCGCTGACGACCGGGCGCCAGTCGCTGCGCGGCGCGGGGGCAGTGGCGAGCAGTGCCATCGCGCCAAAAATCGTTAGCAGCAGCGTTATGCCGCGCAATCGCTGAACCATGTCTTCTACGTCCCGCCGTTGGCCAACAACGCGGGTGTTGCCATCATTTGTGTTCGCAAAGTGGCGGAAGAACGCCTACCTCAGAGGAGGTTGCGCAAATTTCCTTAGCTAAGCCGATCAATGGCCTCTGGTGATAGCGAGCCGGGCACAATCATCACCGGCACCGGCAGCGCGCCAACATCGGTGCCTGTGAAATGGTCGACCAGCGGCCCCGGCGGTCCGCTCGGCGCGGCGGCGAGCACAAGGGCGGCGATTTCCGGGTTCGTCGCAATCATCTCGCGGATGAACTTGCGGGCGTCGCCCTGATGCACGGTGATTCGCGGTTTCAGCCCGGAGTCGTTGATAAGCGCGCCTGCTGCTGAGGCGACCAGCGCTTCGGCATTGGTGCGGGCTTCATCTGCGATCGTTGCCTGCACCCCGCCCCACGGCACAAAATCGGTATCGGGGACCAGTGCGAGAATATCGACGCCGCCGCCCGTTTTGACTGCGCGTCGTGCCGCAAAGCGCAGCGCCACCCGTGCTTCCGGGCTTTCATCAATCACGACCAGATAAATGCGCATTTTCAGGTCCATCCTATCCCAGGGCGAAGGTGGCGTGTCGACTGCGTCTGCGCAAGTGGACTTGACCCGCGCGCGCGGATGGCGAAGGGATAGGTCGCTCCCCGGACTGATTTGAAGGACCCGCCTTCCCATGCCGATCGACATCAAAATGCCTGCACTGTCCCCCACGATGGAGGAAGGAACGCTGGCCAAGTGGCTGGTGAAAGAGGGCGATTCGGTCAAGTCGGGCGATCTGATGGCCGAGATCGAAACCGACAAGGCAACGATGGAATTCGAAGCCGTTGACGAAGGCATTATCGGCAAGATCCTGATCGCCGAAGGGACCGACAATGTGAAGGTCGGCACGGTGATTGCGGTGCTCGTCAGCGATGGCGAGGAGGCGGGAGGGGTTTCCGTGGCGACGGCAGCGGCAACGCCCGTCGCTCCCGTCGCCGCTGCGTCCGCGCCTGCGTCAGTCGCGCCGGTCGCCTCCCCCCCGCCGTCGCGCTCCGCTCCGGCGATGCAGCGGATCAAGGCGAGCCCGCTCGCGCGGCGCCTCGCCGAAGCAAAGGGCGTCGATCTTGCAGCACTCAGCGGCACGGGGCCGGGTGGGCGGATCATTAAGGCTGATGTTCAAGGGGTTGATGTGGCGGTTGCGCGCGCCGATGCCGCGCCCTTGAGGGTGGAGACCGCTCCTGCGGTTGCGCCGGTCGCCGCGCCACCCGCAGCGCCCGCGCCCAAGCCCGCGATCATCCCCGACATTCCGCACATCGCCGAAAAGCTCTCCAATGTCCGCAAGACGATCGCGCGCCGCCTGACCGAATCGAAACAGATGGTGCCGCACATCTACCTCACGGTTGATATCCGGCTAGACGCGCTGCTGAAGCTGCGGGCAGAGTTGAACGCCGCGCTTGCGGCGACCGGTGTCAAGCTGTCGGTCAATGACTTGCTCATCAAGGCACTTGCGGTCAGCCTGGTCCGGGTACCCAAATGCAATGTGATGTTCACCCCCGACCAGCTCATCACCTTCACCCGCGCTGATGTTTCGGTGGCGGTATCGGCGCCGTCGGGGCTGATTACGCCGGTGATTACACATGCTGACACCCGTTCGGTCTCCGCGATTTCGACCGCGATGAAGGACCTGGCAGCGCGCGCCCGCGACCAGAAGCTCAAGCCGGAGGAATATCAGGGCGGCACCGCGAGCCTCTCCAACATGGGCATGTTCGGCATCAAGCAGTTC